>JAEWUH010000076.1 GCA_023397245.1 Bacillota bacterium | reverse complement strand
CCTTACGGCCGATATGATAAAGGGTCGATGGCATTTGGGGCAAATTGTTGGATAAGCATCTGTCGTCAAATAGATATTTTCTATATAGGGCTTTTCACATTCTTCTATCGATTGGATGCTATAATTTCTTCCAGTTTGACGTTCTGATTCCGAAATCTCACGGTGCTTTTCTCATCGGTCAGATGAATTGCGTTTTGCGGACAGTTTTGTATGCATCCAAGGCAGTAAATACAATTCGATCCAAAAACCGGTTTTGAATCTACTAAACGGATATTATCCACCGGACAAACCTGAACGCAGGTGCCGCACCCCTGGCAGGTTTTCTCAACTCGGTAATTTTTGGTTACTCCGATTCCACCGTTGTAGGCATAATTCTTCTGGTGGCTTTTTGTTAGGAGTCCATCCATCCAGGAATCTTTGTGAATCCACTGCTTTCTTTCCTTCAAGTCAGAAAGAATATGCTGAAGATTTTGATCGATATTCTTTTTCGGCTCCTTTTCAATTTGCTTTTTCATATCAAAACCGGGGAGATAATTTTCTGTCATTTTTATTGTATTGACATAAGAAAAATGGTGACCGCAGCCGGAAGCAAGTTCCAGCAGGTGGCTGGCAGCTGCGCCGTCATAGAAGCCATAAGTAAGCACAGCAAACAGATAGTCACATTCGAATTGCGCCTTGCGCAGAAAGTCCTGCACATACGGCGGCACACACAAACCGTAAACCGGGAAAACGATGCCGATTTGATCATCCTGAAATGTGTAGTTTTCGGATTTTACCGCTTGAGGAATCGAGCATAAATGTCCGCCTATCTTTTTTGCCACATACAGGCAGTTGCCTGTGGTAGTAAAATATAAGACTGTCATATTACTATTTCCTTTCTTAATGAGCGAATGGTTCGTTGTCGTTGATGTATTCCATCCAGTTTATCATCGTATCGCAGGCCAGCTTGACATTTCCAATATTGCAATGGGACTCGCCGTGCTCTTTTTCCGTAAAAATTCGAACCGTAATGGATCGCGCGTTTGTTAATGCGCTGATTTCGGAACTGACAGTACGGTAATCAATAAAATGGTCCTTTGTCGCTCCCAAAATCAGAATATCCTGTGTAATTTGGTCCGCAATATTATAAATCTGATACTGATCCATCTTTTTCAGATACTCAAAGGGCGTTTTAGCTTCATAGGCATACATACCGTGAAGAAAGCCCCATTTGACCATCTCGTCTCCATGCTTGATTTTATATCCGACAATCGCATTGGCAAGCGCTTTCAGATTATGCTTCAGATAGAAGCGGATCATGCGCTGTACTTTGGCGGGTCTCGTGCCAATCAGTACGTCAAGAAAATTGGTAAAAACTGACCAGGCAATAACTCTATTTATTCTTTTATCAAATGCCGCAGCCCGCGGCGCAAGCATACCGCCGAGAGATGCGCCGATAATCGTAACTTGGTTCAGATTGAAAGTATCCAGCAGCGCCTTAACCGGCTTTTCCCATTCATACGTAAAATGTTTATTCTGAACTCGGAGCACGCCACCTTGACCCGGCCCTTCAAACAGGTAGGTATCATAGCCCTGTTCCGCAAAATACAGCATAACGAAGAAAAACTCTTCCATATAGGAGTCATTTCCGCCGTGAAGCAGGAGCGTGCCCTTTTTGTCTCTCGCAGCAGGAGCGAATAAAACCGGCAGTTTTACATTCTCGTAAGGCACCTGGTATTGCTTTATTTTTCCGCTTTCAAAGTATTCCCGGTAATAATCGTAGAACATCTTTGTTGCCAGAAGGTAATACTTTTTCTTATCCGAGTCGCCGTCAAACATAAAGAATTCACTCATGCGGTAGTAGGCAATTGCATTTTCGGTTCTTCCGCCTTTTTCTGCCTCAGCGCCAAGAGTAATCAAACTCTTTTTCCAATCAGTGCAGGTGTGAATCCCAGATGCAACTTTTTGAACATCTTCCAACCTTCCACCGCCCCATAAAATGACACGGTTCAGCTGAAAATTGAAATTTGAATCCTCATTTAACCGATATGTCCCTATTTTGAAATCGACCAAAAACAAACACCTCATTTCCTACTCTAATTTTATAGGAAATAGAGGTGTTTGACTTTCATTTAGCTGCTATTGTTTTAGATACGTCTCTGATTGATATACCAAACATTCGTTTACAAGTTGCTGCGCAATGAGACGGGCTATCAAATCCAGCCAACATACAGCTTTCCGTAATATTCTTTCCATCGCCGAGATACTGATAGGCCTTACGCAACTTTTCAAACGCTAAGTAGCTGTGCAGTGTCATTCCGGTTTGTTCCCTGAACAAATGGGACAAACGGCTTTTTGACAAATATACCTGTTGGCTCAGCTCATCAACGATTCCACCATCAATTGTTTCCAGTTTATTGATATAAGAAAGAGCATTCTTGATGCGATTGTCATAGTGATAGTTCTGATTATTGGTTACACCGCAGATGGAAAGTATGGAAGCGT
This sequence comes from Bacillota bacterium, assembly GCA_023397245.1. Classification (GTDB taxonomy): domain Bacteria; phylum Bacillota; class Clostridia; order Oscillospirales; family Acutalibacteraceae; genus DATAML01. The sequence continues at coordinate 5,410 of JAEWUH010000076.1, read as the reverse complement.
CCATTTGCTCTCTATCTTTTGGATGTTTCTTGTACTCGAAAATAGCTCGCTCGATTACTTCATCTTCTAATACGGCATAAGGTTTCCCATGCAGATGCTGTTGATTAAGGGAAAACGCGTAATTGCTGATTTCTGTAAATAGAAAAACGATTGAATCGTCTTTAGAAGTCTTTCCTGAATGCAATATATTGGGACCAATGCAAATTCCACGGCATTTGACACATTCCTGTTCAATTTGCCACTCCATTTCTCTTCCAAGGGAAATGATGATATGAGCTGCCAGATGTTTATGGGGCTCCGGGTCTTTATAATCCGCCAGAAGCATTATATGATCATGAAACCGAAATACTTCCGACATTTAATCCCCTCACCCTTTCTCCTTGTCTATCCTAAAGTGTGCATCTGTATTCCCTATTAATCATCTGGCTAATGCCCTATCTTTTTCTTTCAAGGCAAAACTGGCTCGACATTTTGAGGTCTTTAGCTTTTCAAGCGCATCATCGATCGTCTGCATTCAAATCAGAACTCCGTTGCAGTGATCAACTTCGTGCTGAATGATCTGGGCCGGAAAGTCAGTAAAGGTTTGCCTCTGCTTCTCAAAATTCCGGTCTAGGAACTCCACCTCAATGGATCGGTAACGAGTGGTTTTTCGTGCGCCGTTCAGTGACAGACAGCCTTCCTCGGTTTCATATGAGTCAGAACGCTTTATGATAATTGGGTTAATCATAGGTTTGTTCATCGTCCCTACGCTATACGCAATAATGCATTTACTGACACCGATCATATTAGCCGCCATACCGACACATTGATTTGCATTCGCTTTTAGAGTGTCCAGAAGGTCCACTACCACAGGCATATCATTCTTGGTTGCCGGCACAGATTTTCTACCCAAAATAAATGTATCTTTACAAATTTCTCTAATCATACTGTTCTCCGTGTTCCGTTCTAATTATCGTAATGTGAAGCAACTAAACAACTACAGATCTATTTCGTTCAAAATATCACGTAGCTTCTTAACTTCTTCGCCAGTCAGCGTAATCCCTTTGCCAAGCTTTTCATGGCCATCAGACCAGTCACGGATGTCGTACTTGGGATCACGTTCATTCCAACTGACAAGGTTTAGCTCTTTCTTCCAACCTTTTGCATTTTCTGATAAAACGCCAAGTTCCTTCCTGATTTCATATTTTATTTCAGACATTTCTTTTTCTCCTTGAAAAACAGTGTTTGATCGCTATATGTTTATGCCCTCACATTTTCAATCAACTTATCAAAATCATCCGCTTCTTGGAACTGAATTTGATTGCCCAGCGCTTCAAAGTGCTTTCGGCCACATTTAATTTTGTCTAACTCAGTCCGTCGTAATGCTTCAGAATTTACATTTCCCTTGGTTTCAACGACAAAATAGAGTTTCTGCTCGCCGTCAACATTGACAAGCACTGCCCAGTCAGGATTATATCCGCCAAGAGGCGTGTTGATAATAAACCAATCCGGCAGCTTTGCATAAACTTTGACATCATCGTTGTCTTCAAACTTCTGCGCAAACTCAAGTTCTTTTCCTGAATCATAAATCACATACTCAAATGGAGATTTTGTGCTGTTCACCATATTCTTAGAAAGATAGCCGGAAAGCTCTTCGCTTTCAAACAGTTCCTGCGCATAGAATTCACTACCACCAATTTTGGTATATTTAATCCCGTCAACCAGAAGCAACCGCATCTTGCGGACAATAATCTTGGCGACTTCATCCATATAGGTTTGAGGATTCTTTTTAAACAGATGCAACGTTTTGCTCTCAGTTAAAATGCGGACGATTGTTCGGCGCGTAAGATTCGTTTCGTTTTGCAGAAATGAAATAATATCCGGCAGTATTTCCCGCACATCACTAGGCTGTTCCGTAATATGTTTCGTCTCTTTTGTTTCAATTCCACTTGCCTGGATACTGAGCTGGCTTTTAGTGTATAACATGCTGCTGGCTTTTACATTCAACCCAAGCTGAATTTCTTTCACACATTCGGAAATCAGATGCTCTGTATCAAACTGTACTGAATAGGTTGTCTTATATTTAATTTTTTCCCACAGTTCTTTAAAATCATCACTCAAGTAAACTTGTTTATTGAGCTGCACCGTGCGCTTTTTATCTGCATTTTGAACATTGAGGTTGCTGCACACTTTTTTTGCAACCATCATAATGCCGCTGCGATTTGCTTCTGCTTCCGGCGGTAAATCAAGCGAATTATGCTTTAACGCCATTTTTAGCGCATCCTGAACCTTACCGCTTACATCAATATAACCCTTGCCCTCGAAATGTTTATATAACTTCTCTGACATTTCCTGCCCAAGGTATTCGCTGCTGCCATCATCATGTTTTACAAGGATGTTTGCGAAGCTGTGTGTTTCCAATATGCCAAATTTGATATTCTCTTCATCGGCGATTTCCTTCTGGAGCGTAGCGGCGAACTCTTCGTAGCTTTCATTAGCCATTACAGTAAGAGTATTTACTTCAAAGCCGCCTAAACGTTCTCCGTCTTGATTAACGCACAAGCGCATGCCGCGCCCGATCTCCTGCCGCTTCTTAATATTGGAATTTGTTTCATTCAGCGTGCAGATTTGGAATACATTTGGGTTGTCCCAGCCTTCGCGAAGTGCGGAATGAGAAAATATAAAGCGAAGCTTTGTATCAAAACTCAGAAGCCGTTCCTTGTCCTTCATAATGAGGCTGTAAGCGTCCTCATCATCGGCGGTATTGCCTTTGGTATCTTTCAGTATCCCTTTTTTATCCTGCGCGAAATACCCATCGTGTACTTCCTGCGCAGCAGTTGTTATGTCTATATCTTTAAACAGTGTATTATATTTTGGCTTTTGAATTTCCTTGGTGTATTCTTCTTCAAAAATCCTTGCATAGACTCCCTTTTGAGGATGGCCCTCATCATCGTAATAGCGGTAATTTGATACCCTGTCAATAAAGAAAAGGCTGAGTACTTTAATTCCCCGTTTATTCAGTCTCAGTTCTTTGTCCAGATGCTCCTGAATGGTCTTTTTAATCTGCATACGCTTGATCTGCAGATCATCAATATCGCCGACGGCAACGCCCAGTCTCAGAATTTCGTCGCGACTGGTAAAGTCTACATATTCATTACCTGGCTCACAATAAATATCGTTAATGATAAAGCCCTCATAAATTTCACGGTTTGTCAGGCGCTTATCAGAAAGATCATCGCCCTGCTTCACTGTTACTACCTTACGGGTAACTTGGTTATTATGATGCACAGCAACTTCTATTTTTGCTGTAATGGGTGATTTTTTATTGTCAACACTGAGGAGCTTTAAATAAGCATTATTGTTGTAGTCAATAGACTGTACACTGGCAACCTCAATCTGCTTTACAAGGCCAAGCTCATAAGCGTCAACCGCGTCGAGTTTATATACAAGATTATGCTTTTCGCGATGAGTAGCCGAATAGCGCAGTGTGCAAACAGGAGACAAGGAACGGATTGCTTCTTTCGCTTTGGGGGTATTATCTACCGACTGAGGCTCGTCGATAATAACAAATGGATTGGTTTCGCTGATCAGCTCAATCGGCTTCATCCCATTCAATTTATCATTCGAACGGTGAATGATATTTGCCTTGGTTTCCTTATCCGGGTCTGCAAAACTTTTACGGAATGCATCGATATTAATAATCATAATCTGAATATTGTCACTGACTGCAAAGTTGCGCACCTGTTCCAGTTTGCCGCTGTCGTAAATAAATGATTCTGCAATGGTATTGTCGTACAGTCCCTTAAAGTGCTCACTCGTCATTTCAAGGGATTTATGTACACCTTCCTTAATGGCAATGCTGGGTACAACAATGATAAATTTGGTAAACCCATAATTTTTGTTCAATTCAAAGATAGTACGCAGGTAAACGTAGGTTTTTCCCGTTCCGGTTTCCATTTCAATGTCAAAATTCAGGTCGTGTTTTTTCAGATGTTTTGTCTGTGCAATGCCGTTTTTAAGTTGAACGGCCTTCAAATTGGCAAGCAGTTCCTCTTCGTCCAGCTCCAGCAGGTTGCCAATACCGTGCTCAGTATAGGCCATTCCGGTCTGGCCATAGGAATTGGAGACAGTAAAATTGCACTGCTTGGGTGACTGACCGATGAAAAGGTCAACCACAGCAAAAACAGCATCCGCCTGATATTCAAGATTTGGATTGAATTTTAGTTTCATTCGACATTTTCCTCTAAAGTAGCGTTTTCAATAATTTTTACACTTCGTTTACTTATCCAGCCAGTTTTTGTTTGCCCATCACTTTGATCAATAAATTTAATTTCATAATAATAAGGAACATCGCTTATTACTGTTACATCTTTATTTATTTCAATTTTACAAACTATTGGTGAACCGTACTGTGGCTCAACTTTTACACTTGACTTTTTTGATGTTACAGCAGAATAGAAATAACTCGTTATTAATCCAACAATTATTACTATGATGATATTATTTAAAAGGAACGCTATAACCGGATTTTTTTCCTTCCATTTGGTTAATGTATTAGCTATTTTTTGTTGCCAATTCAATCTATCAGATACAATTAATTTTAAATCATTGCTTACTTCCATGACTTCATCATTAGTTACGGAGTCTATAGAATATGTGCCATCAAAACTATCAGAATAATTATTGTTCGTCTCTATTACATTTTTTACCAGATTGTTGAAATTATCATCAACAAAAGTTTTCCCTATAATCTTCGTTATTTCTTGTAGCTGATAATTCATATTATCTGTCATAGTCTTGTATGGAATATCGGATAATGTTTTTAACTGCCGATTTATGTTGTCTATCATTGTCTTGTATGGAATATCTGATAATGCTTTTAACTGCCGATTTACGTTGTCTGTCATGGCCTTGTTTGGAATATCCGATAATGCTTTAAACTGCCGGTTTATGTTGTCTGTCATTGTTTTGTATGAAATATCCGATAATGCTTTTAGCTGTCGTCTTAAATTATCATCAAATGCAAAATAATTATCATTAAAAACTCCCACGTTACTCATATTCTATAGTCACCCTCAAATCGTCACAAACTCAACAACGCCGCCAAGTTTCAATATTTCAATAGTGTTCGTCTTAACACTGTCATCCTTGAATCCATTGTCCTTAAAGACTGCGCGCATTCCGTTTTCAGGCTGCAGCTCACGGTTCAGCCGCACAATTTCGTTTGCCACACCAGTGGTAATATTATCATCCAGGCAAATCACAAGCGCGCCAAAGCCAATAGAGTACAGATTACAATCCGTCCCCGGTACTTTGCTTTGCTCCACCGGCAAGGTAGGCTGTAAGCCGTATTTGAGCATAATTTCATAGACCACATCGAATTCGGTTCTGCCGGGGACATAGTTTCCGATCATATCAGTCAGGCTCTGTT
>JAEWUH010000027.1 GCA_023397245.1 Bacillota bacterium | reverse complement strand
GAGCGGAAAGAGGACCGGCGGATTATCTTCCATAACGAGCATTTTACGGTTTTCCTTCCGTTCTACACCGAATATCCCTACGGAGTCTATATCATGTCCAACCGCCATGTGCAGTACATGACCGATTTCACCGAGGAGGAAAAAACCGCCCTCGGCGTCACCGTCCGTGATACCGCCGGCACGCTGGACAGTCTTTTTGGATTCCGTTTCCCCTACATGATGTGTATGCACAACGCCCCGGTCAACATGAGGGATTATTCAAAGGACTTCCATTTCCACATTGAATTTTTCCCGCCGATGAGAAGCGCCGACAAACAGAAATTCAACGCTTCCAGCGAAACCGGCGCGTGGGCGTGCTGCAATCCCACCTGCCCCGAGGAGACCGCACAGGAGCTCCGCGAGGCATACAAACGCTATAAGGAGGCAAAACAATGAATGTACTGGTAACCGGAGGAGCCGGCTATATCGGCTCACATACCTGCGTGGAACTTCTGAACAACGGATACGGCGTCGTCGTGATGGACAATTACAGCAATTCTTCCCCGGAAGTGCTTGAAATTGTGGAAAAGCTCACCGGCAAAACCTTTCCCGTCTATGACTGCGATATGCTCGATTACGACGGATTTGAGAAGATTTTTGAGGAAAATAAAATTGACGCGGTCATTCACTTCGCCGGGCTGAAGGCCGTGGGCGAGTCCGTAAGCAAGCCGCTCGAATACTACCACAACAACCTGAACGGAACCATCAACCTGCTCCGGCTGATGAAAAAGCACAATGTGCGCAAGCTGGTGTTCAGCTCCTCCGCCACGGTGTACGGGATGAACAACACGGCTCCGTTCAACGAGGAGATGCCGCTTTCCACAACCAACCCCTACGGCACCACCAAGCTGATGATCGAAAACATCCTGCGTGACCTCTGCTTTGCGGATAAGAGCTGGAAGGTGGCCCTGCTCCGCTACTTCAACCCCATCGGGGCACACAAGAGCGGCCTGATCGGCGAGAACCCGAACGGGATCCCGAACAACCTTATGCCGTACATTATGAAGGTTGCGGTCGGCCAGTTGGAATGCCTGAGCGTCTACGGCAACGATTATCCCACCTCGGACGGAACGGGCGTGCGCGACTACATCCATGTCTGCGATCTGGCCACCGGCCATATCAAGGCGCTGGAAAAGCTGGAGAGCATCGAGGGCGCGCAGGCTTACAACCTCGGCACGGGCAAGGGCAGCAGCGTACTGGACGTTGTCCATGCGTTTGAAAAAGCCAGCGGCAAAAAGGTAAACTATAAGATCGCGCCGCGCAGAGCGGGCGACATCGCTGAATGCTACGCCGACGCTTCCAAGGCCAAAAAGGAACTTCATTGGGAAGCAAAGTACAGCCTTGATGATATGTGCAGGGACAGCTGGAACTTTATAAAGAACAATAAATAAACAGATCAAAAGCAGAGCGCCGGCTGAGTGATTCAGCCGGCGCTTTTGTGTTGTTATGCTTTCGGTTGCTTCCTTAAAATATCCACGGCCCAGCCGCTCTCCGGCAGGGATAAGTCCGGGCGGGCGGCAGCTGTTTCGGCAATTCCCTGAATGGCTCCCCAGTAAGCAGCCGCGAGAAAAACCGGTTCTCCCGCCTTAATCTCTCCCAGCTGCTGCCCTTTGAGAATGACGGGTACAATCGGCGTAATCATATCAAAGCCGACAATCAGCTTCCGGACGCTGTCCGGAACCGATTTGGACTGCAGCGTCTGTGACATTAAAACAAACATCTTCGCTGTCATGGGGCTGCGTTGAAATGCTTCGAAAATAGCGTCCGCTATCTTTTCAAACAGTTCAATGGGATCGATTCCTTCCACATTCAGCTTAAGGACGCTTCCCGGACCGTAAACTCCAATCTTGATTAATTCCTCATAGAAATTTTCTTTTGATTTAAAATAATTAAAGAACAGTCCCGTACTGATATTCAGCTTTTTTGCAATGTCACGGATTTGCATGGCCTCATAGCCCTTGCTGATCATCAGATCAAGACCGCAGTTAAGAATCTGTTCCCGGCGTTTCAGCCTCTGTTGTTCGCGCTTGTTCATTTTTACCCCTTAACGGTCAAATTTTTTCATCGCCAAACGGGCGGCTTCCTTTCCTGTGCTCACCGCCGTACAGATCCCGCCTCCGGCAGAAGTCCACTGGCCGCAGAGGTACAGCCCCTTTACTCCGGGAACCGTTTTGCGGATCATTGTTTTCAGCGCGGCAGGGATCGGTTCAAAGCCTTCAAACGAGCCCTGATACAAATTCGCCAGCCGTGCGTAGGTCGCGGGGGTTGCCACGTCGATTACCGCGATGGCATCCTTAAATCCGGGAATGCGCTCTTCGATTGCATCCGCCACATCCTGCGCAAGCTGCTGCTTTTGCTTTTTATACCCGTCAATATCCCTGTCACGAAGATTTTTCCAATAATCCAGCGGAGCTCCCGTCATAACCATAACGCTGCTGCCGTTTTCCGGAGCGGCGGATGGATCAAAATCAAAGCTGCGGAGACTAAAGCCGTGCTCCACGGTATCCGGAGATGTTTTGATACCTTTTTTATATTCATACGTAACGGAATACGGAATTCCAAATTTTCGGTTGAGTCCGAAAGAGATTACCGCCAGAGGAGAAAACAGCGGGGAGGACTGAAGCATGGTGTCAAGCTGCGGATGCGCGTACTTTCCCCCAAGCATCCTTTTCAGCGTATCATAGGCGTCGCAGGCGGCAATTACAGCGTCCGCAGGATATAAAACGCCTTTGGCACGCACACCCGCTGCCCGGCCGTTTTCCACCGCGATTTCGTCGACCTTTGTGTTAAAATGGATTTTACCGCCCAGCGAGCGGTATTTTGATTCCATGCGCCGGATCACGTCCCACGCACCGCCCATCGGGTAGCCGGCGTTTCCGCTCATCCTTGTCCCCAGCATCATAAATAGGGCGACAACGGAAAAATCTTCGGGCATGAGCATATACAGGAAGCTGCGCAGGGTCGGGCTCTGAAACCGTTCGGCATATTCTTTGACGGTCACGTTCGTATATTTGCGTGCAATATTTATAAATCCTTTGCTTTCTTTTATCATCCGAATCAAATCAAAAGGATTGGAAGGTGCTCCGTTCGGCATTTTATCGTGCATCACAACTTCAATAATCCCGCAGAGTTTTTCAATTTCTGCGCTGTCCTGTGTAGAAACGGAATGCAGAAACGTCCGGAATTCTTCAATCTTCATGGGTACTTCGTACATTTCTCCGCCGATTTCCAATTTGACGGATTCCGCGTTGTAGATTACCGTGTCTTCTTCCAGCACGCCGAATTCACGATACAATTTGTAGGAGTCGTCGCCCGGCTTTGTACCCACCATCCAATGGATACAGCCGTCGAACCGGTAACCGTTTCGCACCCATGCGGTGCACACACCGCCTGCCCAACCGGCAATCTCAAAGATTTCGGTCTCAACGCCGTTTTGCTGAAGATGAATCCCCGCGCTCAATCCGGCCAGGCCGGCGCCGATAATGTTTACTTTTTTCGCCATAGTAGCAGCACCTCTTTTGCATACTAAACACATGTTCAGTGAACCTGTGTTCATTGAAATTATACATCTGTTTTTCAATATGTCAATAGTTTATTATAAGAAAAATGCTCCGGATAACCGACGTATCCGGAGCATCGTGCTTTTCTTAACCTGTAGGTTTACTGCCTCAGCGCATCGAGCGCTTTACTGATATTGTCCTTTGTGACGATCCAGTACGGGATGGTGATATAATGGCCCTTCTCCATCTTGATCGAAGAGGAGGAGGAGCTTCCGCCCGGGGTAAAAGAGTAGGCCAAATCAAAAATCGCCTGTGCCTGCGATTTTGCGTCGTTGAAAACCGTACCGTACATGGTTCCGTCTTCCACGGCCTTCAGGCCGTTCTGCGTACCGTCGATCCCCACCACAATGGGGTTGACCTTCTGTTTGCTGTCCCTGATCGCGTCGATCACGCCGAGCGCCATATCGTCGTTGTTGCAGAATACGACTTCGATCCGGCTGCCGAATTTTTTAATCCACTGCATCATTTTGGCGGTGCCCTGCGCGCGCTGCCAGTTGGCGATATCGTCGGCGAGCTTTTCCACCGGGATTCCCGCGCTTGTTACCGCCTTGATGGAGTATTCCGTGCGCAGAAGTGCATCCTGATGCTCCTGTTCGCCCTCCAGCATACCATACTGGATTTTTCCGTCACCGTTTTTATCGATGAGCGCCGGGTTTTCCTTAAAAGCTTTTGCAATGATTTCACCCTGCAGCCTGCCGGATTCCGCGGCGTCCGCGCCGACATAATATGCGCGGTCCCACATGCGCAGATCCTCCTCCACCGGCTCGCGGTTGAAAAAGATCAGCGGAATACCGGCCGCCTTTGCCTTGTTTACAATCACTGCGGCGGCGGTGCGGTCCACCTCATTGACGCAGATTACATTGTAATTACGCGAAATAAAGCTGTCCACCTGATCATCCTGCAGGGCCTGGCTGGACTGGCCGTCCACAATATTTACCACGATTTTCTTTCCGCTTTTGATCTCCCTGTCTTTCGCAATCTGCTCCAGATAGGAGCACAGGCTGGAAACAAAGGTATCGTCCTTGCGGTAAACCGCTACGCCGATTTTAATGGTTTCCACCTTTCCGTTGCGCTGGTTGGAATCACACGCACAGAG
>JAEWUH010000006.1 GCA_023397245.1 Bacillota bacterium | reverse complement strand
GGATAAGAATGTTGCCTCCGCTGTTGCCAAAGCAGTTGCGGAAGCCGCACGCAAGACCGGCGTAGCAAGAATCTAAGCTCTTTCACAACAGACGTAACAGGCCCCTTTCGCCCGGCAGCGGATTGCTGTTTTGGCGAAAGGGGCTTTTTCTATGATTGTCCTCGCATAATAAAAGCATCTTGCGATTTAAAAAATTTTTAATATAATAAAGGTATCATTAATATCATATTGCGAGATACAAAGTTTTAAGTTTAAAAACAGTAAAGTTAAGGAGCTCAATTATATAATGAAAGAACAGTCTCAGCTTTGTAAGGACAGCGATACAGGCCGCCCCGGGAATCCTCCTTTGAAAGTCATTGCGCGCATCCGGACCGATCTGCCCGCCAAGTTCGGAATCCCGCGCCAGAGCGGCCTGATTGACGCTTTAAAGGCGGTAATCGTATTTGAGCCGGAGTACCGCAACCCGGATGCCCTGCGCGGATTGGAGGGATTCTCCCACATCTGGCTCATCTGGCAGTTTTCCGAATCGGTGTGCGATACCTGGTCTCCCACGGTACGCCCCCCGCGCCTTGGCGGCAATACGCGGATGGGTGTTTTCGCCACGCGTTCGCCCTTCCGTCCAAACGCGCTCGGGCTTTCCTCCGTCCGGCTCGACCGCATTGAGCTGCAATCCGATCTTGGCCCGGTTCTTCATGTTTCGGGAGCGGACCTGATGGACAATACTCCGATCTACGACATTAAACCCTATCTTCCCTTTACCGACAGCCATCCGGAGGCAACCGGAGGCTTTGCCGACCCGTTCAAAGACTATGTTCTTGAGGTGGATTTCCCCGAGCATTGGCTGCGCCTGATTCCTGCCGAGCATCATGCAGCCCTGCTGGGTGTGCTGGCGCACGACCCCAGGCCGTCGTATCAGCACGACCCCGACCGGATCTACGGCCTTGAATTTGCGGGATTCAATGTGCGGTTTACCGTGCGGAATACGATGCTGTCCGTCTGTGAAGTTGTGGTTCTTTAGCGCCCGCGCCTTATGGAAGGACCGCGGAATAAATTCCGGTATGCCTTGGGAACAGAATTTTTATATGAGTCTTGATTTTTCCTTATAATCCTATAAATAATAAACGGAACGAGTACCGTTAGGCGGTCGCTCTCCGACAACTTACATCATTTGATCATAAGTAAGCCGCCTAGTGCTAGTAGGCGGCTTACTTGTTTTTGTATTTTTGAAGACCTCCCTGCCACGGGAGGTCTCTTACTTTCTGCGATACAGTAACCCCATAAATATTTTCATTATATCTTGCACTATGGGAACAAAAGGGTTATAATTCCCATAGAGGCACAAAAAATGCAAATGCAGGAGCAGGGCGCACCACCGCCCCGCCCCCTGCAATACGGAGAAATGACCTCCATACCACAACGGGATAAACCCGCACATTTGCGAATATTATTATACTTCCTTATCCGGATTTTGTACAGGGGGAGTTTTCAGTATTTTGCATTTGCTGCCGGGTTACATATCGTACGCCGTGTTATGGAATGAAAATTCCGTGCACGGCGTTTTTTTTGCTGCCTCTGTGAGCCGCGGGGCTGTGACCGGAAAAAAACAGCCCCAAAAGGCCGCATCCCGCGCCGCCACATGCGCGGGATGCCGACAGGTTCGGCTCTGCCCGGGTAAAATGCCGGTTCATTGTTTGTGAGGGTAAAATTGCCGTGCCGCCGTCTTCCTCATTGGCGGCACCCCACACACCGCACGGCTCTCCCTCTTCTGTTTATACAGACATCAGGATTATGGATGGACAAAGCCGGACAAACCGAAGAAGAACTGAGTGGCTCAGGAAAACAGCGCCCCGTACGGGACGCTGTTTTTTCGCTTTCACGCAAAGCGGTTCATTTAAATAAACAAATTGGTATCCGACATTTCGGCGGAGCCGAGGAACGTTGCCACGCCGGCGATTTCCACGCCGTCGATCAGTTCTTCCTTACGGATTCCCATGATATCCATGGACATCTGGCAGGCCACGATGCGCACGCCGCTGTCCATCGCGGATTTTATCAATTCCTCCAGTGAGGAAACGTTTTTCTTCTTCATAATGCCGCGGATCATTTTGGCGCCCATGCCTCCCATGTTCATCTTGGAAAGGCCCAGCTTCGCCGTGCCGCGCGGCATCATGATACCAAACATCTTTTCCAGCACGTTCTTTTTGACGTTCACGCGTTCGCTCCTGCGCAGGATATTCAGCCCCCAGAAGGTAAAGAACATGGTCACCTTGCGGCCCATGGAAGCCGCGCCGTTCGCGATAATCAACGCCGCCAGCGCTTTGTCCAGATCGCCGCTGAACACCACCATGCTTTTGTCGTTGCCGCCCTGCGGCCGGTTCTCCAGTTTCCCGCTGCTCTTCCGTATCCTTACGCTGTAGGTCGCGCCTTTGCGCTCCACGCCGAGCAGCTCGTTCCCGGTACGTTCGCACCAGACGTTGATATCCGAAGCGAAAGCGGGGTCGGTCGCGCGCACCAGCAGCGTTTCCCCGTTCTGAATGCCCTTTATTCCCTCGGAAACCTTCATAATTGGGCCGGGGCACTGCAGCCCGCAGGCGTCCACCTCAATCACCTTAGCCGCCTCGCAGCGCATGGGATTTTCCGGTACTTCCGGCTTTTTCGGTATGCCGATACAATCCGTCGGAGAGGATTTCTGCTGCTCCTCTTTTGCCGTGCTGTAGGTTTTATAGCCGCCGCTCAGGTTATAAACGTCATAACCGTTCTGCGAAAGAACGCGCGCCGCGATGTAGCCGCGCAAACCAACCTGACAGTACAGGTACACCGGCTTCTCCTTGGGCAGCTCATTCATTCTTTCCCTGAGCTGGTCAACGGGTATATTGAGCGCGCCGCCGATTTTCCCCATCCCGAATTCTTCCGGGGTGCGCACGTCGAGCAGTGTGACCTTGCTTTCATCGAGCCGGTCAATCTCGTCATACTGGAAGTTCTTCACGTCGCCGCGCAAAATGTTCGCCGCCGTGAAGCCGAGCATATTCACCGGGTCCTTGGCGGAGGAGTACGGCGGCGCGTAGCAGAGCTCCAGCTTTTCCAGATCGTAAACGGTACCGCCCAGACGCAGCGCGGTGGCAAGCACGTCGATGCGTTTATCCACGCCCTCATAGCCCACGCCCTGCGCGCCGAGAATTTTGCCGTCCGGCGCAAAGAGCAGTTTCAGGCTCATCTGCGTGCCGCCCGGATAATACCCCGCGTGACTGGCGGGGTGGATATAGGTCTTGAGATAAGGGATATTCTGTTTTTTCAGCTGCTTCTCATTTAAGCCCGTGGAAGCCGCGGTAAGGTCGAATACCTTTAAAATGGCGCTGCCCTGCACGCCCGCGTCCTTCTCCGTACGCGCGCCCAGCGCGTTTTCGGCGGCAAGCCTGCCCTGCCGGTTGGCCGGGCCCGCCAGCGGAATGAGCGTTTCATCGCCGGTGGAAAGCTGACGCACAGAAATGGCGTCCCCTACCGCGAAAATATCCGGGTCAGAGGTGGCAAACGTGTCGTCCACCTTGATGCTTCCGCCTACGCCCAGCTCCAGCCCGGCTTCTTTGGCAAGACGGCTGTCCGGCGCAACGCCGATGCTCAGGAGCACCATGTCCGCCTGAATCTCCCGGTCGTCCGTCAGTTTAACGAGCAAACGGTCTTTTCTTTCAAAGCCCTGCACGCCGGTGCCGAGCAGCAGACGTACACCGTTTTCCCTGATATGCTTGTGCAGGATCGCCGCCATTTCCGGGTCGAGCGAAGCAACGGCCTGGTCAAGGAATTCCACAATGGTAACCTCCAGACCGCGCTGCTTCAGATTTTCCGCCATTTCTACGCCGATAAAGCCCGCGCCGACCACAATCGCGGACGCGGCTCCGGTATTTTTAATGTATTCGTCGATTTGAAAGGTATCCGGCACGTTGCGGAGTGTAAAAATCCCCTCCGAGTCAATGCCGGGCAGGTTCGGGCGCTTCGGCGCCGCACCGGGCGAAAGAATCAGCTTGTCATAGCTCTCCTCGTAAGTGGCGCCGTCCGCGTGATTCTTCACCGTGACGGTTTTCTTTTCCCGGTCAATCTTTACGACCTCGCTTTTTGTCCGCACATCGATGCGGAAGCGTTCGCGCAGGAGCTTGGGCTGCGTAACGAACAGCCGCTCGCGGTCCTTGATGGTGCCGCCGATATAATAGGGAAGCCCACAGTTTGCGTATGAAATATATTCGCCTTTTTCAAACAGGATAATTTCCGCGTCCTCGCTCAGTCTGCGCAGCCTTGCCGCCGCGCTGGCGCCGCCCGCCACGCCGCCTACAATCAAAACCTTCATAATGAGTACCGCCTTTCTATTTTGTTCCGTAGCAATGCGCATACGGATTTTATTTTAATCTTTGTCTTTATTTTAACCAATACGCTCCTGTTTTTCCGTGACTAAATCACCAAAACGGAATAAGTTTGTGATATAATTACAGAATAAAAGCATGATTCGGCATAGAATAAAATAAGAAGATTTTCAGAGCAGAAACAGGCAGGAGGAAATGATAGATGGCTGACGTAATTATTTTGGGAAACGGACCCGCCGGCATCTCCGCGGCGGCTTACACAACGCGCGCCGGGCTGAGCACCATTGTGATCGGCCGGGACGGCGGTTCTCTGATGAAAGCAGAAAAGATAGAGAATTACTACGGATTTGCGGCCCCGGTTTCGGGGAAGCAGCTCCTGCAGGAAGGGCTTGAACAGGCCGCAAGGCTGGGCGCGAAAATTATCACCGACGAAGTGGTGGGGATTTCTTACGACGGCGGCTTTACCGTGCAGGGAAAGGCCGCGGAATACCGCTCCCCCGCCGTGATCCTTGCCACCGGCTCCTCCCGCAGCACCCCGAAAATTGAGGGACTGCAGCGGCTGGAAGGCCACGGCGTCAGCTACTGCGCCGTCTGCGACGCGTTCTTTTACCGCGGCAAGGCCGTGGCGGTTGTGGGCAGTGGCGAATACGCCCTCCACGAAGCAATGGAGCTGCTGCCGGTCGTCGGCTCGGTGACCCTGCTTACCAACGGAAAGGAACCGGTGGACGGGATTCCCGGGGAAATAACGGTCATTAAAAAGGAAATTTCCTCGTTCCAGGGTGAAAACGTGCTGAATTCGGTCGTATTCAAGGACGGCTCCGTTCTGGAATGCAGCGGCGTATTTATTGCCTCTGGGGTCGCGGGCAGCAGCGATCTTGCAAAAAAGCTTGGCGCGGAGGTAAAGGGCACTTCCATCGTGGTGGATGAGAATATGCAGTCCAGCATTCCGGGGCTTTACGCCGCCGGCGACTGTACGGGCGGGATGCTTCAGGTTGCCAAGGCGGTTTACGAGGGCGCGCAAGCGGCTTCCAGCGCTATCAAGCAGCTGCGCCAGACTTCCGTAAAAGCATAAAGTCTTTTTCATCGTAATCCGGCAAATGCGGCAAACACAGGAAACTCAGCCGTCTCCCGGTTCTGCCGCTGCGCCCGTTTGATCATTGTTTTACAAATCCGCGGGGGATTGCCTGTCCACAGCAGGAATTCCGGCTGCGGATTTTTTTAAATTGTTTCGCAATTTTGCGGCTGTACGACTTTGTTGCCAGTCTTTATTTAATTTTAATAAATTTTTAATACTCCATACAGATTAATTTAAGTTTTTCACATTAGAATTTTCAATTATAATGTTGACAAATACATTACTCAGTTGTACTATTGTATTAATCAAATAGTACACAACCATTCTTAAGGAAACACCGATGAAATCGAGATGCGTATTTCGTTTTATTCGGCGGTTCCTTAATATGTCTGTCATTTTTAAGAAGGAGTGGAACCCAGCGTGAGCAAAAAGAAGAAGGTATTTATTGCAGTCGGAGTAATTGCCGTTGCGGCAACCGGATTGATCTATCTGACCACAGGCAACAAAGGAGCAGCCGCCGCATCGGTTCAGTATACAACGATCGGCAAGACTTCGCTGAGCAGCAGCATCAGCGCATCCGGCGCAATCCAGAGCACCGACGCGGTCAGTGTTTACAGCGATTTGAATTACGCCGTAAAGAAAGTAAACGTAAAGGTGGGCGACCATGTAACCGCGGGCCAGGCCCTGTGCGTAATCGACTCCACCGATCTGGAGGATTCCATTGCGCAGAAGCTTGCCGCCATGCAGACCAGCTCGGCGCAGAACGCGCAGAAAGTCAAATCCAGCCAGAAGAAGTATAACGAAACCAAGTCCAATCTGAGCGCGGGCCTCAACACACAGGTTAACGACGCCGCCGACAAGGTGGTCACCGCCCGGCGTGATCT
>JAEWUH010000203.1 GCA_023397245.1 Bacillota bacterium | reverse complement strand
CCTCTCTGGAGGTTATGCCGGAAATCGACGACGACGTGGATGTGGACATCAACCCCGCCGATATTAAAATGGATGTTTACCGTGCAAGCGGCGCCGGCGGTCAGAAGGTCAACAAAACTTCTTCCGCGGTCCGTCTCACGCATATCCCCACGGGAATCGTTGTAGCCTGCCAGGTGGAGCGCAGCCAGTACCAGAACCGCGATGTTGCAATGCGCATGCTGAAATCGAAGCTGGTTGAGATCAAAGAGCGCGAAAATCTGGAACGCATTGAGGATATTAAGGGCGAACAGAAGGAAATCGGCTGGGGCTCCCAGATACGCTCCTATGTCTTCATGCCGTACACGCTGGCAAAAGACCACCGTACCGGCTTTGAAATGGGAAATATCAACGCGGTTATGGACGGGGACATCGACGGTTTCATTAATGCTTATTTAAAAGCACAAAGTCTTGGAACACTGAATGCGAATAACGAATAATTACAAGGATTAACAGTTTTGAAATAATTCTTAACTTTATTTTAACAGCAGAATGGTTATAATAATGAGTACAGTCATTTCCGGACGAAAGGTCGTATTCATTTGAAAGTGCGTTTACGCAGAACCATTCTGCTGTTTTTATGTTTCATTTTAATTGCTGCCGTTTCTCTTCCGGCTGTATTTGCTCCAAAGCAGGCGCCAAAGAATACGCCGTCCGATATTGTCCGGACCGATACCGCCGAAAAACAGCCGGCGCCTTCTGCTGCCCCTTCCTGCGATGATTCCGGCAGTGATTCCGCGTCACCATCCGGGGGGAAAGCTCCGTCAAATTTCAAAAAGCTGCAGTCCAAATATAATTTAGTCGAGATTCCAACCTATGACGGTTCCTATCAGCTGACTCATCCTAAGGTGCTTTACTTTTCAAATGGCTGGAACGGCTATAAATATTGGATGTCTATGACGCCCTATCCTTATGAGCGTGATATGTATGAAAATCCGTCCATCGTTGTTTCCAACGACGGAAAAAAGTGGGGGATTCCCGCCGGGCTGAAAAACCCGGTTTCCGGTATCCCGTCGGATGTGGCATACGGAGGGCACTATTCGGACCCGCAGCTTGTCCTGTGCAGCAATACCATGGAACTGTGGTACCGGTATAATCCGGCGCTGGTTCATCCGGACAAACAACCAGAGTTCAAAGACAGCAGTGCCCGGGTTGTTAAAAGCTGCAGCTCGTCCTCTCAAAGCGGTAAACCGCAGTCCGGCAGCAAAAATCAGACGCCCCGCAAGAAATTCTGGCGGCGCGCAAACAATTCTCTTAACATTTATTACCGCAAAACCACAACGGATGGAATTCACTGGTCGGCCGCCGAAAAGCTTCTGCAGGGCAGTGACGGCTATCTGAGCATGTGCGTGAATTATGAAAACGGAATGTATAAAATCTGGTATGCAACGTACGGCGGCGATTTGTTTACCTCCGTGAGCCGGAATGCCCGGGACTGGTCGGTGCCTGTTCGCTGCACGGTGCCCTTTGCCAAGGGGCTGGAGTGTTACCATCAGGATATGATCAAGTACAATTCGGAATATTATTTGCTGCAGACAGCGGAAAAAGTTTCCAACTATACCTTTCAGCTGTATCTCTTCCGGTCGGAGGACGGCGTCCGCTTTACACCGGTAAGCCAGATATTCCCAAGTAAGGATACGGCTCTCTGGAAGGACATTTCTTTTTACCGCAGCACCCTGTTTGTTAAGGATAATAAGCTTGAATTCTATATTTCCCTGATTATACCGAAGCTGAAATGGTATATTACGCACATGACCGCGTCTTTGCCGAAGATCACAGCCGGCAAGGCAGGAACCGCCTCAAAGTTATAAATTAACCCCGGAAACCGATCAGGCTTCCGGGGTTGCTTGTTGTAACAGGAAAGTTTCGGAATTGTGCGGCGAAGTCGAATAATATCGGCTATTCAGACTCCCTTATTTCGGAAGCGCTTTATCTGCCGGACGTCCTTTCCCACAAACGGAATACGCCGGTAGCTGCCGATGATTCGCGACGTGAAGCGTTCCGTATAGTATTCCAGCAGCTCGTTTGTAGAGAGGTTTGTGCTGATGATCGTGGGCTTTTGGGACATCAGCCGCGTGTTTACGATGTTGTAAATCTCAGCACAGGAAAACGCGTTTTTAAACTCCGTGCCCAGATCGTCAAGAATCAGCAGGTCGCAGTCTAAAAGCGTCTGGCTTGTATTGCCTTCGTCGCGCCCGAAGTGTTCACGCTCCAGCTTTGTGATCAGGTTATTCACCGAACAGTAAACGACCCCGAACCCCTTTTGAATCGCGGTGTTCGCAATGGCAAGGGACATGTGGGTTTTTCCAAGCCCCGTACCGCCTGTCATAATCAGGTTGGGGGAACTCAGGGAAAACTTATCGGCATAGCTGACGCAGAATTCAAGGGTATCGCTCATGATCTGCCGCTGCGTTTTCTGTCCGCCGTTTTCGGCTGAATTCGGGTAATATTCAAGGGAGAACGTTTCAAAAGTGGAAAGAGAAAGCGGTGTCAGTGCGTTGAGCCTGCGGTATGCTTCCGACTGCAGCAGCTTTTTCATGCAGCCGCACATTTTTCCGTCGACATATCCGATATCCCCGCACAGCCTGCAGGAATAATGCGGCTCAAGGGCGTCCTCCTCGAACCCCTCGGCTTTCAAAAGTTCTTTTAATTCATCCTGTAATGCAAGGTTGTTCCTGCGCAGCTGCAGGAGATGCTCCTTTGCGTTTCCGCCGCCCAGAATCGTTCTGGCCGCCGCAATCGCGGTGGTGGAGAGGGCTTTTTCCAGCTTTTCCGCCTGTGGGCAGCGCTGATAAAAAGCGGCTCTTTGCTCTGCGGCTTTGCTTTCGGCTTTTTTACGGCGTTCGGATAATATCTGATCGGCTGCGTCGTAGATTTCCCTGCTGTATCCCATTCAAATTACCCCTTATCCAATGTGTCATACATGCTGGTGCGCTCGTATTCTGCAATATCGAATGTGACGTTTTTATTCTTCTGGCTTTTCTCCTCGCTTTTGCGGGAGGCGGCGCGTTCCTCTTTTTCCTTCTGTGCCTGCTCCAGCGTGGTAACGCCTTCCTTATGCCAGCGTTCCAGAATCCGGTTCATATAAGGAATACTGAATTTTCCGGTCGAGTCAACGCTCCGGTCATAGGCCTCGTGGATCATCGCAATGCCAAAGCCCCAGTCGTTTGCCCATACGGCCGCCGCGGCTTCCTCCTTTGTGGAGGGAGCGCGGTGGGGCATACCCACAGCCTGTTCCACCAGATGCCAGGCCTTGCTGCTGTCCGCCAGACGGCGCAGCTTTTCCTCCGCTTTTTCGTGGGTGAATATTTCCTCGTCCGCCCAGTTCATCGCCGCTTTTTCTATGTAACGGGTATTGGCCTTGCCGATGCTCACTACGTATTGCAGGAGCATGATGATCACGTCTGCAGGCAGCCCGAAATCGTCGTGAATCATCAGCAGGGTGGCGGAATCGCCGTTTGAAATCAGCCTGCCGAGAATCTGCTGCGCTTCCTGCATCAGGCAGGCAATTTCCGTCGATTCGCTCATCCGTTTCGCCACGAAGGCATTGTCTGCTTTCTGCGGGCGGGAAAGTACCTTGCGGGTCTTTTCCTCCGGCGGGTTTTCTGCCGCTTTTTCCGGCTCCGGCGTCTTTTCGGGTACGGGAGGCTCCGCTTCGGCAATACCGCCCGGGACCATTTCCCCGCCGCGGATATTGATAACGCCCTCTTGCTGCCAGTACAGCATGGCGTCGTAAACATCCGAAGCGGTAGCTTCCTTGTCGATCTGCTTTGCTACCTCGTCCGGCTCAAAAGGCTGGCCTGCGTGGCGCAGGGCCCAGAGGAGCACCTTGAGCGGAATTTTATCCGCCATTTTGAGCTTTGTATCAACAACGGAGCTGGGTACGGCAAACACCGAGTTCCAGACTCCCAGGTTCATCGAATACTTCATTTCGGTACGGTCACCTTTCCATGACTTCATTCGCTTTTTATTATAGCATAAGCATTCCGAATAGTGAATTATTAAATCGCTGAAAAATTTATTGCAAAAAGGGTTGACAAACACGGGGAACGTATCGTATAATAAACACCGTTCCAAAACTGCGAATGTAGCTCATCTGGTAGAGCGCCACCTTGCCAAGGTGGAGGTAGCGAGTTCGAGCCTCGTCGTTCGCTCCATAACTTTTAAAGCGCCGGCTAGCTGCCGGCGCTTTTTCGTTTGCCCGCATTTGGATTTTTAAAATTTGAATCATATAGTGCTGTCCATAGGCAGATAACAATCAGTGAATTCGTAGGCGGTTATGAAATTAAATATTCCGATATCAAGCAAAATTATGTTTGATGAAGAAATTGGAAGCTTCCTTTTGCCGACGCTAATCCGTTTTCCAGCAAAGCGGACAATGCAGATGCCTTACTTTTCAGTTGTTCCGGTGTCCATATAAATATGCCCGGGTCATACAAAAAGCAGTAGACCGACAAGATAATCTCTGCTGTTTCCTGTGGCTTATCACAGTGAAATAATTTTTCTTCCACACCTTGCCGAATAATATCCGCTACGATCGGGGAAAGGGAAGACAGTATTTTTGCAAGGGATTTCTGATGAATGGCTGCATTCTGCTGTTGGTGCAGATAAGTATCCATAGCAGGCGAAACGACTGAACTGCGGTAGCTTTGAAACAGCAGTGCAAATTTTTGGATAGCATCGGCCTGGCTTTCGTCAATTATCACTTTACACTTTTCAATGATTAGATTGTATTCACGTTCAACCAGCGCGTCAAAGATTTCTTCCTTGGACTTGAAGTAATAATAGATGCTTCCCTTACCAATACCCGCAGTTTTAGCGATATCGCTTACCGAACAGGATACGCCCCTGTCATTCTCAAGCAGTTTTTGCATGGCATTTAATATGAGATTCCTTTTATCCATCTTTTTCACCTTCTATGCAATAGTATATCGCAAAAAAATTTACTTGACCAGCGGTCGGAAAAATATTATAATGAAATTATTCGACCGACGGTCGAAAAACAGAAAAAGGGTGAAGATGAATGATAAATGCTGTAATTTTGCTGGTTATGTTTATTGTTACCGTGGTAAGTTTGATAATCTGTCTGTTTTCTATTTTGCAGCTGGTAATCCGCAGACGAAAAAAGGTTTCGCCGGATACAGCGGCCGCACGTCTAAAGAAAAGCGCCGTACTTTTTGCAGGATTGGTTGTATTAATGATTGGATTTATCACGCTTAGCCAGGTTACAGCTTATACGCCGCAGATATTGGATCAGGACGGCAAAGCGCTGAAAGGCAGCATTGCGGAGCTTGAAAAGGTTGAGTTAAACGGGAGGCAGGAATGGATCAGCATTCGGGGTAAAAATCGCAACAATCCGGTCCTCCTTTTTTTAGCGGGCGGGCCTGGGGGAACGCAGTTGGCGGCAACACGCTACGAGCTCTCCGGGCTTGAAGATCACTTTGTCGTCGTAAACTGGGATCAGCCGGGCAGCGGCAAGTCATATAACGCCGTTTCAAAGGATGAAATTACCGCTGATACATATATCAAAGACGGCCTTGCTCTCACCGACCTTTTGCGCAAACGCTTCGGAACCGAGAAAATCTATCTTATGGGCGAATCGTGGGGCAGCGCGCTTGGAATTTTTCTTGCCGATGCAGCTCCCGAAAAATACCACGCGTTTATCGGCACAGGTCAGATGGTGGACTTTAAGGAAACCGAAATAACGGATTATAAAAAGGGAATGGAACTTGCAAAGCAGAACCGTGATGAAAAGACTGTGCAGAAACTGCTTGCTAATGGCATGCCGCCTTATTACGGTGCGGATGTTACATGGAAATCAGCCGTATATCTGAATTATCTGTCAGACTATATGGCAAAGGATCCCAAAATCACCAATGGCGGTTATCACACATTCCGAGATTTGTTTTCATCGGAATACGGAATTGCGGATTCCGTTAATTATCTTAGGGGCATTGTCGACACCTTCAATCAGGTATATCCGCAGCTTTATGACACTGATTTGCGGAAAAACTTCACGAAGCTGGAAATTCCGGTTTATTTCTTTCTGGGAAAGCATGACATGAATGCTCCCGTTTTGCTGGCGCAGGAATACTGCGACTTATTACAGGCTCCTAAAAAAGCGATCGTTTGGTTTGAGCATTCCGGTCATAGTCCGTGGATGAACGAAAGCGAGCTTTTTGTAAGCCAAACCGTCCGGGTGCTTCTGGGAAAATAACTACTCCCAATTTATGGGTCTGCGACATGTTTTTCAGGGCGTCGGCAGCTGCCGACGCTTTTTCGTCTTACCATACCAATTTTTAACGATGTGCATATTAATTTTAGATGAAAATAAGATTCACAAATTTGTCTGAATATGATATAATATTAAAGTTTTGTGAATATTAAAAAAGAGGTAATTCGATGGATACAAGAAAAGATGTCAGAAATGTTGCAATAATCGCTCACGTTGACCACGGCAAGACCACTCTGGTGGATCAGCTTTTAAGACAAAGCGGAATTTTCAGGGCCAATGAAGCGGTTGCGGAGCGCGTAATGGACTCCAACGACCTTGAGCGTGAACGCGGCATTACCATTCTTTCAAAGAATACTGCCGTTATGTACGACGGCGTTAAAATCAATATTGTCGATACTCCCGGCCATGCGGATTTCGGCGGCGAGGTGGAGCGCATCCTGATGATGGTTGACGGCGTTCTGCTGCTGGTCGATGCGTTTGAGGGCTGTATGCCGCAGACGCGTTTCGTACTGAAAAAGGCTCTGGGACTTGGCAAAAAGCCGATCGTCGTTGTGAATAAGATCGACCGCCCGGGCGCAAGACCGGCGGAAGTGGTTGACGAAGTCATCGACCTGTTTATTGAGCTGGGCGCCAATGAGGACCAGCTTGAATTCCCGGTGGTTTACGCTTCCGGGCGGGACGGCTACGCCACGCTGGACCCGGACGTACCGGGAACGGACATGAAGCCGCTGTTTGACGCAATTCTTGATAAGATTCCTGCGCCGAAGGGCGAGCTGGACGGCCCGACTCAGGTGCTGTTTTCCAACATCGACTACGACGATTACGTGGGCAGAATCGGGATCGGCCGCGTGGAGCGCGGCGCGATTCACGACGGTGATAACGTCGTTCTCTGCTGCCGCGACGGTTCCACAAAGAACGTCAAGGTCGCAAAGCTCTATCAGTTCGAAGGACTGAAACGGGTAGAGGTCGAGAGCGCCGGCCTGGGCGATATTGTCGCGGTTTCCGGCATTACCAATCTTAATATCGGCGAAACCGCCTGCTCGCCGGACTGCGTTGAACCGCTGCCGTTTGTAAAGATCGATGAGCCTACCGTTTCCATGATGTTCATGGTCAACAACAGCCCGTTTGCGGGCAGGGAAGGAAAGTACGTGACTTCCCGCAATCTGCGCGACCGCCTGTTCAAGGAAGTGCAGACCAATGTGGCCATGCGCGTGGAGGAGACCGACTCCGCGGATACCTTCAAGGTGTCCGGCCGCGGCGAACTGCACCTCTCCATCCTGATTGAGCAGATGCGCCGTCAGGATTATGAATTCCAGGTTTCCGCGCCGCATGTCATCTATAAAACGATCGACGGCAAAAAGTGCGAGCCAATCGAGCTGCTGATGATCGAGGTACCGGACAGCTACGTCGGTGCCGTTATGGAAAAGCTCGGCGCCCGCAAGGCGGAAATCCTGAATATGGGGACCCGCGATACCGGCATGTCCCATCTTGAATTCAAAATTCCGGCCCGCTGCCTGATGGGCTACCGTCAGGAATTCCTTACGGATACCAACGGCAACGGCATCATGAATAACGTATTCGATTCCTACGAGCCTTATAAGGGAGATATCAACATGAGGCCGCAGGGCTCGCTTGTTGCACACGAAACCGGAGATTCCTCGGGCTACGGCCTGTTCTACGCGCAGGACCGCGGCCGCATGTTCATCGGGCCAGGCGTGGAAGTTTACGAAGGCATGATCGTCGGCGTCAGCCCCAAATCGGACGATATCGTCGTAAATGTCTGCAAAAAGAAGCACGTAACCAATACCCGCGCGTCTGGTTCCGATGAAGCACTTAAGCTTACGCCCCATACCGTGCTCAGTCTTGAACAGTGCCTTGAATTTATCAAGGACGATGAACTGGTTGAGGTTACGCCGCAGAATATCCGTATGAGGAAGACGGTTTTAAGCAAGGAACTGCGTATGAAGCAGGCCAGCAAGAGCAAATAGTATGGATTTTGTAATACTTGATTTAGAGTGGAACGGCACTTACAGCCGCCGTATCAAGGGCTTTATCAATGAGATTATCGAATTCGGCGCGGTGAAGGTTGACGGGAATTTAAACATTATCGATACCTTTGAAGCGCTGATTCGGCCGCAGGTCGGCAAAAAAATAAGCGGCAAGATAAAAACGCTCACCAGTATCACCAACGAGGAGCTTGCGGGCGGCCTGCATTTTATGCAGGTGCTGAGCAGGTTCAAAAAATGGATGGGCGACGCCGTCCTCATGACATGGGGGACTTCGGATATCCTTACTCTGATCGAGAATTGCCGCTACTTTTGCGGGGACGGGCGCATCCCGTTCCTTGAGCGTTATGTGAATCTGCAGGCGTACTGTGAAAGAATGCTGGATTACGACTCCACAAAGCAGATGGGGCTGAGCACCTCGGCGCAGCTGCTGGAGATTGACGAGGATGACTTTGACCATCACAGGGCTTTGGGAGACAGCCTCCTTTCGCTGCGGTGTTTCCAAAAGCTCTATGACGCGGAAAGCCTGAAGCTGTTTCTGCAGGATGCCACAACGGATGAGTTTTATAACCGGATCCAGTTTAAGACGGTAATCATCTGCGACCTCAACCATCCTCTCATCCGGCGCAGCGATATGACGTTTCACTGCGACCTCTGCGGGGGCAGCGCGCACCGCACCGGCGAATGGCAGCTGAAAAACAAAAGCTACCGCGCGGCATTTATCTGCAATGAGTGTCGGCACAAATTTTACGGCCGTGTCCAGTTCAAATTAAAATACGAAGGGCTGACCGTGAAAAAAGTAATCCTTCCTTTTTTAGAGGAAAAGGATAAAAACGAGGTGGAATCACCTCAAGAGGAGAGCGAATGAGCTCTCCTTTTTTTATCGCATGAGAACCCCTTTGTTTGCAATAACTTCAATATTAAACCATGCGTTATTTTAGGGCTTGAAACTGATATTTTCAAATGCTATACTATAAGCAAGGCGGTGACAACAATGTTGGATGAAAAGGATTTACAGGCCATAGCAGGGCTGATTAACCAATCGGTTAGCCAATCCGAGAACCGTATGAAAGCTTATATGGATGAACAAATTTCAGGCTCCGGAAACCGTATGAAAGCCTATATTGAGTCGAATGTCGAAAAGAAGATTCAGCTTTTGGCAGAAGGTCATCGTATTATTCTTAACAGGCTTCCTGATGCCGATGAACAGGAGCAGCTTAAAAGCCGCGTGAAGGTTTTGGAGCGTGTTGTTACGGACTTGCGTGTAGAACTGGATGAACTGAAAAAAGCTCAATAAACAAGGCGCGTTCAGTGTGAAATCTGGACGCGCTTTTCAGTTGAGACCTTCTTTTTGTCGGTCTTTCGGGCCGGGCTGTTTTATCACAATCGTTGAATTGCATATCCTCGTATGCTAAAATCAAAAGTAACCTGCAGGTAAGATTATCTGCCCTATTACGGAGGACTTATGAATTACGACAGTAAAAATATGAATTTCCATATAAATTCGGAGGTGGCTTATCTGACGTTTCCGTCGTTTGAAAGGTTCGCTTTTATCAATCATGCCTTCTCCACGCGCATTGGAGGGGTCAGTAAAAACGAGTACGCTTCCATGAACCTGAACTTCGGGCGCGGCGACAGTGACGGGAACGTAACGGAAAACTACCGCCGCTTCTGCGATGCCGCTGGGTTTGATTATCATACGCTGGTCGCGTCGTCGCAGGATCACCACACCTTTATCCGGCGGGTCGGTTCCGAAAATTACGGAAACGGGATTTGGAAACCGAAGGATATGCAGAGTGTGGACGGTCTGATCACAAACGAGCCAAACGTCACGCTGGTCACCTATTACGCGGACTGCGTACCGCTGTTTTTTATTGACCCGGAAAACCGCGCAATCGGCCTTGCCCACGCCGGGTGGCGCGGTACGGCCGCGCAGATTGGCAGGGAGACGGTAACGGACATGCAGCGTGAATTCGGCAGCAATCCAAACCGCATTTTTGCCGCGGTCGGCCCTTCCATCGGTCCCTGCTGCTTTGAAGTCGATACGCCGGTTTACGAGGAATTCAGGAAGCTGACGGAGCTTAATCCCCGGGAATTCATCACGGATGACGGAAACGGGAAGTACCATATTGATCTGTGGGAAGCCAACCGCCGCATTCTGATGAACGCCGGCATTCCGCAGGATCAGATTTCCGTCGCGGGGCTCTGTACGCAGTGCAATGCGGATTGGCTGTTTTCCCACCGGGCCAGCGGGGGAAAACGGGGCGTCCTTGCCGCAATGATGTGCATTACGGAGGCCAAAAATGAGGATTGAACACTGCACGCTCTGCCCGCGCCGCTGCGGCGCGCTGCGCGAAGAAACCACTGGGCACGGCTTCTGCGGCATGGGTGCAGACCCGGTCGTGGCGCGCGCCGCGCTTCATTTCTGGGAAGAACCGTGCATCAGTGGCACACGCGGCTCCGGAACGGTCTTTTTTACCGGCTGTTCGCTGAAATGCGTCTTCTGCCAGAATTACCAGATCAGCACCAAAAGGGAAGTCGGAAAATCCGTAAGCGTGGAGGAGCTTTCCGATATTTTTCAGCGCCTTGTCAAGCAGGGAGCTCATAATATCAATCTGGTCAATCCCACCCATTTTGCCCTTCCCATCGCGCAGGCTTTAGAGCGCCGAAAGCTGCCGGTTCCGGTTGTGTATAATTCGGGCGGCTACGAGACGGTGGAAACCCTCAAAATGCTGGAAGGACTTGTGGACATTTACCTTCCCGATTTTAAATACGCAGATAATGTGCTCGCAAAAAAGTATTCCGGTGCGGCGGATTATACGGAAGCCGCGAAAGCTGCGATTTCGGAAATGGCCCGCCAGACCGGAGGGGCACAGTTTGACGCCGACGGCATCATGACGCGCGGAACTATCGTGCGCCACCTGATTCTGCCGGGCAATACGCGCAATTCCATGGCGGTAATCGACTGGCTCTCCGAAAACTTACCGGAAGGCGTTCTGGTAAGCCTGATGGCACAGTACGTTCCCTGCGGCAGAGCTGCGGAGTACCCGGAAATCAACCGGAAAATAACAAAGCGGGAATTTCTGAAGGTGCAGGATTCCCTGTTCCGGTCCGGTCTGGACGGATTTGTTCAGGAAATGAAATCCGCCAGCCAGAGCTTCATACCGCCGTTTGATCTGGAGGGCGTTTAATACCGCTTTCCCTTTTCGCGGGAGAACGGTATAAATCCGAATTGTCTTGACAAATCGGAATAAAAGGTTTAGACTGTAATCTGGTTTTTGAAACTACATAATAAAATATTTAAAACGTGGTGATAATATGAAAAGATTAAAATCAGACCGGGCACAGTGGAGGGAGGAAAGGCGTCAGGAGCTTTTCCTGCCGTCGTATTCCCTTTCCGAAGAAATTATGAGCGCAATCACGCACGGGATTGGCGTAGGACTTGCCATTGCCGGGCTGGTTGTTCTTCTGGTATTCTGCCGCCACGACCCGCTCACCGTGGTAACTGTTTCCATCTTCGGAGCTACCATGATCATGCTGTATCTGGTTTCCACATTATATCACGCGCTCGGTGTGAATAAGGCAAAAAAAGTATTTCAGATATTGGATCACTGCACGATATTTTTACTGATTGCCGGTACATATACGCCGCTTTCCCTCCTATGCTTCGGAGGGGTGACCGGCTGGGTAATGTTCGGCATCGTATGGGGTGTTGCGGTTCTCGGCATTGTATTGAACGCGGTGGACCTGTACCGTTTCCGTAAGTTTTCCATGATCTGTTATATCGGCCTCGGCTGGTTTGTAATTTTCTTCTTTAAGCCTCTGGTTGAGCGCATTGACCGCACCTCCATTATTTTTCTTATCGTAGGCGGCATAATCTACACGGTGGGAGCTATCCTCTACGGAGTCGGCAAGAAAGTAAGGTATATCCACTCGGTATGGCATTTCTTTGTAATTGGCGGCACACTCTTTCATTACTTTGTCGTATTCCGTGTTGTGACCTGACAGCGGCTGACATTGCCGGGGCATGAAATACCGGCAAATACATCAAATTATGGTCGCACTGCTTTGCGGCAGGTCGGAAGGCAATGGGTTCGGTTTAAGAATCCGTTGCCCTTTTTGTTATATATTTTTGTTCAGCTCCATATATTTGAATAATTGTTATTTCAGGCTGCGGGCCGCACGGCAGAGTGAAAATCAGCCGGGTGGATCGGCCTGCTATTCTTTATACGGAGAATGGTGTATGTTTGTATCATTTCGCATTCATAAGGGCGTTTCCTTAACGGCAGTTGCTTTGGCGGCTGCCATCATCGTAACCTGCTGCGGCCTGGTAAGTCCGGCAAAGGCCACGGCGGTCAAAGTGCCGAATGGAGTAAAAGTTCCCATTATTATGTACCACAGTATCCTGAAGGAAAAAGCGCGTCAGGGAAAATATATCGTGTCGCCGGAAACGTTTGAAAGTGACGTCCAATATCTGTTAAACAACGGATACAAGCCCATCGTCGTACAGGACTTAATCAATTATGTGGAAAAAGACATTCCTCTGCCGCAGAAGCCGGTCATTCTTACCTTTGACGACGGATATTACAACAATTACTATTATGTTTATCCGATCGTAAAGAAATACAATATTAAAATTGTGATTTCGCCAATCGGCTATTACACCGACCTGTTTACCAATGCGGACGACAGTCACCCGAATTATTCCCACTGCACCTGGGATCAGATCAACGAAATGATAAAATCCGGTCTTGTGGAAATCCAGAACCATACCTACGACCTCCATTCCAGAAAGGGCAGCCGCGTGGGAACCACAAGGATGAAATGGGAAAACAAAGCAGCCTATACGGCAGTACTTACTGCCGACCTCGGGAAAATGCAGCAGGAGATAAAGGAAAAAACAGGTTATACCCCAACGGCGTTTGTTTATCCCTTCGGAGAAGTCTGCGGGGATTCGCTGCCGGTAATAAAAAATCTTGGTTTTAAAGCAAGCATGACCTGCCAGTACAAAATGAATTATATTACAAAGAACCCGGACTGTCTGTACTGTATGGGAAGGTATCTGCGTTCCTCCGGGATATCCAGCGAAAAGTATTTCCAAAAACTGGAAACCGGATAGTGCCGCCGTCCGGCTTTCCATACAGCTCAAACCATGTAAAAAGAAAGCGGCATAAACCGGAACGGTTTAACGGTTCGCCGCAGGCCGGATAACAATAAATGAAGAAGAAAGAGGAGTGAGCGTCATGTCCACTATTTATCTGAACCCGTCCATTCAATTCCAATCCGATTCGGGCTCAGGGGAAGAACAGCACCTTTTGAATCGGATTGCGGAAGCCATGGCACCGTTTCTGCGTGTCAACGGCATTAAATATGTGCGCAGCAGGCCCCGCAGCACAGAGGCGCAGGTGATCCGCGAATCAAATGCGGAATATTATGATCTGCACCTTACGCTGCATCTGAACGCTTCGCCGGTAAATTTAACGGGCAGGCTTATGGGCACGGACATCTTTTACTTTACCTATGGCAGCCGCGCAAAACGGGCGGCTGAAATTTTTGCGGATAATTTCAAGATTATCTATCATAATCCTACGCTGGTAAAGGCCGTACCCACTACACAGATCGCGGAAATAACAAAGACAAAGGCTCCGGCGATTTTAATGGAAATAGCCTATTATGACAACCAGCAGGATTTGGCGTGGCTTGAGCCCAATATTGACGCGATTGCGCTGAATCTGGTGGAATCGCTCACCCGGTATTTCGGCGTGCCGTTTATCAGCAGCCGGATGCCGGAAGCGCGCGGACTGGTGAAAACGGAAAGCGGCAGGATGAACCTGTACCGCCAGCCGGATGCCGGGGCGGACATTCTTGCCAAGGTGCCCAACAACGCGCAGGTTGTCCTTGTCGGCAGGTGGAACGATTGGTATGTCGCGGAATATAACGGGACGATGGGGTACGCGCTTGCAAAATACATAAATAATCAGTGAATAATTCGCCAATAAAGCGATGGCGTTCGGCTTGCGCTGCTCCCGCATTAATGGTACAATAAGCCTTGCAGATGTAATAAATTGTCAGGTTTCCGTCTATCGTTGGGAAATACGGATCAATGCGGGGAAGTTTGTTCCTGCTGCCATAAAAAATTACAGCTGCGTCAGTATATCCGCTGATGCAGCTGCTTTTTTATAGCTTCCCCCGGCTGTACACGGCAGACCGGGCGGTGAGTACGGACGGGCCTACGGCCTGCAATCCTTTTTGCTGTTTTTGTTATTATTGTTGTTATTGTTGTTATTGTTATCGGAATTGCCGCTTGCCTCGGCAGCAGCAATCAGACTCAGCTGATCTCCGATCACCGTAAAAAGCGCGCCCAGAATGTTTGTTTCATCTGCATTCAGCCCGTTGGCAATCTGAATGGCGATTGCCGTACCGAATGCGGCCAGCTTTTCTCCGCAGCATTTATTCATAACAGGTACTCCTTGTCATATGGCTTTTTTTATATCATACGCGCTTCTTACTTATTTTGCCAAAACCTCGGCATGAATGATTCCATAAATATGTAAAATAATATACAGCAGAAACAGAATGCTTTCCTCAGGTGGTGAGACAGTGGATCAGCGCAAAAAAGATATAAAAGAACTTCTTTCCGGGTTTGCCGTGGTACTGGCGGAACTCGGACTTATGGTTCTTGCTACATTCCTGTTTGTTTCCGCGTTCAATTATGCGGATGCAAAGCGCACGGAAAAGCCCGTTCCCCAAAGCGCGGCGGATTCCGCTGCGGCTCCCGCGGAATCCGCCGCGCAGGCTGCGGCGGCGAATGCACCGCAGGCACAGCCGGCTTCCAGACTCAGCGACTGGCAGCTTGTGCTGGTAAACTACGACAATAAAATGCCGGACAATTTCCTGCATACAATCGTGCATCAGTTCAATGTGGACCTTGATTCCAGAATTGTGGTTCCATTCCAGAAGATGCGCGACGCCGCGCAGAAGGATAATATAAAGATTTGGATTTCCTCCGGCTACCGCAGCCCGGAAAAACAGGAAACCCTGTTCAATCAGGAAATTCAGGCTTACTACAATGAAGGAATGGATTATATCACAGCGGTAAACAAAGCGGAAAAATCCGTTGCCCGCGCCGGATACAGCGAGCATAACACGGGCCTTGCCCTGGACCTGAACGGAGTTCTTGAGGATTTTGATTCTACGCCGGAATCCAAATGGCTGCAGGCGCATGCGCAGGATTACGGGTTTGTGCTGCGCTATCCCAAGGACAAGCAGGAGCTGACCAAAATCAAATACGAGCCCTGGCATTACCGGTATGTCGGCGTTGAAAATGCAAAAGAAATGAAAAAGAGAGGGATGTGTTTGGAAGAATACATCACTTATATCAAAGAAAATGAATCGGCGGATAATTGAATATTGTCCGCCGATTTGGTATAATGATAAAATTAGTGGATTTATCCAAATTTGAGAGGGGCATAACCATGTCGGAGAAAAATGTCAGAACGAGGTTTGCGCCGAGTCCCACAGGCTTTATGCATGTAGGCAACCTGCGCACGGCTTTGTACGAGTACCTGATTGCAAAATCGCTGGGCGGCACATTTGTGCTGCGCATTGAAGATACGGACCAGGAAAGGCTGGTTCAGGGGGCTGTCGATATCATCTACAATACGTTGGAACAGGTCGGCCTGAAGCATGACGAAGGCCCGGATGTCGGGGGAGAGTTCGGCCCGTATGTACAGAGCGAGAGGAAGGACATCTATCTGCCCTACGCCGAGCAGCTTGTCCGGGAGGGAAAAGCCTATTACTGCTTCTGTACCAAAGAACGTCTGGATTCCCTGCATGCCGCGAAGGAGGACGGGGAATTTTCCGGCGGATACGACCGCCACTGCCGTGACCTTCCGAAGGAAGAGGTCGAGCGGCTTCTTTCCGTTAATACGCCGTATGTCATCCGCCAGCGTATGCCGATTGAGGGTTCCACAACCTTTGACGACGCGGTCTACGGCTCTATTACCATTGAAAACAAGGAACTGGAAGATCAGGTTTTAATCAAATCGGACGGTTACCCGACCTATAACTTTGCCAACGTGATCGACGACCATCTCATGCAGATTACCCATGTGGTAAGGGGCTGCGAGTATCTCACCTCCACGCCGAAGTACAATCTGCTTTACGAGGCGTTCGGGTGGGAAATCCCGACCTATGTGCATCTGCCGCTGATCATGGGCAAAAACGAGGACGGAAGCGTTTCCAAGCTTTCCAAGCGCCACGGCTCCACCGGCTTTGCCGATCTCATTAAGGAAGGCTACCTTCCGGAGACCATCGTGAATTACATAGCGCTTTTGGGATGGTGCCCGAAGGAAAACCGCGAGCTTTTCACGCTGCCCGAGCTGGTCGAGAATTTTTCGATCGACGGCATCAGCAAGTCGCCGGCTGTTTTTGATTACGACAAGCTTACCTGGTTTAACGGAGAATACATCCGTTCCATGCCGGAGAAGCAGTTTATCGCGGACGCCATGCCGTATTTCAAAGAAGTGTTCCCACAGCAGGAAAAGAACTGGCACGTGCTCGCTTCCATTCTTCAGCCCCGCGTGACAAAGTTTATACAGATACCGGAAATGATCGCTTTCCTGAAGGATTTACCGGATTATCCGGCGGATTTCTTTGTGAATAAAAAGAGTAAAACGAACCTTGAGAATTCAGCCGTTATGTTGGAGGAAGCTATCGGCGTGCTGGAAAATACCGATGACTGGTCGGTTGAAACCCTCCACGACAGGCTGATGGAGCTTGCCCAGAAGCTTGAGGCGAAAAACGGTACCTTGCTCTGGCCGGTACGCATTGCGGCGGCTGGCATGCAGGTAACGCCGGGCGGCGCCATGGAGATTCTGGCGATTCTCGGCAAAGAGGAGTCCCTGCGGCGGCTTCATATCGGTTTGGAAAAATTAAAGGCGTGAGGAGCGGAAAAGATGAGTGATGAAATAACAGCGGCGGAGGAAGCGTCGGCTTCCGGCAATTTTATTGATTCCTTTATTGCGGAGGATATTGCTCCGGGCGGACGTTTTGAGGGGGAGAAGGTGCATACGCGCTTTCCGCCCGAACCGAACGGCTATCTGCATATCGGCCATGCCAAGGCAATCTGCATCGATTTTGGAACCGCGGAAAAATTCGGCGGTATCGCTAATCTTCGCATGGACGACACGAACCCGACCAAGGAAGATACTGAATACGTAGACGCGATTCAGGAGGACATCAAGTGGCTGGGCTTTACATGGGACGACCGGTTTTATTACGCTTCCGATTATTTTCCGCAGATGTACGAATTTGCGGAGAATCTGATTCAGCAGGGGCTTGCCTATGTGTGCGAGCTGGACCCGGAGCAGATGAAGGAAAACCGGGGAGATTTAACCAGACCAGCGGTCAGCCCTTACCGGGACAGGCCGGTTGAGGAAAGCCTCGATCTGTTCCGCCGCATGAAAAACGGAGAGTTTGAAGACGGCAAAATGACGCTGCGCGCGAAAATCGATCTGGCTTCCGGCAATTTCAATCTACGTGACCCCGTTATTTACCGCATTAACCATATGGTGCACCACCGCACGGGGGAAACATGGTGCATTTACCCCATGTACGACTACGCGCACCCCATCGAGGACGCGCTGGAAGGAATCACCCACTCGCTCTGCTCACTGGAATTCGAAGACCACAGGCCGCTTTACGACTGGGTCATCAGCCATATCAACCTGCCGGCTAAGCCCCGCCAGATTGAGTTTGCGCGTCTTGGCATCAACAATACGGTGATGAGCAAGCGTAAGCTCAGAACGCTTGTGGAAAACAATTATGTCAGCGGTTGGGATGACCCCCGGATGCCCACGCTCTGTGGGCTGCGCCGCAGGGGCTATACTCCGGCGTCCATCCGCAATTTCTGTGAGCGCATCGGCGTGGCAAAGGTCAACAGCACCGTGGAATACAGCTTTCTGGAGCACTGCCTGCGCGAGGACTTAAACCTGAACGCGGAGCGCACCATGGCGGTTCTGGAGCCGGTCAAGCTGATACTGACCAATTATCCCGAGGACAAAACCGAGGAATTCGAAGTGGAAAACAACCCAGAACGTCCGGAGCAGGGAACAAGAACCGTGTCGTTCTCCCGCGAGCTCTGGATTGAAAAGGAAGACTTCATGGAGGAGCCGGTCAAGGGCTACTTCCGCCTTTTCCCGGGGAATGAGGTTCGCCTGAAAACCTCCTATATTGTCCGCTGCACCGGCTGTAAGAAGGATGAAAACGGCAAGGTGACCGAGGTTTACGCGGAATACGATCCCGCTACGCGCGGAGGGAACACGCCGGACGGCAGGAAGATCAAGGGCACCATCCACTGGACGGACGCCAAAACCGCGGCGGACGCTGAAGTCCGGCTGTATGACAGCCTGTTCACCGTACCGGACCCGGAGGCGGGAGATTTTCTGGAGGAGCTCAACCCGGATTCACTCAAGGTCTTGACGGGCTGCAAGGTGGAACCGGCTCTTGTAAATGCGGATTCTTCAAAGTCCTTCCAGTTTATGCGTCAGGGTTATTTCTGCATGGATAACCGCGACAGCACCCCGGAGCATCCGGTGTTTAACCGCTCTGTTTCCCTGAAGGACGGCTTCAAAAAGAAATAACAGCCGATAAAAGAACAAGCTCACTGCCGGGAAAAGCAGTGAGCTTGATTTCATTTAAGACGGAGCAGGAGAGAAATTAAAATTTGTCTGTAAAGTATAGTACCTTTTCAGATGCTATTGCCCGTAAATTCCCTGAACGGTGACCTCGCCGGAGGAAACCGGCACAACCGAACCGTCCTCCAAGCGAACGAGCAGCTCTCCGTCGGGTGAAATATCCGCCGCAGTCCCGGTAAGCGGTATGTTGTTTCGGCTGAATCCGACCTTACGGTTCAATGACACGCAAAGCGCTTTGTATTTGTCCAAAAAATCATCCGCACGGTTTGTAAGGAGTTTTTCAAATTGAAAAAGGACTTCCTGCAAAAGCCGTATACGTGGAACGTTTTCTCCTGTTTCCAGCAGCAGGGAAGTGGCTTTTCCGCTCAGTTCTTCCGGAAAGGAAGGAATGTTTACGTTGATTCCGATTCCCACCACGATATAATTCACCCGGTCGATCTCCGCCGCCATCTCGGTCAGGATACCGCAGACCTTTCTGCCGCCGATCACAACGTCGTTCGGCCACTTGATCTCTGCCGGGCAGCCGGTCAGCTTCCGTATCGCTTTGCACACGGCAAGCCCCGCCTGCAGGGTGATATTTGTAATATGCTCCGGGATGAGGCTGGCGCGCAGCAGAACGCTGAACCACAGGCCGGTTCCGGGCGGGGACAAAAAGGCGCGCCCGAGCCTTCCTTTGCCGCCGCTCTGCTGCTCCGCGATAAACAGGCTGCCGTTCGGCGCGCCGTTCATCGCCTGTCGTTTCGCCTCGTCGTTGGTGGAATCAATGCTGTTATGACACTGTATATTTTTTGCCAGAACGTCCGTTTTCAGGCCGGATTCAATTTCCTGCCGCGTGACCGCATCCGGGCTTGCTGCCAGTTTATAGCCGCGGTTCGTCGCGGACTGTACGGTGTAGCCCTCGTCGCGCAGCGCATTGATTGCTTTCCAGACCGCGGTGCGCGACACACCTAGGCACTCGCTCAGTTCTTCACCGGATGCAAAATCGCTGTTTTTCCGCAAAAGGTTCAGAATTTCTTCTTTTGTGCTCAAATCGTTCACAGCCTTTAATATGATCTTTCTATCGATTATAACCTGTTTTCCATATCTGCTGCAAGTCATACTGTCCTCCCACTAAAAAATAAATATATTTGCGGTTAATTTTCCGCTCTGCCGCGTTCTCGTCGTCGGCGGGCGGCAGCCCGCTCTCCTCCTCGGCCTTGCAGGGCTAAAAATTTCCTCGCAAATCTTCTTTTCTTTTTAATGAGAGAACAGTATAAATGGAAAAATATATTGTCCGTATTCCGCATTTCGTGATATACTAATTAAATATAACATAAGACTGTTGCAAAATGAGAATTAAAGGGGGCGCAGAACATGGATGTAAGACCGGGGGATGTTTTGCAGATGAAGAAACCGCATCCGTGCGGGAACAATATGTTCCTTGTGCTACGCGCCGGTATGGATTTTAAAATCCGCTGCACGGGCTGCGGCCATGAAATAATGGTGCCAAGGCTGAAATGTGAGAAAAATATAAAAAAAATTATTCGGGAAAACACACAGGATGAGTTGTAGCCGATTAATTTATGAACAATCATCATAAATTAAGGAGAGAAAACTCATGTTTGAAAATTTGGAAGTCTTTGAAAAACGCTACGAGGAACTGAACCAAAAGCTTTATGACCCGTCCGTCCTTTCCGATCAGGTGCTTTACACCGAGCTGATGAAGGAGCATAAAAATATTACGCCGATCGTGGAAAAATACCGCGAGTTTGTCAATACGAACCGCACCATGCAGGACGCAAGGGAACTGCTGGAGGAAAGCGGGCAGGATCCGGAAATCAAAGAGATGGCGAACGAGGAGCTCCAGCAGGCGAAGGCCGATCTGGAACGGATTGCCGACGAGCTGAAAATCCTGCTCCTCCCGCGTGACCCGAATGACGACCGCAACGTTTTCGTGGAAATCCGCGGCGGTGCGGGCGGCGAGGAAGCCGCGCTTTTTTCTTCCGTTCTTTTCCGTATGTACAGCATGTATGCGGAATCAAAAGGATGGAAAACGGAAATAGTAAATGTGAATGAAACCGAGCTTGGCGGATACAAGGAGATCACCTTTATGATTACCGGAGACGGCGCTTATTCGCGCTTAAAGTATGAAAGCGGCGTCCACCGTGTGCAGCGTGTGCCGGAAACGGAAACGCAGGGCAGGGTTCACACCTCCACGGCTACCGTAGCGGTTTTGCCGGAGGCCGACGAGGTCGAGCTGGAGATCAATCCGAAGGATCTGCAGATTGACACCTACCGTTCCAGCGGCGCGGGCGGCCAGCATATCAACAAAACGTCTTCCGCCATCCGTATCACGCATCTTCCCACCGGCACGGTCGTGGAATGTCAGGACGAGCGAAGTCAGTATAAAAACAAGGACAAGGCCATGCGTGTTCTGCGCGCGAGGCTGCTGGAAGCCAAGCAGGAGGAGCACGATGCAAAAATCGCCTCCGAGCGAAGGTCCCAGGTGGGAACCGGCGACCGCTCCGAGCGCATACGCACCTACAATTATTCGCAGAGTCGTTTGACCGACCACCGTATCGGGCTGACGCTTTACCGTCTGGAGGATATCCTGAACGGCAATCTGGACGAAGTAATCGACGCACTGATTCAGGCGGACCGCGCGGCAAAGCTTCAGGATACCATAGATAATCAGTCAGAAGAGAGAGATTAAAAAATGCAAACCCAACTGTTAGACGCGAATGATCCGCAGGCGATTCAGACCGCCGCCCGAATTTTAAAGGACGGCGGTCTGGTCGGTATCCCTACGGAAACGGTATACGGACTTGCGGCCAACGCGCTGGACGGTGCGGCGGTCGCGAAGATTTTTATCGCCAAGGGCAGGCCGATGGATAATCCGCTGATTGTACATATCTCGGATATCAGCCAGCTTGACCGGCTGGTGAAACAGGTGCCGGAATCGGCGAAAAAGCTTGCCGAACGGTTTTGGCCGGGCCCCCTGACCATGATTATGCCCAAGTCGGATATTATCCCGGACGAGGTCAGCGCGGGGCTGCCGACCGTGGCAATCCGTTTTCCGTCCCATCCGGTTGCCAAAGCGCTGATTGACGCGGCGGGCCTGCCGCTTGCGGCGCCGTCCGCCAATCTTTCCGGCCATCCGAGCCCAACCACCGCTGCCCACGTGATGAATGATTTGAGCGGGAAGGTCGAGGCGGTGCTGGACGGGGGAGCCTGCGGGGTAGGCGTCGAATCAACCGTTATTACCCTTGCTGTGAATCCGCCGCGCCTGTTAAGGCCGGGCGGAATTACGCTGGAGCAGCTCCGCGGCGTACTCGGTACGGTGGATTTGGACAGCGCCGTGCTGAATCCACTGGCGAAGGGTGTACGAGCCGCTTCGCCTGGAATGAAA
This sequence comes from Bacillota bacterium, assembly GCA_023397245.1. Classification (GTDB taxonomy): domain Bacteria; phylum Bacillota; class Clostridia; order Oscillospirales; family Acutalibacteraceae; genus DATAML01. The sequence goes on along the minus strand of JAEWUH010000203.1, from coordinate 625 downwards.
TATAAGCACTATTCCCCCAAGGCGAATGTAATTATTCTGGACGGCAGTTTTTCCGCATATAAAAACTATGTGAACCAGCATAATAAGGAAGGTACGGCCGCGCTCTGCTACAACGGCGAAAACGGGGAGCTTTCGGTTCCCGCCGTATGCTACGGCGGCGAGAATGACTGCAGCGAGCAGGCACGCGAGCTTTTTGACGCGCTCCGCAGGCTGGACGAAATGAACGCCGAAACGGTTTACGCCCGCTGCCCCGAACCGGAGGGCGTCGGTCTGGCGGTTTACAACCGGTTGATCCGTGCGGCCGGCTTTGAGGTAATCCACCTTGAGTAAAATGGTAATCGGGCTTACCGGGCCGACCGGAGCGGGAAAATCGACCGTTGCCGCCGCGTGGGAAAAAGCGGGCTGCACAGTGATTGACGCTGACAAAATTGCCCGTGAGGCCGTTTTACAGCCTGCCTGTGTTGCCGAGCTGAAAGCGGAATTCGGCGACGATATTGCGGATGAAAAAGGGAACCTCGACCGCCGGCTGCTGGCAAAGCGTGCGTTCTCCAGCCCACAGAAAACCGAAAGGCTTAACGCCATTACCCATCCCAAAATCATGGGTGAAGTGATTGGCCGGATATCC
>JAEWUH010000124.1 GCA_023397245.1 Bacillota bacterium | reverse complement strand
ATTCCAAGTCCGTCAGCATAATAATTAAAGGCAGTGCGCGACCACATGGAAAATCCCCATGTGAGCGCCGCGAGTAGCGCTAAAAGTCGGCCGCTGCCTATCTTTGAGCTTCTATTATTCATAGATTTCCTTGTGTTTTTACAAATTCTGCATCAATTCAATCGTTTCGCCGCTTGGACCTGTCATTGTCACAATAGATACTCCCTCGCCCGGAGAATAGGGCTCGTTGATAATGGACATGCCCGCTTTTTTCATCTTCGCAATTGACTCCTGAAGGGAAGTCACTTCAAAGCCGAGGAATAAGCTGGAAAGATCTTTCGCCTTATCCGGATGCACGACGATTTCAAGAAGCGTTTGATCCACCATCGGTGTTCCGCCTTTTTCTACGAGAAATGCGACATCCTCCCCTGTTTCCGTTTCATAGCGCTGGTTCACTTCCAGGCCAATCGCATCGCGATAAACCGCCAGCGTTTTATCCATGTCCTTTGCAAACAACACAACATAACTGATTGTCATAATAAACCTCCTACCTTTACTTGACATTTATAAGAATTTTGATATACTAGGATTGTAAGACATTATAAAACATTTGTCAACACAATTATGCTTTATTTGTACTAGCAATCGTTTTTAATTTGTATTAATTTACGGAGGAGATTTCTTATGTCTTTAAAAACCTTAGGCCTGGGAGATAATGTTGCTGATCACTATCTTCACACAAACACGATTTACCCGGGAGGATGTTCTTTCAACTTTGCCGCCTATTCATCCATGCTTGGAAATGAATCGGCATATCTGGGTCTTGTCGGAAACGATTACGCGGCAATCCACATTATGAGTACCGCAGATGAAATGGGCATCGATACGAGCAGATGCCATATTCATTTCGGGCCCACCTTAAGACCGGCAGTTAAAATCATCAATGGCGAACGTTTCTTCCCGGAAACGGACAGCTCAAACATGAGTGCGGGCATTACTTTGGTCCTTAATAAAAAAGACTTGGAATATATTGCAGGGTTTGATCTGATTCATACGGATGTCTATGCTGCAACCGAACAGTGCATGGAGGATGTAAAGGAATTGGGCATTCCAATCATTATGGATCTCAGCACGGAATACAGCGATATGTACTGCCGCTCCGTATGCAGGAATATTGATTATGCCGTCATGTCCTGTTCACATATCTCTTTGGATGTAATGCAGGCACAGATGAAAAAAGTCTATGAATTCGGCTGCAAGGGCGTCTTGGCGACAAGAGGCGGCGAAGGTTCCTGGTTCTATGACGGCAAAAAAGCATACCACAGAGATGCAAACCTCGTTCATGCCGTGGATACGCAGGGCGCCGGCGATTCTTTTCTGACCGCCTTTTTCTCAAGCTATATAAGCTGGATGAAATCAGGGGATGTCAAAGACGAAGCCGCACAAGAAGCGGCTATCTATGCTGCTTTAGACGCCGCAAGCGGTTTTGCCGGTAAGATAGTTCAGATCGACGGTGCTTTCGGGCACGGAATTGAATTTAAAGAAACTGAAAACATCTTCTGATCGAATCGTTACACCCATAAAAAGACCGGCGCACTTCAGCAGAAGAGCACCGGTCTTTTTACGATTGGAGTTTGTTTCAGTGCAAGCATGATTTTGCATTGACAAATTAACATCAATACATTATAATACAAATATACATATGATATAAGACAAATAACAAGAAAAGGGAGGCACATTATGAAGATACAAATTGCACTTGATTTTGGCACGATTGATGCTTGCAAGGCAATCCTGAATGATGTTGTAGAATACGTTGATATTGTAGAAGTCGGAGCGATTTCTACAGAATACGGTGTTCGGGCATTGAAGGAAATAAAAGAGGCATTTCCGGGGCCGGAGTATCTTGCGGATCTCAAAATCGCAGACGGAGGCGAATACTTTGCGGAGATGGCATACAAATACGGCGCAGACTATGTAACGGTACTGGGAGCGGTAGATAATGCAACCATCCAGAGCGCACTTGATGCCGGAAATAAACTGGGAATCAAAGTAGTAGCAGATATGCTTGGAGTTCCGAATTTTATGGAACGGGTGAATGAGCTTGATGCGATGGGAATGCATTATCTCAGCGTGCATACGCCGGCAGATCTGCAGGCACTGAACTATACGCCGTTTGAACACCTGAGGATCGCAAGCATGCTGGTAAAGAATTCCAAACTCTCTGTTGCAGGAGGCATCGGGCCGGCAAATGTGCAGGAAGTTCTTCCTTATAAACCGGAAATCATCATATCCGGATCCGCACTTACGATGTCTGAAAACAGAAAAGAAAATGCAAAGAAACTAAGAGAAATCGTAGATAATTATCAATGATCCAGGAAAGGAATGAGTTAATGGATACAAGGGTATACAGAAGAGAGACAGCCAGAGGGATTGCGGCGGCTCTTGACAGCATCAGCGATGAGAGTATCGCGCAGGTTGTAAAAGCGGTGGAAGAGTCACCGAGAGTATTCTTTACGGGCGCCGGCAGATCATTTTTAATGGTCGAAGCGATGGCAATGGCCTTTATGCAGATCGGAGTGACGGCCTATGTAACAGGCGGCGTTACAACGCCGGCAATCGAATCGGGTGATCTGCTGATCGCAGTTTCCTGCTCCGGTGAAACAAAGTCAGTGGCTTTGTTCGTGGAACAGGCAAAGGCACAGGGGGTAAAGATTGTATTTATTACAGCAAAAGAGAATTCAACCATTGGCAAGATGGCAGATATCATCGTAAAAGTAGCGGCAAGGCCGGAACCGGGAAGCATAAATGAAACCTGGGTTACGGACAACCGATTTGAGCATGCAATTGTTCCACTTGGGGATTGCTTTATGGAATGTCTGGCCAGAGATAAGGGTGCGTCCGGCAAAACAATCTCAGAAAACCATGCCAATATCCAATAACCAGGGGATTGCCCTGCCGGTATATT
>JAEWUH010000118.1 GCA_023397245.1 Bacillota bacterium | reverse complement strand
GTGTAAGGTAATCACGTCGGCAATCGCCTTGCCGCTCTCGCGGTCAAACAGGCGCCACAGCTTTTTGAAGCAGGGGGTCGTAATTTTCGTGACATTCTCGCTGATTTTGATTTTGGGCGTGATATTCCCGCCTTTGTCCTCCACGCCGCTCAGCTTGTAGACACCGCCGAACACCGGCTCGCTGGAGGAGGTAATCAGCCGCTCGCCCACACCGAAGCTGTCTACACAGGCACCTTGCATCAGCATATCGCGTATTATATATTCATCAAGGGAATTTGACGCACAGATTTTGCAGTCTTCAAAGCCCGCGTCGTCAAGCATTTTTCTGGCTTTTCGGGAAAGATAAGTAATGTCCCCGCTGTCGATGCGGATGCCCGCCGGGCGGAAGCCCTGCGGCAGCAGCACCTCGTTGAATATCTTAATCGCGTTCGGCACGCCGGACTTGAGCACATTGTAGGTATCCACCAGAAGGGTGCACTGGCTTGGGTATTCCTTTGCATAAGCGCGGAAGGCGTCCAGTTCGCTGTCAAAAAGCTGCACCCAGCTGTGCGCCATGGTTCCGAGCGCCGGAACGCCGTAATCGCGGTCACAGATTGTGCAGGCCGTACCGCAGCAGCCGCCGATATACGCGGCACGCGCGCCGAGAATCGCGCCGGCATGCCCCTGTGCGCGGCGGGAGCCGAACTCCATCACCGCCCTGCCCTGCGCGGCGCGTACAATGCGGTTTGCTTTCGTCGCGATGAGGCTCTGGTGGTTGATCGTCAGAAGAATCATGGTTTCGATAAACTGCGCCTGAATAACCGGCCCGCGCACCGTAACGATCGGCTCCACGGGGAAAATCGGGGTTCCCTCCGGAATGGCCCAGACGTCGCAGGCAAAGCGGAAATTCGCCAGATAATCAATAAACTCGTCGCTGAATATTTTGCAGTCCTTCAAATACTGAATATCCTCATCCGTAAACTTCAGGTTTTCAAGGTATTCGATTACCTGCTGCACACCCGCCATAATGGCATATCCGCCGTCATCCGGTATATGGCGGAAGAACATGTCAAAATAGACCACCGTATCTCTATATCCGTTTGCAAAATAACCGTTGGCCATGGTGATTTCATAAAAATCGGTAAGCATGGTCAGATTTGACTTTAATTCTTTTTGCTCGTTCATTTTTTCAGCTCCAAAATTAATATAGAATTCGCTGTAACTTCAATTCCGCTGTCCAACATATTATAGAAGGGCATCGTATTCTGCGGTTCGGCGCCGCGCCGGGCGCGTTGCAGCAAGGATTGGAATCTGCCGGCCGGACGAAGCCTGCCGGGGATACCCGAACGGAAAACCTTCAACGCATTTTGTAAAAAATGGACGAAAATGCTCTATGCCTGCCGTAATACCATCCTCTGCGCCCCCGTTTTTTATTTAAAAAAATATAGTAAGAATATTATAGCAAAGTTATGACAAAATAACAAATATGAAAAGTTTTTATTTATGCAAAATATTAATTATTTTAAAATATTCGTTGAATGACATGAAAAGATTTCACTAGTTTATTGTATTTTTCACAAATAAATATTATACTATAATCCGATGAGACATTATATTTCGCTGAAATTGCATGAAACTGTAATTTGTTAGAAAGTCTTGTTGGAAGAGATGAATTCAGGCAGAGAATGTACTTGGAAAAATATGTACAGAGGAGATGAATTAGGGTGAGATTACGCAAACAAGCTCTCGGCAATCGCAATCTGGTTGGCGCACGCGTTGAAATGGCACGCAAGAACCAAGGTATGAAGCAAAAGGAACTTCTGGCTCAGCTTCAGGTAAACGGAGTGGATATGAACGCATCCGGCCTGTCTAAGCTTGAGGGTCAAATCCGTTATGTCACGGACTTTGAACTTTCCGCTTTGGCCAATATCCTCAATGTATCTGTTGACTGGCTTTTAGGCAGAGAGAAATAAGATTCGGCGGGTAAGGGCGCTTCGCAGATTCTGCGAAGCGTTCTTTTTCTTTTCATTTCGACTTCTCTGCGTTATAATATAATAGCATAGTTTATCCGTTCGCGGAATAGCTTTTACAAAGAAAAGCAAGGGGGAACTTTTTTGTTCGACAAGGAGCAGCTTATCCGGCTAAAGCCGCTGTTCATTTTTTTCCTTTCCTATACCGTTCTGTTTTTTCTGTTTGCCGTCACCTTAAAATACACCTTTCCGTTTGTGGCCGGCTTTCTTCTTGCGCTGGTCGTGCAGCCGCTGATCCGCACGCTGAAAAGCCATTTAAGGCTGAAGTCCGGCGCGGCCTCCGCTCTTTCCACATTGATTGTCTATGTTGTGCTGTTCGGTATCATTTTTCTTTTGGGATACTGGCTCATTTACGAAATTAACAATCTGCTGAAATATCTCCAGAAAGTGTCACAGACCAATTTCAGCGATTTATCCGGGCCGATCAATTATCTGTTGCGTCAGGCCGGTGCTTACCTGAAAAATCTTGACGTCAACTTCATTCAGAACAACAAAGATCAGCTTCTCGGCATGGCGCAGTCCGGAGCCGGAATTGCAACCACCGTGCTGGGAACCGTCCTGAAATTCCTGACCTGGCTGCCGGGGATCTTTACCATGTTCATCGTCATGATCTTTTCCACTTATTTTTTCTCAAAGGATATGGGAAGTGTCAAAGCACGCCTGATGTCGCTGTTTTCCCAAAATGCCGCGCATAACATCCGTTCCGCGTCGCACCACGGAGTGAATATCAGCGGAAAATATGTGTGCTCATACCTTCTGATTTATTTTATCACGTTTGTGGAAACGCTGATCGTCTTCTCCGCGCTGGGTGTTCCCTATCCGCTGGTCATCAGCATCATCACCGGCATAGCGGACGTGCTGCCGGTTCTCGGCCCCGGCACCATCTACATTCCCATGGCTTTCATTTACCTGATCTGCGGCGATTTCTTCCGCGCCGGCGCGCTGATTGTCTGCTGGCTGCTGATTACCGCCATCCGCCAGATTATTGAACCGAAGATCATATCCTCTTCCATAAACGTTCACCCGCTGACCATGCTGGCAGCCATCTATTTTGCCCTGATCGCCAATAATTTCTGGATATTGATTTACTTTTCGCTTCTTATCATCCTTTACCAGATACTGACCCATATGGAAATCCTGCCGACACTGTTTGAACAGAGTCAAGACGCAGAAAAAGCCGGAGAAAACCAAGCAGGAAACTGACGCCAGAGCCGCCTTCGGGCGGCTTTTTTATTTTCTGCCGCAGTTTTTGTACTAATTGTGTTGACAGAATTATTTTAGTATGCTATATTCTAACTGTACTATTCTTAATAATACAGTTAGAACAGTGAGGTGAGGTTCATGTTTGCTCTGGATTACAAAAGCAGGCTGCCGATTTACGAACAGCTTTACAAGTCTGTTACAAGGATGGCCGCGCTGGGAGCAATCAACGCCGGAGAGCCCCTGCCGAGCGTGCGGGCGCTGGCACAGGAGCTTGGCGTAAACCCCAACACGGTGCAGAAAGCCTATCAGATGCTGGAGCACGACGGGATCATCTATTCCGTTCCGGGCAAAGGCTCCTTTCTTTCAGGCGAAAACCCGGCATTGAAGCAGCAGCGCGAAATGGCCGCGGAAAAGCTGGAGGAAGCAATAAAAAACGCCGCGGACTGCGGCATGCTAAAATCGGATATTCTTGCGGCGGTAAACGAAATTTTCAGCGGGAGGGATGATCAGGCATGATCGAAGTAAAGAATCTGACCAAAAAATTCA
>JAEWUH010000032.1 GCA_023397245.1 Bacillota bacterium | reverse complement strand
ACATAGCAGTTATCTATGCTTTACGCTTTCCGTTTGGTTGACAAACAGGGGGAAAGGAATATAATAAAATACAGTAATAGTATACTTAATTTTGACAGGCTAAAGGCCAAAAAAGCGGAGGGATACGATTGAAGGTATATAAAAGCATAACGGAGATCATCGGGAATACGCCGTTGATGGAGCTTTCCAATTTTAATAAAAACAATGGGCTGAAAGCAACAATAATGGGAAAACTGGAATATCTGAATCCGGCCGGCAGCGTTAAGGACCGTATCGCAAGATCAATGATCGACGACGCGGAAAAGAAGGGCCTGCTGCATAAGGATTCTGTGATTATAGAGCCCACCAGCGGAAACGCAGGAATCGGCCTTGCGGCTGTTGCGGCATCCAGGGGTTACCGCGTGATTCTTACCATGCCGGAAACGATGAGCATCGAAAGAAGGAACCTCTTAAAGGCCTACGGCGCCGAGGTCGTGCTTACGGACGGGGCGCAGGGAATGCCGGGCGCCATTGAAAAAGCCAATGAACTCGTGCGCACAGTTCCCAATGCCTTTATGCCAGGGCAGTTCGCCAATCCGGCAAACCCGCTGGCGCACCGGGAAACCACCGGGCCGGAAATCTGGAACGATACCGACGGCAAGGTCGATATTTTTGTGGCCGGCGTGGGAACGGGCGGAACCCTGACCGGAGTGGGCGAATACCTGAAATCCCAAAACCCCGGGGTGAAGATCATAGCGGTTGAGCCGTTTGATTCGCCGGTCCTTTCCGGGGGCCGGGCGGGCGCGCACAGCCTGCAGGGACTTGGCGCGGGCTTTGTTCCGGATACGCTGAATACCAAAATTTATGATGAAATTATAAAAGTGAAGGGCGACGACGCGTACCGTGCGGGGCAGGAGCTCTGCAAGCAGGAGGGATTGCTGGTCGGTATTTCTTCCGGTGCTGCGGTCTGGGCCGCGGCGGAGCTGGCAAAACGCCCGGAAAATCAGGGTAAGATGATTGTTGCCCTGCTGCCGGATACCGGCGAAAGGTACCTTTCCACTCCGCATTATCTGAATGATTGAATCGGCTTTTCTAAAAGGATGTGTTTGTTTGAATATTATTGTTACGTCCGGAGGAACGCGGGAACGGATTGACGCGGTAAGAAGCATCACGAACGGGGCAACCGGCAGGCTCGGCAGCCTGATTGCCGGGGAATTTTCCCGGCGGCTCCCGGGCAGCGCGCATACCGTTTATTATCTCTGCGGAGCCGGTTCGGCTGTCCCACCCGAGGGCGGCAACATCCGTATCATCCGGATTGAGGGAACGGACGACCTGCAAAGCAGGCTGGAAGCCCTGCTTACCAATGAGAAAATTGACGCCGTCATCCATTCCATGGCTGTGAGTGACTATAAAGTGAACAGCATCGCCACACCGGAAAGCATTGCGGAGAGTATTTCCCGTCGGCTGAACGACTGGCAGAAGCCTGTTTCCCGGCAGGAAATGGCTTCGATTGTAAAAGAGGCGCTTTTGCAGCAGAATATTTCGGGTGAAAATAAAATCAGTTCCGAGCTGGAGCACCCGGTGCTGGTTCTGCGGAAAACGCCCAAAGTGATAGAGATGATCAAGCGGTTAAGCCCCAATACCCTGCTGGTCGGGTTTAAGCTGCTGAGCGGCGCGGACGAAAAGCTTCTGATCGACACCGCCTATAAATTATTGATTAAAAATAGCTGCGATTTTGTCCTTGCAAACGATACGAGCACCATTAAGGACGGAAACCACGAGGGCTTCCTCATCGACGCAGGCGCGAATTTTGTTAAGCTGGAAGGCAAGGAGAATATTGCGGCCGCGATTGCGGACAGTGTGCTGAAAAAAATAGCGGAGGGAACAAAGTGAAAAATATACTGCTTGGGATTACCGGCAGCATCGCGGTGTACAAAGCCGCCGATATTGCCCACCGTCTTTATAAAAAGGGCTATCATGTGGACGTTATCATGACGCGGGGCGCAACGGAATTCGTTACGCCGCTTACGTTCCGTTCCCTGACCCAGAACCGGGTTTACACGGATGTGTTTGAGGACGATTATCCGGTGGAAGTCGAGCATATTTCGCTTGCGCGGAAGGCGGACCTTGTCCTGATTGCCCCGGCGACGGCAAACTGCATCGGGAAAATAGCCGGGGGCATCGGCGACGATATGCTTTCCACAACGATTCTTGCCGTTAAGGACAAACCGGTGCTGATTGCGCCCGCGATGAATACGAATATGTGGGAAAATCCCATCGTACAGGATAACGTGGAAAAACTGAAACGGTACGGGTACCGCTTTATCGATCCGAAAGAGGGCCTGCTTGCGGAAGGAAGCTACGGAAAAGGCGCGCTTGCGGACCCGGAAGTAATCGTTGACGCGGTATGCGCGGTGCTGGAAGAAAAATAAATGAAGTTGAACGGATGGCAGAATTATGCTGAATGAATTTTCTAGAACACAGCTTCTGCTTGGCGAGGAAGCCATGCTGAACCTGAAGAACTCCGTCGTAGCCGTTTTCGGGATCGGCGGCGTGGGCACTTTTGCCGCGGAAGCCCTGGCAAGAAGCGGAGTAGGCAGCCTGGAGCTGTTTGACGACGACCGGGTCTGCCTGACGAATATCAACCGTCAGCTTATCGCAACGCGGAAAACGGTCGGCATGAAAAAGGTGGAAGTGATGCGCGACCGCATCCTTGAAATCAATCCGAACGCGGCCGTCGTTACGCACGAATGCTTTTATACAGCGGAAAATGCGGACGAGTTTGATTTATCTAAATATTCGTACATTATCGATGCGATCGATACCGTGTCGTCCAAGCTGGAACTGATTGTCCGCGCGCAGAAGCAGAATATACCCATTATCAGCTGCATGGGCGCGGGGAACAAGCTTGACCCCACAAAATTTGAAGTGGCCGATATCTACAGCACCAGCGTCTGTCCGCTTGCGCGGGTAATGCGCAGGGAGCTGAAGGTGCGCGGAGTACCAAAGCTCAAGGTCGTGTATTCCAAGGAGCCTCCGATTGCTCCTCTGGAGGATATGAGCATCAGCTGCCGTGCGCACTGCGTCTGCCCGCCGGGCACCAAACGCAAGTGCACCGCCCGCCGGGCAATTCCGGGAAGCATCTCGTTTGTGCCGTCCGTCGCGGGACTGATTCTGGCGGGGGAGGTCATCAAGGATATTGCGGGCGTACAAGGAGGGCAGGCTGCGGGTTCACCGGAAGCCTGAGGCATTATAAAAGTACGTGGCTGTCCGGTTATACCGTAAATCGAAAAACATCCGGCGGGTTTATTCCGTCAGATGTTTTTTTCGTTCTATTGGGAATCCTGCAGTCAATCCGATTCCGGGAAAACCCCGCAGCAGATTTCCTCCTCCATGCCGCTCTGATAGATTACACAGCTGTTGCGCCCGCTGCGTTTTGCCCGGTAAAGCGCGGCGTCCGCTTTGCCGAACAGCTCGCCGTAAGTCGTTCCGTCCTTCGGATAAACCGAGACGCCGATGCTGCCGGAAATCGTATATTCTCCGTTTTCGCTGCACAGTGTACGGTTTAGAGCACGGTTCAGCATTTCCGCCTTGTCTTGAATCAACGCAGGTCCCCCGGCGTCCTTTAAAAGTATCAGAAATTCATCCCCGCCGATGCGCCCCACAATATCCGAGGAGCGGAAAAGCTTTTTCAGGCAGCTTCCCACTTCAAAAAGTACCGTGTCCCCGAACAGATGCCCCAGACTGTCGTTGATGCATTTGAAATGATCTACGTCGATGATATACAGGGCGCAGAGAGAGCCGCCGGTGAGCGAGCTTTCCACAAAGCGCCGCGTGGCGGATTTATTCAGCAGTCCGGTCAGCTCATCGTGCTGAGCCTTCTGCATCAGGGTCTGCATCTCGTTTTTCTGGCATGTGATATCGGTCATCTGCCCGACCGCCACAGAATGGCTGAGAATTCCCGGAACAGCCGCAATATGGATTCGGTACCATAGGTAAGAACCGTTTTCATCCTTTATCCGGTACTCGCCTTCGGCGTCCGGCTGGCCGCATTGAATTTTTTCAAACAGGAGTTCCAGACTTCCCGTATCGTCCGCGTGAACGACGCATCTGTCCAGCAGGGCTTGCGGAAGCCTTTCGCCTTCCGGCTCCATTCCGAGTATCCGGTCAAAGTTTGTACTGCACAGAATCGTTCCGTCCGGCAGGCTGCATTCAAAAAACACGCAGCCGGACTGTTCGATCATGGTTTTGTAGCGCTGATTGATGAGTTCAAGTTCTCTGATTCTTTCCCTCAATTCACGGCAGTCCTCATCCCGGCCGCATTCTGTTTTTTCATTCATTCTGTCACACCCTTTCGAGCGGCATTGCCAACAATATGATACGGCAGGCAACAGGTCTGCATGGATATCTTTATGCGGCAGGCGTGTGCATTATACTCCGTCCGGTGCTCTTACCTGCTGCTCATGCAGCGGGCTTCATTTTAAATTATGCAGAATAAGACAGGGCGACTTGCAAAAAACACATAAAATTAAGTTTTAAATCACTTATTTTAGATTTTATTACAAAAACCATTTAAAACCCTTTTCAGCGGTTTTGTTTATGTTATACTTAAATTTATTAATAACGGTCTGAAGATTCGGAGGCAGTGAAAATGGCGGCAGAGCGGGTAAGGGAGTATTTAAAACGGTATCATATGCAGGATCGAATGCGCGAGTTTCCGGTTTCAAGCGCAACGGTGGAGCTTGCCGCGCAGGCGCTGAATGTGGAGCCTGCCCGTATTGCAAAATCGATCTCGCTGGAGTATAACGGCGGCTGCGTAATTATCGTTGCCGCGGGCGACGCGAAGATCGATAACGCGAAGTTTAAAGCGGAATTCGGGATAAAGGCAAGAATGCTTGCGCCGGAGAACGTGGAGGCGCAGACCGGCTACCGGGTAGGGGGCGTGTGCCCGTTCGATAACCCGGAATCCGCAAAAATTTACTGCGACTGTTCCCTCCAATGTTTTCAGGAAGTCTTTCCGGCGGCGGGCAGCTCCAACTCCTGTGTGCGGCTGACCTGCGAAGAGCTTTTTGATCTTTCAAAGAGCCTGAAATGGGTGGACGTCTGCAAGAACTGGCAGGAAATATCATAAAGATAAGGATTTTAAGATATGAGAATGCGCAACAAGCCTTGGGCCGCGCCGGAACTGAACGCGTGTAAATTCTTTGTGAGGAATCCCGCGCAGTACCGCGGCGGATGGCACAGCTTTTTCTGCCGTCGCCAGCCCATCCATCTGGAGCTTGGCTGCGGTAAGGGGCTTTTTCTGGCGGGCATGGCGCCGAAGAATCCGCAGATCAACTATATGGGGATTGATCTGAAGGACACGGTTCTGGCGCCGGCGAAGCGGTATATCGAGCAGGCGTTTCGGGCGGAGGACAGGGAGCCGGATAACGTCGTACTGATGCCGCAGGATATCGAACGGATTTCGGATATGATGAGCCCGAACGATACCGTGGAACGGATTTATATCAATTTTTGCAATCCGTGGCCAAAGCCGAAGCACAACAAACGCCGCCTGACTTATCCGCGCCAACTGGAGCTTTATAAGCAGTTTTTGGCAAAGGACGGGGAAATTCGGTTCAAGACGGATGACGATGCGCTTTTTGCCGATACGCTCGGCTATCTGGAAGAGAGCGGGTTTGAGATTCTTTACAAAACCTACGATCTGCACGCGGAAAACCGCCCGGACAATGTAATGACCGAACATGAAAAAATGTTTATGGAAAAAGGCATTAAAATTAAGGCGCTTGCAGCCAGAGTTCGTGTAAACTGACAAATATGAACAAATTTTGAAATATGCATTGACAAACGTTGTTAGCAAACATATAATTCATATAAACTTAGTATATTAACAACGCTTGATCCTGCATAGTAACGGAGGTGCCGGTTTGAGCAATCCAATTATAGAAATAAAATCGCTCGGCAAGACGTATAAATCAAAAAATACGGAAGTCCACGCTTTGAACGATATCAACCTGTCCATCGAACAGGGCGAGATTTTTGGTATTATTGGCATGAGCGGTGCAGGAAAGAGCACACTGGTTCGTTGTGTCAATATGCTTGAAAAGCCGACGGCGGGCACGGTCTTATTTGACGGCCGCGACTTATCCCGGCTTTCCGATAAAGAACTGCGTCAGGCCAGGCACTCCATGGGAATGATTTTTCAGCAGTTCAACCTTTTAATGCAGCGCACGGCGGAGGCGAATATTTGTTTTCCGCTGGAAATTGCCGGAGTCAAAAAGGCGGAGGCAAGGGAAAGGGCAAGGGAGCTTCTGGAGCTTGTAGGCCTTTCCGACCGCGCAAAATCCTATCCGTCCCAGCTTTCGGGCGGACAGAAGCAGAGGGTGGCGATTGCCCGCGCGCTTGCCACGAACCCCAAGGTTCTTCTCTGCGACGAAGCGACCAGCGCGCTTGACCCGACCACAACGGTGTCTATTCTGGCGCTGCTCAAGGACATTAACCTCCGGCTGGGGATCACCATTGTCATCATCACGCACCAGATGAGCGTGATTGAGGAAATCTGTAACCGCGTCGCCATTATCGACGAAAGCAAAATTGCCGAAGTCGGTGCGGTTCAGGATATATTCTATAAGCCGCAGACCGCGGCCGCACAAAAGCTTGTCTATCCGGATGGCAGGCGTACTGAAAATTTTGTAAGCAAGCGATGTATGCGTATTGTTTTCGACGGGAATTCTTCTTTTGAGCCGGTAATTGCGAATATGGTGCTCGAATGCAAGGCCCCCGTCAACATTATGTATGCGGATACTAAAAATATTGATGGTAAGGCATTTGGCCAGATGGTGGTTCAGCTGCCCGAGGATGAGGCTCTTGCGCGGAGAATGTTTGCTTATGTACGCGCCAGGGGTCTGTCCGCTGAGGAGGTGAATGGTTATGTGGGATGAAGCAACGCTCAGCATGTTAGTACAGGGCATTGGTGAAACCCTGTATATGGTACTGCTGTCTACATTTTTCGCCTACGTAATTGGTTTGCCGATTGGAATTCTGCTTGTCACCAGCGCAAAGGACGGGATCCGCCCGTGCGAGTGGCTGTTCAAGGTGCTGGATGTGATTGTCAACATCACCCGATCCATCCCATTTTTGATTTTTCTGGTTGCCATTCTTCCGTTTACGCGGATTGTTGTGGGTACCACACTCGGTTCCACGGCAACCATTGTTCCGCTTACTCTGTCGGCTGCGCCGTTTATTGCAAGGCTTGTTGAGTCTTCCATCAAAGAGGTTGACGTCGGGGTGATCGAGGCCGCTCAGTCCATGGGCGCTTCTTCCATGCAGATTATCTGGAAGGTCATGCTCCCCGAGGCCAAACCGTCCCTGATTGTTGGCAGCGCGATTGCCATTACCACGATATTGGGCTACTCCGCCATGGCGGGGTTTGTAGGCGGCGGCGGACTTGGTACCATTGCAATTAACTACGGTTATTACCGTTATCAGAACGATATTATGTTTGTCACGGTGGTTCTGCTTGTCGTCATCGTCCAGGTGCTGCAGGGCATCGGCATGAAGGCCGCGGGACTGAGTGACCGAAGAAAATAACTTTATAAAATAACATTTATAATTTGGAGGGCTATACAAATGAAAAAGATTATTTCTGCTTTATTGATTTCCGCTTTAACCATATCTTCCTTTGCCG
>JAEWUH010000258.1 GCA_023397245.1 Bacillota bacterium | reverse complement strand
GTCTGTTCCTTATCCCATGGGCAGCCATTCGGAGAACGAAGAATGCTC
Source organism: Bacillota bacterium (assembly GCA_023397245.1). GTDB lineage: Bacteria > Bacillota > Clostridia > Oscillospirales > Acutalibacteraceae > DATAML01. The sequence goes on along the minus strand of JAEWUH010000258.1, from coordinate 10,457 downwards.
ATGATTTGCAGCAAATCTTCAATGCTGTATTTTTCTTTTTTCCTAAATTCCAAATTGATATCTCCCATGGAAATTTATTGATTATCTTTTACCATTTTAACTTATCCAGTTATGATTTTCAAGTATTTTTACAATTTTTTGTCCTTTTGGAAGCATTATAATATCGCTTTTTTTCAGCGCTTTGAACCAAAGCATGCAAATGATGTAGATTACCCCCGCCGCAGCGATGGCAAAAAGCGTTGCGAGCTTCTCCTGATGCAGCAGAACCGCGCCGAACTTCTGAACAAAATAAGCGATGCTGACGCAGATTATCGACGCAAGGAACGGTTTTAAAAAGATGGAAACAAAATTCGGAACGACCTTAGTTTCCCTGCAAAGAAAATACAGCGAGAAAACCGTAATGCAGATATAGCAGACCAATGTGCCGGTTCCGGCGCCCATCACGTTGATTTCCGGAATTCCAACCAGCGTGTAATTCAGCACCAGCTTGATAGCCAAACCCACCACAAGCAGCTTGACGGGCAAATCCACACGCCCCACCGCCTGAAGCATACTGTTGATCGGCGTGCTCATTGCGGCAAAGATTGCACCCAGACCGAGCAGAACCAATATTTTACCGGTTATGGACGGGGCGTTTTTCGCGCCGTAGAGCAGGCTGGCGATCGGGGTGGAAAGGACGGAAAGCCCCAGTCCTGCCGGAATTGTGATCATGGCAACGATCCTTAAAACAGATTCGATGCTTCTCTTTATTTTTTTGGGGTCCCCCAGAGTCCAGGCTTCCGTCACATTCGGAAGGGCGCTTACGCCGAACGCCTGCGTAATGGCGGGAACCAGCATAAACAGTGTGGAAGCGTTGGAAAAGCAGCCGAACAGGTAAGTCGGCACACTGTTCAGCTTTACAACCGACTCCGGTATTACGCCCGCGTACATTTTAAGGATGACCTGAGAATGGTCGGCCATAATATCGTTGATTCTTTTTTGCAGAAAGGTGCTGTCGATGAGAGTGGAGAGGTTTACCGCCAGAGAACCGAGCGCAATTGGAATGGCCGTACGGATCAGCCTGGAGGTCGTCATGTTCATCGGCAGCGGACGCGGCGACGACTGGAGCATTTCATGCGAAATGCCGTCCCCTTTCCGCTTATGATAGGTAAAAAGAAAAATGAAGCCGATTACCGAACCGACGGTAACGCCGAAAATGGCGGCGGCAGCTGCATAAGGAAGCGTGGCCATTTTAGCATATTCCTCGGAGGCCCGCTTTATACCGTAGACCGTACCGTGTTTTGCATATTCGCTCATTCCGGACTGAATGGTCACCGCTGCGCCGCTCAGGCCGAAAATAAGCTTTGAAAGCGCTTCCACAATTTCAGAAATCGCGGTCGGATACATATTGCGAAGGCCTTCATAATAGCCCCTGTAAATCGCCATCAGACTGTTGAAGAAGATTGCCGGAGCCAGCGCGTAAATGGCCGGCAGAGCCATTTCCGGGTTATTGCTGGCCGCATAATACACGTACGGCCTTGCGCCGAAGAACATGATGCAAAAGGATACCACGCCGAGAATCAGAAAAATCTTGACGGAAACGGTATGGATTTGCCGGATGTCACGGTAACGTCCGCGGGCTGAATTTTCCGATACAAGCCTTGAAATGGCAATCGGGAACCCTGCCGTGGCAAGGCTGAAGATTGGAAAATAGAGAGCATACGCATTTCCAAAATAGCCGTTGCCCACGGGCGTAAGAATCCACGCCAGCGGAATTTTAAACAGCGCGCCGATCACCTTGACCAAGGCGATCGCAACCATCAAGATCAAAGCTCCGTGCAGGAAGCTTTGCTTGACTGCTTTCGTTTCTTTTCTATCACTCATTGCGACACATCCGTTTCCGTATAATCAATCGATATTATAGACTGTTGCTCCCGTTTTATAAGGCGAAAAAGGAATTATTTCCCCATAGAGCATCCAAATAGCATAATCAGACCGAGCTCCGGCTGTCAGCCGATCCCGCAGGAAAGAGTGTGTTCGACAACCGTATAATAATATACTATATAATTTAATATTTTATGAACATTTGAAGGCATGGAAAAAGAGGGGCTCAACGCCCCTCTTTTCAATGCCGGAGAGCTTATTTATTCTTCCGAAAGCTTATGGCCGCATTTGCTGCAGTAATCCGCGTCCTGTGCGTTCTCCTGCCCGCAGCTTTTGCAGACCTGTTTTGCCTTCATGGCGATCAGCTGTTCGTTCACCGCGTCAAGCTGCTCATATAAGTCGTCGATTGCCACAATACATTCGCTGACCAGGTCGGAGGAATCATTGCCGGTTTTCTTTGACTCATAGACCATTCTGCCAAGCGACTCGTAGCGCTTTGATATTTCATTGTTTAAATCGGCCGCGTTTATTCTGAGCTTAGAAATATCAACGATCTGCCCGGCTTTTTTACCAACCACGTTTACCGCTGATTTTGCATTAATCACAACATCTTCAAACAGACTCATAATAGCACACTCCTTTATAATTGAATCATCTGACCAGATTATAGCACCACTTGAATGCGAAAAGCAATATAAATGCTCAAGCTGACCGGAAAGGCACGGCAGAATGGATTGTTAATAGATGCCGCCGCCGATAAATTCGCGGATAATGGACTTTTGGGGTACGATATTGCTGGGAATGGATTTGAATACGCTCAGGCTTCTGATCAGCTTCTGCGCCTGTTCGTACTGTTCGCTTTTGGATGAAACCGACTGCAGAATCGGAATTGCCTGATCCTTTAAAACGCAGGTTTCGTAAAGGTGAAGCGAATTGATGGTATAATCCACATCGTTCCGGTAAGGCTTGATGTATTTCCGTTCACCCTCCATTACAGAAGGCCACATATTGAGCGTACGCTCCGGCTTTGTGCCGCGGAAATTGTAGTCGCGCACAATTCTGCGTACCAGACGCATATCGTTTGCGTCAAAGAGCTCCTCTTCCCCGTCGTGAACCCCCTGCTTTACGCTGATATATATTTTTTTTACTTTATCGGCGGGCAGCTGGTTTATTACGACCGGGTTCAGCGCATGAATGCCTTCCACAATGGCAATGTCGTGCTCCTTTAAGGCCACATGGCGTTTGTGCGGATACGGCATGTGTATTTCAAAATTAAATACCGGCATATCGCAGTGATTCGCTTCGATCAGGCTGCACAGACAGCTTTTTATTTCCGGAACGTTCAGCGCGTCAACACATTCGTAGTCGTGCTGGCCGTTCGGGAGAAGCGGTGCCTGATGCTCTCCGCGGTAGAAATCATCCAGTGAAATAATAGCGGAGCCGATTCCGATTTTCTGAAAGGTGTTTTCCAAAAGATGCGAGGTGGTAGTTTTCCCGCTGCTGGAGGGCCCGAAAAGCATTACCAGTTTGCAGCCGTTGCTGTTCTCCGCAATGTCCTTCGCAATATCGTAAATGTTCCTGCCGTAAGCTTCTTCCGTTTCTTCCACAAAAGCTTCCGGCTCCGAAACAGCCTGGGCGTTTATGCTGCGCAATTCATTCGGGTATTCTACGAAATCTTTCATATAAATCTTTCACCTGATCTTTTCTAATAATCATTTCCTCAAAGCGGTTGATATATTCATAGGGATATTTAAAGTTAAAGATCCGCTCCAGACGGTCAGAATACGGGTCTTTGATGATACTGGCGGCACCCGCCCCGCAGGCGAGGATGCTGTGTGTTTCATCCATGATAAAAACATTGTAGGGGCTTTCAAAACCCGGTTTTGCCCAGCCGGTATTTTCAAGATTTCCGATCATACGGCTCTGCCGGTAAAGGTAGTACGGATTGTAGCCGTTTTTCAGCAGTTCGGAATCCGCATAGTCCAACATCTGGCCTGCGGCTTCGGAATCGCGGCTGTAGGCCGTTTCCCCCTCCTGAAAAATCCTTGCCGACCGCTTGAGGGCAAGCGCATGAACCGTAACGCTTTCCGGCGAAAGTGAAACGACACGGTCAAGCGTGGACTGAAAGCTTTCTACGCTGTCGCCGGGAAGGCCGACGATCAAGTCCGTGTTGATATTTCCAAAACCGTGTTCCCGCGCCAGCGCATACGCAGAGAGCGTCTGCTGCGTCGTGTGGCGCCGCCCGATATTCTGAAGCACTTCGTCATTCAGCGTCTGCGGGTTAATACTGATGCGCGTTACGCCCCTTGATTTGAGCGCATCCAGCTTTTCCGCGGTGATGGTATCCGGTCTGCCGGCCTCCACCGTAAATTCGCGGCAGGTGGAAAGGTCAAAGCAGCTCCGCACCGTATCAAGAAGGATTTCCAGTTGCTCCGCGGAAAGCGTTGTCGGCGTTCCACCTCCGACATAGACGGATTCCAGACGCAGCCCCAAACCTGCAGCAACCTCTGCCGTATGCACGATTTCTTTGCATAAAAGCGCGAGGTACTTTGGGATCAGCCTCATGGTTTTTTCCACGGAAGAGGATACAAAGGAGCAGTAGGAACAGCGTGTGGGACAAAAGGGGATGGCAATATAAAGGCTGAAGGAATCCGGCCTTGACAGGGAAAGCAGTTTTTCCTCACGGAGCATGGTTGCAAGGCTGAGTTCTGTTTTCTGCTTTGAAACCAGCAGCCCGGACTGAAAATAGTCCAGCCCTTTCCCCTGCCCCATGTCGTCAATAATGCCGCGCAGCAATTTGATCGGCCTTACGCCGGTAAGAATGCCCCATTTGGGTGTAAAACCGCTGTATTCCGCAAAAATGCGGAACAGCAGAACCGCCATGCGGCGTTCCAGCTCCCGTTCATCCGCAGCTTCTTCCTTAAGGACCAGCTTGCTGCTTTCCTTTTGGAAAGAGCCGGATTTCAGGCTGACCGTAATCCGAGTTCCTTCCTCTTTTTCCTTTAATCCGGTATACGCAAGGATTGTATCTTCACAGGCTTCCGAAGTAACCGTGATTTTTTCATAAGGCAAAAAAACACGGCATAAATTTTCCATTTCATAATGGAAAGGGTGCCCGTCAATAAGCAATGTCATAAGCAGCGCTTCCCATATACGGATTATGTTTTTTTTCGTACTCAAGAGTCGTTTCACTTTCGTGGCCGGGATAAATGTGGTAATCGCCCTCCAGATTTTTCAGTCGTTTGAGCGAATCAAGCATCTGGGGGTAACTCCCGGTAGGAAAATCGGTTCTGCCGCAGCTGCATTTCATCAGGGTGTCGCCGGTAAAAATAGCGTCTTCTACAATATAGCAGCACCCGCCGATGGTATGGCCCGGCGTATGCATGACATGCAGTGTAAGGTTTCCCAACTCAATTTTATCCCCGTCGTTCAGGGGCACATCCGCAGTAAATGCGTCCACCTTTTCCGGGATGATGACGCCGGAAAGGTTCAGAGAATGATCGGAGGTAAACATCATATCTTCGGAATGAATATAAATTTTGGCGTTGGTCAGCTTTTTAATTTTACTTACTCCCATGATATGGTCAAAATGCCCGTGAGTCAGCAAAATTGCTCTGATGTTTTCAATTCCGGCATCCGTTACGGCTTTTGTCAGTTCAGTGCTCTCAAATCCGGGGTCAATCACGGCAGTCGCGCCGGTATGATCATCCATCAGCAGATAACAGTTGGTAGGCAGAGGCCCGCCGGCAATCCTAGTAATTTTCATGCTAAATACAGTTCCTCCGTTATCTATTATAATATCTTCGGATTAGAAATTTGTGACATTGCTTTTAATTCATATGAAACCGCTTTTCATCTTGCGGGCAGGCGCCGTCTCTGTAAACCTTACACGCCGGAGCTCCCCTGTATTCCTGATTTTTGCATGAACCGGCCTGTATGAAATGCGGCGAGGCGTTCCGTTAAGAACGCCGGATGGACACGATTCCTTCAATGTTGGACAGCTTCGATATAATGCTTTTCAGATGTTCAAGGCCGTTTATGGTTATGGTAGCGTAAATAATCGCGCTGCCGTCTCTGGTTTCCCTGGAATTCAGCGAATGAATAAAAATGTGCATATTGAAAAGCTGCTGGGTTACGTCCGCCAGCAGGCCGGAGCGGTCGTTCGCAATAATTTCCAAAGTGGATTTGAATTCTTCTTTCACATCCCCCGTCCAGTGTGCGCGAATCCATCTTTCCGGCTCCGGAGCTTCGCTGATATTCTGCGGCACGTTGGAACAGGTGCGTTTGTGAATGGATACGCCGAAGCCGCGGGTAATAAATCCGATGATATCATCGCCCGGAAGCGGGTTGCAGCAGCGGGAAAACTTGATCAGACAGTTATCCATGCCATCCACCGTAACGCCGCCGATCGGTTTGCGGACAGCCTGCTTTTGCGGGGCGGTCACCATTGGCGGCGCGGGGCGCTTCACTTTAAGATAATCTTCCTTAATTTTTGGCATGATCTTCCAAAGCTGAATGCCGCCGTATCCGATTGCGGAATAAACGTCATCCGCGGAAGTACAGTTCTGCTTTGCGCCGATCTTTTCAAGCAGCGCGGCAAGTTCGGCGTCGGTCAATTCGATGCCGTTGCGCCGGAACTCGCGTTCCAGCTCCGCTTTGCCCTCAATAATATTTTCCTCGCGCTTTTCTTTTTTGAACCACGCGCGGATTTTGTTCCGCGCTTCGCTCGTTTTTACGATTTTAAGCCAGTCGCGGCTTGGCCCGTGCGTTTCCTTTGAGGTGATGATTTCGATAATTTCACCGGTCTTGACCCGGTAATCGATGGGGACAATGCGTTTATCCACCTTTGCGCCGGTCATGCGGTTCCCCACGGCGCTGTGAATGGCATACGCATAATCAATCACCGTGGAACCGGAAGGAAGGCTGATTACATCGCCTTTCGGCGTAAATACAAAAACCTCGTCGGGTGCCAGATCGGATTTGATGGTGCGGACAAGATCAGTCGCGTCCTCATTGTCCTGCTGGTTTTCCAGCATCTGACGGATCCACGCAAGACGCTGTTCAAGGGAATCACCCTTTGCGGCGTTCAGACCGAGCTTGTATTTCCAGTGCGCGGCGATACCGTATTCAGCGGTATGGTGCATTTCCCAGGTGCGTATCTGGACTTCAAACGGGATGCCCTCCTTGCCGATCACCGTGGTATGGAGCGACTGGTACATATTCGGTTTCGGCGTAGAAATATAATCCTTGAAGCGGTTCGGAATCGGCCGGAACATATCGTGGATAACGCCTAAAACGTTATAGCAGTCGTTTACCGTATCAACAATCACACGCACCGCGTAAATATCATAAATCTCGTCCATAGAACGGTTCTGAATAAACATTTTGCGGTAAATGCCGTTAATGCTTTTTACGCGGCCCTCAAGATAAACGTTCGGAATGATCGGCGTCATGCGTTCTATGATGCGCTTTTTTGTCAGCTCGATAAATTCCTTCCGTTCGCTGCTCCGCAGTGCCAGACTGTTCTCAATTTCCTGATAGGCGACCGGGTCAAGGCATTTGAGAGAAAGGTCCTCCATCTCCTCCTTAACGGCACGAATACCGAGGCGGTGCGCAATGGGAGCATAAACCTCCATATTTTCAAGCGCCTTGTCGCGCTGCTTCTGGGGCGGCATAAACTCGATGGTGCGCATGTTATGAAGGCGGTCTGCCAGCTTGATGATGATTACGCGGATGTCGTCCGCCATAGCAATCAGCATTTTGCGCAGATTTTCCGCCTGCTGTTCCTCGCGCGAAGAATACGGAATACGGCCGAGTTTGGTAACCCCGTCGGTCAGATTCGCAATTTCGGGGCCGAAGTCTTTTTTTATCTGTTCAAGGTTTACCGGCGTATCCTCAACAACATCGTGCAGAAGCCCCGCCGCCACAGACTCGGTATCCATACCGAGCTCCACCAGAATACAGGAAACGGCAACGGGATGGGAAATATACGGTGAGCCGGAAAGACGTTTTTGCTCCTCATGGGACTTGAGCGCAAGCTGGTAAGCGCGGTCAATCACCTTCATGTCGTATTCGCGTTCGCTTGTTTTGATCAATGCGAGCAAGTCGTCATAAGTTTTAAGCGGCCATGCCATGTTATTCACCATCCTTTCCCGAAATTTGCAGTGCCCGTATAATTTTAGAATCAAGCAGGTTCACTTTTTGGGATACGGAAACCATTTTGATTTTGTATGTATTCTCCGATTTATTAAGAAGGATCAGGCCGCGCTCGGCAAGAACATCCAGCCCGAATAAAAGCTTCTGAAACCCGACGGAAGGATAGCCAAGATGGCCCAAAAGCACTTCCGGGCTGCCGGTGAAGCCGTTCTCTTTCTGGAGGCAGCGATAGATTGCCGCAAATTCATCACGGCTTGGGATGAGGCTTTCCTTATCCTTTTCGGTGACCGGCTCTCCTCTGCGGAATTTTTCATAAACCGCCATTCCCTGCAAGACTTCTTCAATCTTTAACCCGGAAAGTTTCATGTCCTTAATAAAAATCGACAGCGTATTCTTTCCGTTGTATTCCTTTGCTTCCAGCGTCACGGCAAGGTCGAGAATATCGCCGGTACGATAAGGGAATTCCTCAAGCGTTGTGAAAAACTTCATACAGCGCAGCGTATAGTTGTCTTTTGTCACACTCACACGCAGGTGCTTGCCGCCGCCGACCGGGGTAATATCGGCAAGGGTTGCGCCGAAGATGCCAAAAAGCGGAGATGGGTTGCCCATGCCGAACGGCTCAAGCGCACTTAAGCAGCGCGGCAGATCGGCTGTCAGTTCATCCGGCCGCAGCAGATAATCAATGTTCACTGCCTGCACCGGCATTGTGCGGCAATGCTCGGCGGCAAATCGGTTGATCGCCTCCCGGAACGGTTCGATATTTTCAGCTGGCAGCGTGATTCCCGCGGCCATCGGGTGCCCCCCGAACTTTGTAAGAAGCTTTTCGCAGGAGCATATCGCTTCAAAAAGGGAAAAGCCCTCTACGCTTCTGCCGGAGCCTTTCGCTTCCCCGCCGGAAAAGGAAATGATGATGCTGGGTTTCCCGAACAAGTCGGTAATCCTTGAAGAAACGATCCCGATCACGCCGTGGTGCCAGTTCTCCCCTGCAATCACCAGTACGCGGTCAAAAAGGCGCTGCGGGTCTTTGTTTAATTGCTCAAGGGCCTTTTCAAAAATCTCGTTTTCAATCTGGCGCCGGTAATCGTTGTCGTCGCAGATGTCGGAGGCAAGTTCCCCGGCTTCTTCCGGAAACTCGGAAATCAGCAAACGTACCGCCCGGTCGGGAGACCCGATCCGGCCCGTGGCATTGATGCGCGGCACCAGAGTAAACGCCACATTGGTTGCGGTCAGACTGCGGCCTTCCATGCCCGCCTGTTCAATCAGGGTCTGCAGACCGACACGATCGGTACGGGAAATCAGCTTTAACCCCGCTTTTACAAAACCGCGGTTTTCCCCCGTAAGCGGAACAATATCCCCGATGGTCCCGATTGCGACCAGATCGGCATAATTCTCAATTAAAGCAGTCAGGTCGCAGTCCCTGCCTTCAAGAGCCATAATCAGCTTGAAAGCAACGCCCACTCCGGAAAAATCCTTGTAGGGGCTGCTGCAATCGCTGCGGTAAGGGTCGACTACCGCGCACGCGGGAGGCAATACCTCGCGCGGACGGTGATGGTCCGTAATAACGGTTTCCATACCAAAGCTGTTTGCATAACGGACTTCTTCCACCGAAGAAATACCGTTATCCACTGTAACAATCAGGCTTACCTCCTGATTGTGAAGAGTATCGATAGCGTTCAAGTTCAGGCCGTAGCCCTCCCCTTCACGCTCCGGGATGTAATACATCACGTTCGCGCCGCAGGACTCCAGATAGGAATACAGCATGGCGGTGGAGGTAATCCCATCGGCGTCATAATCGCCGTAAACCGCGATTTTTTCAAAGTTATCGATTGCGCTCAGTATGCGTTTGGCGGCTTTCCCCATATCCGCCATTAAAAAAGGGTCCGATAAATCCAGCCCCGAACGGAAGAACGCCTCAGCCTGCCCGGGTTCGGTAATTCCGCGGCTTACCAGAAGCGCCGCAAGCAGTTTCGGAATATCCATCTCTTCGGCAAGTTTCGCGGAGGAATTATAATCGCACGGAATAACTCTCCAATTTTTGATACTCAAATTATACACCTGCCCCATAATAGATTATTCTACCATTTTGGCTTTATTTATTCAACATTTTTATTCACGCGCCCCCACCTGCACCCAAAAAATGGTACAAAAAATCCCTCAAAAGCAATGCTTTTGAGGGGCTTTGTTACCTGTGGAGGCGTCACCCAGATTTGAACTGGGGAATCAGGGTTTTGCAGACCCTTGCCTTACCGCTTGGCTATGACGCCAAATAATTGGAGCGAACGACGAGGCTCGAACTCGCTACCTCCACCTTGGCAAGGTGGCGCTCTACCAGATGAGCTACATTCGCATAAATGGTGCCTCCGGGCGGAATCGAACCACCGACACGGGGATTTTCAGTCCCCTGCTCTACCGACTGAGCTACAGAGGCAAATTGGCGA
>JAEWUH010000239.1 GCA_023397245.1 Bacillota bacterium | reverse complement strand
CCTCTGGCCAGCGGACTGATTCCGATTGCGGTTCTGGTGATGTGTGAAATCCTGATTTCGGTCATCATGGTAAAAAGTACAAAATTCCGCAAATTTGTATGCGGTAAGCCGCTGATCGTGATCAACGACGGAAAACTGAACCAAAGCGAAATGCGGCGACTGCGCATGACCACCGAGGATTTGATCGAACAGCTGCGGCAGAAGGACGTATTCAGCCTGCAGGATGTAGCCTACGCGATTGTGGAAACCAACGGGAAAATGAGCATAATCAAAAAGCCAGACAAGGAGCAGCCCACCGCGGGAATGCTCGGCGTAGCCCTGCCGGATACCGGTCTTGAAACGGTTGTGATCAGCGACGGTGTGATCTCCAACATCTCCCTGCAGCTGTGCAACAAAAGCCGGGAGTGGCTAGACGGCGTTTTACGCGGAAAGAATCTGAGCGCCGATCAGATTTTTATTATGACGGCAAACCGAAAGGGCGATTTCAATATCATAAAAAAGGATGACAGGCAATGAAACGGGTGTGGATCTCCGTGGGAATTTTTGTTGTTTTGATCGCCGTTTGCATTCTCGGAACCGTGAGCACCAAGCGGATCAGCGACGAAATGACGAATACGGTAGTCAGCGCAAAAAAAGCGGCGGAAAGCGGAAACAACGAAGCCGCCCTTACACTGAGTAAAAAGGCGGTTGAGGACTGGCACAAAAGCCATGAAATACTGTGCACCTATATGCCGCATGCAAAGCTGGAGGCGATCGATCAGACCCTTGCCGCGCTTCCCATGCTGAGCTTTTACGGAACAACAGATCAGTTCACGGCGGAATGCGACCGCGGAATCGCGCAGCTCGGTTATCTGAACGAGTCTGAAATTCCGGTCATGCAGAATATTTTTTAAGTCAGGATAAAAAGCGGCGGCAGTGTCACACTGCCGCCGAATATTTTTTAATCAGGATTTACTTTTTATCATGCGGTTCAGCTCGTCCATAAAGGTATTGATATCTTTAAACTGACGGTAAACCGAAGCAAAGCGAACATAGGCGACCTCATCGATGTCCCGGAGCTTTTCCATGGCATATTTTCCGATTAAGCTGGAAGGAACTTCCCGCTCAAGCGAATTCTGAAGCATATTTTCAATTTCATCAACGATATGCTCCAAGGTATCGAGCGAAACGGGGCGTTTTTCACACGCGCGCAGCAGACCGCTTAAAAGCTTGTTGCGGTCAAAGGTTTCCCTTGATTTATCCTTCTTCACAACTACGACCGGCACGGTCTCGATTACTTCATAGGTTGTGAAGCGTTTCGCGCATTTTAAGCATTCCCGGCGCCGCCGGATGCGTATGCCTTCGTCGGTGGGGCGGGAATCAATCACCTTAGATTCCGCATGGCCGCAGTATGGACATTTCATTCTGTTCACCTCGTTACCAATTTATTAAATTATAACATATTTTCACATAAATTAGCAAGCGGTTTATAACGATTCTCTAACACCTGCCTGAAAAAACTTCACAAAATTGGAAATTAATTTACATCAGGCAGAAAATAGACGCAGTCTGTCTGTTTGTCTGCCAGCCGAAGTCCATTATGCCCGTACCAACGCATCCACCGTATGCCCGGACGCTTCCAGCTCCTGAAGGCCGCCAAAGCTGCGGCGGTAAACCTCAATGATCAGATCGCCGGCATAACCGTAATCCATGAGCTTATGCTTCAGAAAACCGTAATCCATTTCACCAAAACCCGGCAAAAGGCAGTCTGCGCCCGGCTTATTGTCGTTGAGGTGCACGTGGGCGATCCGGTCGCCCATTGCGTCGCACATATCGTAAGGGTCCACTCCTCCCCGAATTGCCTGCTTGATATCCAGCACAAACGCGCATTCGCCGCTCAGATATTTTTTCATACGCAGAATGAATGCCGGGTCGTCACTGCGGAACAGGTTGACGTTTTCCTGCGCGACCGTAATGCCGAAGGTTTTACCCAGCGAATAGAGGCGCGCGTAATGCTCGAAATAGGTTTCCTCCGTAATCCGGCTGTGCTTGTCACCGCGCTGGCCGTGGAGCACAAGGATCTGCGCGCCCAGCAGGTTCGCGGCATGAAAATACTTTTTATAAAATTCAAGACCGTCTTGAAAACGCCTTTCGTAATCGGAGAAAAGCAGGAAGCTTTCAAAACCTGAGGTAAACGGATGAACGGACTTTACCGTGCCCGCGCCCTCCTCCAGCATTTGTTTCAGTCCCAGGATGTATTCGTCGGTCAATTCGCTGAATGTATTGATAAAAATTTCAAAAAGCTGAAATTTCATTGAAATTAAAGCCTGCAGAGCCTTTTCCAACTCCAGCGGATAAAGACAGGCTGTGGATACGCCGGAACGCATAAAATCACCTTCCTCTCAGAATTATATCCCGCCGATGCAGAAATGTCCAGTTTATTCGGTACGGGATTGGGTATGATAGTAGCGCGGAATTCCCTATTCTGATTTTGATTATATTAGGAGATAAAGATATGATGAAAGAAAACGAAGACCTTCTTGATGAAGTTTATCAAGCGACGGCAATGGGACTTGAAGCCACAGAGGCGCTGATTCCCAAGGTCCATTATGATCCGCTCCGGGAGCAGATGGAACTGCAGTGCGAAAACTACCGCGAAACGGAGCAGAAAGCAAAGGCGATGCTCCGGGACGACGGAAGGCTGCCCGAAGAACGTCCCCGCCTGAAAAAAGCGATGTTCCAAGGTTCACTCAAAATCAATACCGCTGTGAATCCCGACCCGAAGCATATTGCCGAGATGATGATCACCGGCACTTCAATGGGGATTATCAACATCACCAAAAAGCTGAACGCGCTGGAAGACGCCGACGACGGCGCCAGGCAGCTGGCGGAAAATTATATTGCAGCGGAGCAGGGCAATATTGAGGAACTTAAGAAGTACCTTTGAAAAACTTGATTTAAAGCTGATATTTCATTATAATATGTGAGCGGGGCCAATATACGCTCCGCACTTTACATACAAGGAGAAAATCTCTCATGGGTTTGCTCAGCGCAAGCAATTTAATGAAGGCTTTCGGCACCGACCTGATTTTCAGCGGTGCTTCTTTTGAGATACAGGAAAATGACCGCGTCGGCCTGGTGGGAATCAACGGTTCCGGCAAAACAACGCTTTTCAAGCTGATTACCGGCGAAATGCAGCCGGACGGCGGCGACGTCTACAAGGCAAACTCCACCGTTCTGGGCTACATGGAACAGCATGTGTGCCGCGACCTTGAACGCAGCGCCTACAGCGAGGTGCTGACCGTATTCGGTGCCCTGCTGCAGACAGAAAAAGAGTTAGAGGAAATCAGCCATCAGCTTCAGGCTAAGCCGAAGGACCCGGACGAACTCATTGAAAAGCAGGCTCTGCTGAACGACCGTTTTGTTATGCAGGGCGGACTGACCTTCCGCAGCAGGGCGCGTTCCGCGCTGCTGGGACTCGGTTTTGACGACAAGCAGATGGGGCTGCCCATCGGCGTACTGAGCGGCGGGCAGAAGGCAAAGCTGCAGCTTGCGAAAATGCTTCTTGGCGGCTCAAATCTTCTTCTTCTGGACGAACCGACCAACCACCTGGACATTGCCTCTGTGGAATGGCTGGAGGACTTTTTACGCTCCTATAACGGTTCGTTTATCGTAATCTCGCACGACCGCTATTTTCTGGATAAAGTTACAAACCGTACGTTTGAAATGGAAAACGGCCGGCTGACCTTATATAAGGGAAATTACACCGCCTATCTCGCACAGAAGGAGGAAAACCACCTTGCGGCGCAGCGCAAATACGACAATACCCAGAAGGAAATCAAACGCATCGAAGGGATCGTGGCGCAGCAGCGGCAGTGGAACCGCGAAAAGAGCATAAAAACAGCCGAAAGCAAAATGAAGATGATCGACCGGCTGGAAAGCACGCTGGAAAGGCCGGACGAGAACCCGGACAGCATTCATTTCAACTTCGGCATCAGCCAGCGCGGCGGAAACGACGTGCTGACCGTAGACGGGCTGGCGCTGCGCTTTGATGAAAAGAAGCTGTTCCAGAACGTGAATATGGAAATTCACCGCGGAGAACGGGTTTTTCTGATCGGGCCGAACGGGTGCGGAAAAACCTCGCTGTTAAAAACCATTCTGGGCACCTATTCCCCGTACGCCGGCGAATTTCGCTTCGGCGCGGGAATCGATACCGGCTACTATGACCAGATTCAGGAAGGACTGCATCTTGAGAAAACCGTAATCGACGAAATCTGGGATTCCTATCCCGGAATGACACAGACGGAAATCCGCAGCGCGCTGGCTGTATTCCTTTTCCGAGGCGACGAAGTGTTCAAGTCCGTTGCGGCGCTGAGCGGCGGCGAACGGGCAAGGGTGCTGCTGCTGCGCCTGATGCTTTCCCGCAACAACTTCCTGCTGCTGGACGAACCGACCAATCATCTGGACATCGGTTCCTGCGAAGCGCTGGAATCCGCCCTGCAGAATTACGAAGGCACTTTACTTATTGTTTCTCACGACCGTTATTTAATCAATAAAATCGCGGATAAAATTTACTTTCTTGACCAGAACGGCGTTACGGAATACACGGGCAATTACGACGATTTTCTTGACAAGACCCGCAGCTTGACGGTTCAGGCGGCGGAAAAAGAGCCTGTGAAAGTCAATGAATACAAGCTCCAGAAAGAAGCCGAAGCGGCCGTCCGCAAAGAGAAAGCGGAACTGAAACGGCTTGAAGCCCAGATAGAAGACGCGGAAAAAGAAAAGGACAAGCTCGAAAACGAGCTGTCCGATCCTGAAACGGCCAGCAACTATGAGGCCGCGGTGGAAATAACCGAAAAAATCGAAGCACTGAATCAAAAAAGCGACGAGCTTTTCCAGCGTTGGAGCGTTTTGGCTCAAAAATATGAGGAATAAAAAAAGAGCCCGTAAATGAATACGGGCTGTTTAAAATCATAATTATTTTTCTGCTATAAACTGCTGCAGCTGCGCGATAAAATCATCGGCATGGTCGCTTTCTACAACAATTTCCACGGGCTTTGAAAGATCAAGGCTAAAAACACCCATAATGGATTTCGCATCGATTTTGTATTTATCTGTAGTGAGGTTAATCGGAAAGTCATAACTGTTTGTCAATGTGACAAATTTCTTGACCGCCTCAATGCTGGACAACTGGATACACGTTGAATACATTTAAATTACCTCCTATTTCGAACTATTCTTTTATATTATAGCAGGCAGGGCTTTTGGTCAATATTCATTTTGACCATACATTTATGTAAAATCCGGATTAAAGTATCTATATTAATATAATACACGAACCTATTTCCATTTTTTCTATTCATAAGCAATATAAAAATGGAAAGTAAAGGAGACTTTATGAAAGTATCAGTCATAACACTCGGCTGCAAAGTCAATCAGTATGAATCGCAGGCCATGCTCAACCAGCTTGCTGCGGCCGGTTTTACCGCCTGCGGCCCCGAAGAGGAAAGCGACGTGGTGCTGATTAATTCCTGCACCGTTACCTCCGTGAGCGACCACAAGGTGCGCCAGGCGCTTCACCGGGCCAGGCACGGCAACCCCGACGCCGTAATCGTCCTGACCGGCTGTATGCCGCAGGCTTTCCCGGAAATAGCCGCCGAACTGCATGACGCGGATATTGTGCTCGGCAACTCCAACCGCTCTTCGCTTCTTCCCCACATCATGCAGTACCTTTCCAGCCATCAGCGGATTGTGGACATTGTGCCGCACGAAAAGAACGACGGGTTTGAAACGATGAGCGTCAGCCGTTTTTATGAGCGTACGCGCGCTTTTGTAAAAATTGAGGACGGCTGCAACCGCTTCTGCTCCTACTGCATCATCCCCTACGCGCGCGGCAGAGTGCGTTCAAAGCCCATCGAACAGCTCCGGCAGGAGGCTGTGGAAATCGCGGCCAACGGCTACCGGGAAATCGTGCTTACCGGAATCAACCTTCCCGCCTACGGGCAGGATATCGGCCTGCATCTGTGCGACGCCGTGGAAACCGCGTGCGAGCCTGACGGAATTGCACGCGTACGGCTCGGGTCGCTGGAGCCGGAACAGCTCAGCGAGGCCGTGATTGCCCGCCTGCGCCGCCAGAAAAAGCTCTGCCCGCAGTTTCATCTCTCCCTGCAGAGCGGCTGCGACGAAACGCTCCGGCGCATGAACCGGCATTACGATACGGACGAATACCGTACGATTGTTAAGAATCTGCGCGCGGCGTTTGAAAACGCGGCGATCACCACCGATATCATGGTTGGATTTCCCGGGGAAAGCGAGGAGGAATTTGAACAGTCGCTTGCTTTCGCAAAGGAAATCGGCTTTGCAAAAGTGCATGTTTTCGCTTATTCCAGAAGGCCCGGCACAAAGGCCAACGACGCTCCCGATCAGGTTACGCAGGCGGAAAAGGAAAAGCGCAGCCACAGGATGATCGAAGCGACGCAGGAGACGAAGGAAGCCTTTTTCCGCGCGCAAATCGGCAGGACAGAACCAATCCTGTTTGAGCGCGAATGCGCGAAGGGTGTTTATGAGGGATACTCCGAAAATTACACCCCGGTAAAAGCGCACAGCGGGAAAAATATCTGCGGACAGATTCTCCCCTGCCGCGTTACCGAGGCGATGCGGGACTTCTG
>JAEWUH010000151.1 GCA_023397245.1 Bacillota bacterium | reverse complement strand
TGATCCGCCTGTCGGGAAAGGCTGTTCCTGCGCCGGAGGAAGAACAGAAAAAGTGGATGGACGTCATTTTTGAAGAACAGCCGTATCTTGCCAACGTCTATCCGGGCGAAACCAGAAAAATCGGCATCATCTTCTGCATTAGGGATATGGAGATCGAATATTTCAATCTTGGCGTAAACCCTATTTTTCGCGAAACCTATACAATGGGGGACGGAAGGCAAACGATGAAAGGATACCACATTACAAATGTCTGCGTTGGGTGTGGCACCTGCATAGGTGCTTGTCCGCAGCAATGTATTATGGAAGGCTCCCCTTACTGTATTCAGTCGGAACACTGTCTGCATTGCGGTGCCTGCTTTGAGGCCTGCCCCGCAAACGCAATCGTGAGGTTATAAGTATGACACAGAAGCGACGCCTGCTGTGGCTGATTGAATACCTGCTTTCCGAACGCCGTGACAGCGGCTCGGTTTCTCTTCCGCACAGCAGCGACGAAAAATTCCAACTTTATCGCTCTCTGGTGAACATCCGGCCGCCGCAGCCTGTCACGGACGAATACCTGAAAATTCAGGATGAATATTTGCAGGAGCTTTCAAAAGAGCGGGGAGTCGTACGGCTCGGCGATACAGAATATATGGGCAATGACCTTTATCTCTGGCAGGGCGATATTACCCGTCTTGCCGCCGACGCGATTGTCAATGCCGCGAACAGTGGAATGACTGGGTGCTTTTGGCCCTGCCATAACTGTATCGACAACTGTATTCATACCTATGCAGGCATACAGCTTCGGGAGGAGTGCAGCCGTTTGATGGCGGAACAAGGGCATGAGGAACCGACGGGGCAGGCCAAAATTACAGGAGGATACAATCTTCCCGCAAAGTACATTCTGCACACAGTCGGGCCAATCGTATCAGGCAGGCTGAAAAAGTCTCAGGAATATGAGCTTGCCGACTGCTACAAAAGTTGTCTGGCGCTTGCCGCCGAAAAAGGTCTTGGCAGCATTGCGTTTTGCTGTATTTCAACCGGTGTATTTGGATTTCCGCAGGGAAGGGCGGCGGAGATCGCAATCGGTACCGTAAAACGGGATAAGCCCAAGGGAATGAAGGTAATATTCAATGTCTACAGGGACGAAGACGAGCGGCAATACAGAAAGCTTCTGTCGGCTCAAAGCGGAACTTGAGTTGGCCGACACGGTTCTGGTCGGCGCGGGAGCGGGACTGTCCGCCTCCGCAGGGATGGTTTATGACGGGGAACGGTTTAACACAAATTTTGCCGATTTTGAGCAGGAATATGGTGTTCACGATATGTATTCGGGCGGATTTTATCCGTTTGAAACACCGGAAGAATTCTGGGCGTACTGGAGCCGTATGATTTGTCTGAACCGCTACGATCAGCCTGCCCGCGGGACGTATCTCGATTTACTGGAGCTTGCAAAGGATAAGGACTATTTTGTACTGACCACCAATGTGGATCATCAATTTCAGCTTGCGGGATTTGACAAGCAGAGGCTGTTTTATACACAGGGCGATTACGGCCTGTTCCAATGCTCTCATTGCCGAAAGACATTTGACAATGAGGAAAGCATCCGCCGCATGGTTATGCAGCAGAACAACCTGAGGATTCCGGTTGAGCTGATTCCCAAATGCCCGGACTGCGGAAAGCCGTTCACGCTGAACCTCCGCAGCGACGATCAATTTGTAGAGGATGACGGCTGGCATATTGCCAAAAAACATTATGAGGATTATATCCGCAGGCACAGAAAGGGGCATATTCTTTACCTTGAACTTGGCGTCGGAATGAATACTCCGTCTATTATCAAATATCCGTTCTGGCAAATGACGTATCAGAACCCCGACGCCGTATTTGTCTGCATCAATCTGGGGGATACCTTTGTACCCGCTGAAATAAAAGAGCGATCTGTTTGTGTTGACGCCGACATCCGGCAAACGCTTCGCAGAATTTTGGCGGCACGGACTTTTTATCATACAGACAGCATCAATCCGCCGATACCGAAAAGCTAGCGGTTATTTGTACTGGTTGTTTTGGCTATGGGTGCCGCGACGGTACCGTCGAACTGTTTCTCTTCGCTGCGACCGTGCTGTTTGACAATACATTATCTTCAAATGATGATTTATTGGAAGGTAATGAAATTTTTCCAATAAAGAGATAAACAGTGCAGAAGTTTCGCTCCTATTTCGGCATCTTTTATTACCTAACTTTCAACAGGCTGAGCCTGTACGCAATTCACGCTCCACACGATTGGGGAAACTGTTTTGTTTATGCCCGCGTCAGGTTTGCGCCTAAATTGAGCAAATGACACATATAAAAAGGACGCCTTTGGCGTCCTTTTTTGGAGTTAAATATTGTATCTGATTTATTTCAATCTCTCAGTGCAAACAGGATATTATCCACGGTAAGTCTTGCGGGAATTACCGTTTGCTTCTCGCCTTTCCAATAGATGACTTTATCTTCAAACCCAATCTTCTTGAAATTTTCTATGTCCTTAAGAGCTTGAAACGGTATGGTCTTGATCAATTCCTGCATATTGAACAATATTTTGTTACTGTGCTCAAACTCAATCAGAATGGTATAATCGTCATTTGCCGTTACACTGACAATCTTGCTCATCGATTTTCCCCTCTTTTAGGCAAAAATAGGCCCTGTATCTCGATTATACAGGACGTCGGTCTTTTTTTGTATCTCCCATATGGGGGATTTTTAATGGAAAGGCAAATATTATGAATTTATATTAGAATTTTATTTTGAAATTATATTGATATAATAATTTAAATAATGAATTCAGAGGCGGAAATCTTGGAACTTTACATATAAGGGGCGACCCATTGTGAGAAGATCAAAAATACTGAACAGAAAACGTATTTTAAACGACCTGACGGCCGTTTATGATTTTCCGCTTACCCTGGTGGAAGCGCCTATGGGTTTTGGAAAGACCACAGCGGTCAAAAGCTTTTTTGCCTCCGAGAAGATGCAGCCTTTGTGGATCACATTCCGCAGCTCCGAAAATTCCTCCGAGTTTTTTTGGGATGCTTTTACCGATGCAATCGGCAAAACAGATGAAAAGGCGAGAGCCGCCTTAAAAAGCTTCGGTTTTCCGGCGGACGCTGCCGGTCTGGATAAAATCCTCTCTATTTTAAATAACATTACCTTTCAAAGCAGATTTCTGCTTGTGATGGACGATTACCATCTTTCGCAAAACCTGCAGCTGAATCGGCTGATCCTGCAGCTTTCCCAGGAGGAAATCACCGATTTCCATATGATCATCATTACGAGGGACACAACGGATTTTGATTTTGTGGAGCTGCTTTCCAAGGGATTGTGCCATGTGATATCCCGGGAAAAGCTGAAATTTACGGAAGAAGAAGTCAATGACTACTGCAGGATGATGCTGAATGAAGCAGTACCGTCCGACCTGAAAAAAATATGCGAATACACCGGCGGGTGGATTTCTTTTATTTATATTATCCTATTAGGGCTGGAGCAGGGTATTCCTGTCGGCATGAGCGGGACGATCGACGAGCTGATCGAAAAAACCTTATTTCACGTTTATGACGGTGCAACTCAGGACTTTTTGCTCAGACTTTCCGTTATGGATGAGTTTACGGCGGAGCAGGCGGAATTCGTTACGGGAAACGAAAACACCTCCGCTGTTCTCAAAAACCTTAGCCGCAAAAACTCCTTTGTGTTTTATAACGAAGCGGATCAGACTTATAAAATACATAACGTTTTTTTGGATTTCCTGCGCATGAAGCAGCGCTTTTCCGACGGCGAAATAAAAGCGCTGTACGCCCGGCTTGGCGAGTGGTACCTTGAAAGAGAGAACTTTCCAAACGCCTATTCCTGCCTGTACCGCGCCGGCCAGACGGGGCGCATCCTTCTTCTTTTGAACGAACCGGACAATATGCGGAATAAGGTGCCGTATTTTGAAGGTGAGGACGAAATGTTTGACAGCCTTTCCCGGGAGCAGCTGCTTTCGTATCCGCTTGCTTATTTGCAGCATATATTTGTTTCTTTAGTCAACGATAAAAAGAGTTCCGCCATAAACTGGGCGGAACGGCTGGACGAGATTCAGCGGCATTATGAAGCAATGGACTGCATCGATGAGGAATACCGCGACCGGATTCTGGCCGAAACACTGGCTGTCCGGATTTTTACCATGTTTAATCATGTGGAGGATATGGTTGCGGCTTTCAAAAGGATTTCCGCGTTGCTGAAAGGCCGGCAGTCGTATATCGCATTCCCGAACAATGTTTATACCTTTGGCTCGCCCCATTATCTTTATCTCTATTTTCGCAGGCAGGGAGGCTTTGAAAAACTGAAAGACCTGCTTTCGGAAAGCGTGGAATACGCGAAATTCTCAAACGGCTGCGGAGAAGGAAGCGATTCTTTATCCCTCGCGGAATACGCGCTTGAAACCGGAGATTGGCATAATGTTGAATTAAACAGTACGAAAGCCTTGCTCAAGGCAAAAACGAAAAATCAAACCAGCGTTATCCTATGCGCAAAATTTTGCCTTATGAGGCTTCATATTCTCCAGGGCAGGGTTTCGGAAGCGCTCGAACTCTTAAGCCAGTTGGAAAAAGATATTGAAAATGCCAATTATCCCGCCTACCCTACCACCGTCGCCATGTGCAAGGGATATATTTACGCCTGCCTGAATCAATCGGAAAAAATTCCGTTCTGGCTGCAAACCGGTGATATGGCAAATGCCGTTCTGTATTATCATGGGGTAGGATTTCACTATCTGGTTTACGGAAAGGCTCTGATGGCCGCGAAAAAATATGCGGAACTCGAAGTGCAGACGGAGATTTTTCAAAAACAGTTCGCTTTATACAGCAATCAGCTCGGTTTTATCCATAACCGTATTTTCCGGGCGGTTGCCAAATATCATTTGTACGGGCCGGACGCAGGAACCGCAGTTTTGGAAGAGGCGCTCTTTCAAGCACAATCCGACGGCATTGTGATGCCGTTTATTGAAGCTGCGATTTATATTATGAAAATGGTGGAAACGATCGCCGAAAAACATCCGGACAGCGGCTATATACAACACGTCCTTTCCGGCTGCAATCAATATGAACAGAACGTTAAGGGCGTTTGCTATGAAGAGGTTTCTCTGTCACAGCGCGAGCTTTGCGTACTGACGCTTGCAGCCGAAAGCCTGACCAGAAAAGAAATTGCGGAGCGTTTGTTTATATCGGAGGGAACGGTAAAAACACATTTTAAGAATATCTATGAAAAGCTTGAAGCAAGCGGTAAAGTGGAGGCAATTAAAATTGCGCAGGCCCGGGGATACATTCCGTCTGTCTAATAATGCAAGCGTTATAATCGGGAAGCGTAAATATTGCGGGAAACCGGCGAACAAATCAAAGGAAATGCGCCTTGGGACGGACTTTTTCAGCCCGCTCAAAGCGCATTTTTATGTTTTGTTTTACGGCAGTCCCGGCTGCGCGGCTTTCCCGGCAGTCCAGAGCAGCCTTTTGCGTTAAGTAAGATTTTTATGTATGTATTACTTTCTCTTTAATCCCAGTCCAACCAGAATGGTGGCGAAGAAAACACCGCATTCCCTTATGAACATAGCGTACCCCTCGTAGATGTTTCCCATTTCCCGGTAATACACCTCGTTTACGGTTGACCCGCCGCTCGTGCGTATCTGGGTGATCTGCAAAGCGCTGCCGGAGATTTTCTGCGCGGCTACAAACGAAATAATCAGGATGGACAGTGCAATTAAGCTGAAGCAGATCAACCGGATATTCAGCTTCTTCAGCCGCTTTGCGATGACCCTGACTTCGGCGAGCGCGGATTCCGGTTCCGGTGCGTACGCCGGGTTCAGGGTGGCAAAATCCAATCCGCAGTTGGAACAGACCAGTTCTCCGTTTTCAGCCGGTTTTCCACATCTTGGACAGAACATAATGATGGATCCTCCTATAATTTAAATTCATCTGCGCTGTGCGGTTTCAGCGGCGGCAGCTGCAGAGGCGCTCGTTTGAGCGGGTCGTAGGCAAAGCGGCGGCAGCTCCCGTCCGGGTTCCGGAAGCGGTTCAGCCTGCAGACGCTTGCGCCGTCGTAATCCGAACTGTTTGCGCAGTATTCACAGCTTACTTCTATCTGATCTCCGAAAAGATTCTTTTTCTTTTTCCCAAACATTGCTTTTCCTCATTTTTTGTCAATACTATCAATATACAAAGTGCCAAAACCATTCCGGTGCAGAAAAAGGAGGCAGGGCGGCCAGTCTGCAGGCGGAATCTTTGGCAGGCTTGCGGCTGTACAGCTTTCAGCCAAATATATTATAGGCATTTAAGCGTATCTCAAAACGGTCAGGCATCAGAAAATTGTGCAGGGTAAGGTGCGCCAATGCAGCAAGCAAAACTGTTTTGCGGTTTTGTTTGTGCGGCTTTACCGGCAGCCTGAAATATTTTCACCTTATTATAGCATCAGTTTTCCTTAATTTCCAGTTCTTTCTGAGGAAGACATAAAAGGAAAGCCGCGCAGAGCCCCACAAGTGCCGCCGATGCCGGAGCGGAACCGGAGAATCCCGTTGCCAGCGGCGCGGAAATGTTGGAGAATACCTCCCTGCTGACCGGGAATATCTGCAGAAGCCCGCCTGTAATCAGGGCGGCAAGCACCCCGTGGAGCAGGCGGAAAAACAGGAACCGCGCAAGCCGGACTTTAATGCCGCCGACCGACGACAGTACCTGAAAGTGTACGCAGATTCCGCCCCAGCCGATCGCAAGAGAGAAAACCCAGAGCGGCGCTCCGAGCTTCGCGATATCCGAGCAGCCGCCCGTTACCTCCAGCAGGGCGGAAAGCGCCGCCGCGCCGCGCGGTTCGGTCGCCTGCAGGCGCAGCAGGCTGATGAGCGCCGCAAACAGAACGACAAAGCAGCACATATTCATCATGGCATGGGCGGCGTCGGAAGCCGAGGCGATGAGCGCGTCGGAAATTTTTACGGGGCGGTTTGTTTTTCGCTTTGCGGGAACGGGTTCGTTCTTCGCCGTAAATCCGCTGATCAGGCTCAAAACCAGAGAAGCCAGTATTTGTGAGGCGAAAAGGAGCGCGCCGGCCCGCGGGTCCTTCAAAAATCCGGCGCCCACAGCGCTGATGACAAATGCCGGCCCCGCGTTCACGCAGAAGCAAAGCATGCGGGCGGCCTGCCTTTCGCTGACCGAGCCGTTTTCATACAGTGCGGCGATACTGCGCGCGCCCGTCGGATAGCCGCCGATCATGCTCATCAGAATAGCGGCGGCCGTGCTGCCGGGCAGCTTCAGAACGGCGCGTATGGGAGTTTCCAGCAGCCTGCCGATTTTATCGGACAGGCCGCATTTTACAATAAAAACGGAGAGCACCATAAACGGGTAAAGGGAGGGAATCAGAATCTGGAGGCAGTAGCCGATGCCGCTGCGCGCTCCCTGCGCCGCAGCCGCCGGAAAAATCAGCAGTACGCACGCGGTGAGCAGGACTGTAATCAGCAGGAAGAAAGATTTCAATTTCATAACGGATCAACCTTTCCGGTTCCTTATTTTTTTCTTTTATGGCCGTGCAAAGCATTTATATATATGAAACCGCGCGGATATTTAAGCCTTTTCCCGCATAGGCTTTCTATGACAAATATGATTGGGGCGGGGATCGGATTTGAGCAGGAAAATGAATCTGCGCGGCCTGACGGCTTCAATGAATATGCCGTCGCATATGGAAATCAACGGGAATACGGAAGTGGTTGTGGAGGGCTGCGGCGGCGTGTTGGAGTACGACGTGGACGTCGTGCGGATACGGGCGGGGCGGCAGATCGTGCGGTTTACCGGACGGGGGCTTGTGATAAAATGCCTTACCGCGGATTCGCTTGTGGTGGCGGGATTCATAACCGGAATTGAGTTCATGACGTGAGGTGAAAAAATGATTTCCTTAAAACTGACGCGGTGGTTTCTGGGTTATGCCCGGTTTTCGGTAAAAGGCGGCAGCCCGGAGAGGTTCCTGAACCAGTGCGCGCGCAGCGGCGTCAATTTGTGGGATATCCGCGGCGGGGGAAACTGCGGCGCCTGCGTTGCGGCGGGCAGCTACCGCTCGCTGCACAGCTGCGCCCGCAAAGCGGGTTGCCGGCTGAAGGTGCAGGAGCGCCACGGGTTTCCGTTTGCCACCAAGGGAATACGGAAGCGGCGCGGGCTTCTGGCGGGCGCCGCGCTGGCCGCCGCGGTTATCTGGGCGCTTTCCATGAACGTGTGGAGCATAGAGGTCAGCGGCAATACGACGATTCCCACGCAGGCAATCAAAAACGAGCTGGCGGCAATGGGCGTTGCCTGCGGCACGCCGAAAAGGAACGTCGATCCCCAGATGCTCCAGCAGCGCCTGATGCTGAAATTCCCCCAAATCGGATGGCTTTCCGTCAATACCATCGGCTGTTCCGCGGAGGTGCGTCTGCAGGAAAAAACCGAAAAGCCGCCGATCGTGGAGAAGGAATATTCGGTATGCAACATTAAAGCCGCGGCAACCGGCCAGATTGTATCGCTCAAGGTTTACACCGGCACGGCACAGGTCAAGGAGGGCGACGCCGTGGTGGAAGGCCAGCTGCTGATCAGCGGGGTTGTGGAGAACAATCAGGGCGTCGCTTCGCTCCGGCACGCGGCCGGTGAAATCATTGCGGAAACCACCCGCACCATGACCGAGGAGGTCGCGCTGAATCGCACCGAGACAAGGCAGACGGGCAGGGTGGTCACACAGCGCAGCTTCAATATTTTCGGCATCCGCGTCCCGCTGACTCTCGCCGGAAAGCCGAACGGAAACTACAGGGCCGAGGGACTGCTTACGGAAGTCCGGCTGATGAATTCCGTGCTGCCGATGAGCATTTATGAGGAAAACTGGGTGGAACATGATTCGTATTCCTATACGCTCAGCCGGGAACAGGCAATCCGGCTTGCCGAAAAGCAGATTGAGCAGCGGGCGCACACGGAACTGAAGGATGCGCAGGTAATCTCACAGAGCGCGTCCGGCAAAATCGATGACTCCAAACTGATTTATACGGTAAATTTAAAATGCAGGGAAAATATTGCACAGGAATCGGAAATATTAATAAAATAATACATTTTTTGTCACTATTTAACGTGACGAAATGTTTGTTTTATGTTATAATAAATTAAATTTATCGTGCGGGATTATATTTCCAAACGATAAAATTTTATAGGTGATAAAATGTTTGAACAAAGGATTAATATCGACCGCATGGAGCAGGCAGTCGCCCTTTTTGGGAGCTTCGACGAAAATATCAAGCTGATCGAAAAGGAGTACGGCGTCAAC
The DNA here is from genome assembly GCA_023397245.1 of Bacillota bacterium. Classification (GTDB taxonomy): domain Bacteria; phylum Bacillota; class Clostridia; order Oscillospirales; family Acutalibacteraceae; genus DATAML01. The sequence goes on along the minus strand of JAEWUH010000151.1, from coordinate 8,235 downwards.
ATTCTTGGCAGGGGAAGCGAACTCAAGGTTTCCGGCGAGCCGGAAAATGTTGCGCTGGCCGTTCGCGCCATCGACAGCCTCCTTTCGCTTATCAACCGCGGGGAAGCGCTCAGCGAGCAAAATGTACGCTATTGCATCTCGCTTGTCAATGAGGGCAGCGAGGATAAAATCGAAACGCTTGCCGGTGACTGCATCTGCGTTACGTCAAAGGGCAAGCCCGTCAAGGCGAAAACACTGGGGCAGAAGAAATACTGCACCGCCATCAAGAGCCATACGATCATAATCGGCGTGGGCCCTGCCGGCACCGGAAAGACCTATCTTGCCGTTGCGCTGGCGGTCACCGCGTTCCGCGCGCAGGAGGTCAACCGGATTATTCTGACGCGGCCCGCCGTGGAAGCAGGCGAAAAGCTGGGCTTTCTGCCGGGCGACCTGCAGCAGAAGGTCGATCCTTATCTGCGCCCCCTTTACGACGCGCTGTTTGATATGCTGGGCGCCGAAACCTATCAGAAATACGTGGAGCGCGGCAACATTGAAGTCGCGCCGCTTGCCTATATGCGCGGCAGAACCCTTGACGACAGCTTCATCATTCTCGACGAGGCGCAGAACACCACGCCCGAGCAGATGAAGATGTTTCTGACGCGTCTGGGCTTTAACTCCAAAATGGTCATTACCGGCGACATCACGCAGATTGACCTTCCGGACGGACGCAAATCCGGTCTGAAGGATGTGCTGCGGATTCTGCGCGGTATTGACGACATTGCACAGGTTCGGTTCAATGAGAAAGATGTTGTGCGCCATAAGCTGGTGCAGGATATTATAAAAGCTTACGAAAAAAACGAGGAGGTCGGGCGTTAACACAATGGAAAAGATCAGAGTAATCATCGACAACAAACAAAAAGAAGTAAAAATCCCAACAGGCCTGCGCATGTTGGTACGCCGCTGCTGCAATGCGGTGCTCCGCATGGAAAAATTTACAGACCCCGCGGAGATCAGCGTTACATTTGTGAACAACGAGCAAATTCGCGAACTGAATAAGCAGTACCGTAACAAAGACGTTCCGACGGATGTGCTTTCCTTCCCGATGGGCGAAAACGGCGTTTACGACGAAAACCACACGACCGGCGCAAAGATTCTGGGAGATATCGTGATTTCCATGGAAAAAGCGGTGGAACAGGCGGACCGCTACGGCCACAGTCTGGAGCGCGAGGTCGGCTATCTTTCGGCGCACTCCATGCTCCATCTTCTTGGCTACGACCATGAGGACGGCGGTATGGAACGGGTGCGTATGCGTGAAAAGGAAGAGCAGGTCATGACGCAGCTCGGCCTGCCAAGCACAAGCAGCTATGTTTTGGATGAGGATGAGGAATAAGGCTTGCGTTTTTTAAAAAGCTTTAAATACGCGTTCCGGGGAATTGTTTACTGTATCAATAATGAACGAAATATGCGAATACATACGGTGGCAGCGCTGTATGTATTTGCCTTTTCGTTTTTTTTTACGGTATCACGGACAGGCTATGCGCTTCTGTGCCTTACCGTAGCTTCGGTCATAACGGCTGAAATGTTCAACACCGTGGCGGAGGAGCTTTCCGATATGGCGGCCGCCAGCTTTAACCCCGTGGTTCGCATTGTGAAGGATATGGCGGCGGGTGCGGTGCTTATCTGCGCCCTGTTCGCGGTGGGAGTGGGAATCTGCATTTTCTGGCAGCCCGCTTCGTTTCTTAAAATGTTCCGTTTCTTCGCCTCCAATCCGCTCATGCTCCTGCTGCTTATTGCGGTTACCGCGCTCAGCGTGGTTTATGTGCTGCTCGGGCCAATCGGGATACGGGACTGGATTCGGAAAAAACGGGGAAATTAAGAATCTCTCTGTCATCTGCGGACGCATAGCGTCTTTTCGCGCCTACGGCGACCACGTATTTTTCCTTTTCCGTAATGGAAGTTTTTCTCTTCGTCCTGGGAAAGCTAAGTTTGCCTTGATCGACAGAGGAAGTAGGTCTAAAGACTTACCGTCAATGAAAATCCTATAGAATCTTGACATAACCGAGTTGAATGGGGATACTTCGGGGGATGCAAGGGGGATTTTTGGAACCCTCCCGCCGGGATTGAAAATCCCCCTTGCCGGGACTTTGCTTACTTTCGTCCCGGAACGAAAGTAAGGGCCCGCCCGGCCTGAGGGTGGCTAAAAAGTAGTGCCCAGTTAGCTAAGTGTAAGTCATGCCGGCCTGAGGGCAGTTAAAAATAGAACCTAGCTAAGTGCAAATCCTGCCTGGTCTTAGGGCAAAAATGAGTAAGTAACTAATATTTGAGATAAGCTTTATTAAGGAGATTACCGTGACAGATAATACAAACGATAAATCCGCTTTTATTGCGATAGTCGGCCGCCCGAACGTGGGCAAATCGTCGCTCCTGAACGCGATGCTCGGGCAGAAGGTCGCCATTGTGTCCGACAAGCCGCAGACCACCCGCACCCGCATCATGGGTGTTCTGACCCGCGGGGAAACCCAGCTGGTCTTTATCGACACACCCGGTCTTTTAAAGCCGCACAATCGGCTCGGCGAGTATATGGTGCGTTCGGTGACGGAATCCGTGGCCGGCGTTGACGCGTGTCTTCTGGCTGTGGAAGCGGGCAGGAAAATCGCGCCCGCCGATCTGGAGCTGATAGAAAAATTCAAAGCGGCGCAGATACCTGCGGTGCTGGCAATCAATAAAATTGACCTGCTGCCGGAAAAAAGCGTTTTAATGGAGCAGATTCTGGAGCTTTCAAAGCTCTATACTTTTGAAGCCGTCGTGCCGGTTTCCGCGCTGGACGGCAACGGAATAAAGGATCTTGCGGCAGAGCTGGAAAAGCTCGCGATGCCGGGCGGGCATTTCTTTGAGGAAGATACCCTCACGGACCAGCCGGAGCGTGTTCTGGCCGGGGAAATTATCCGCGAAAAAATTCTGCGCCTCTGCAGCAAGGAGGTTCCGCACGGCGTTGCGGTCGTGGTGGAGAAAATGCGGGAGCGCGGGGACAGCGGCATCACCGATATCGACGCCACCATTTTCTGCGAAAAAGAATCCCATAAGGGAATTATTATCGGTAAGGGCGGCGCGATGCTCAAAAAGGTCGGCTCCTTTGCGCGGGCGGATATGGAGCGCTTTTTTGACTGCAAAATCAACCTTCAGCTTTGGGTAAAGGTGAAGGAGGACTGGCGCAACCGCGCGGCAGCGCTGCGCAGTTTGGGCTTTGACAGCAACGATTTTCAGCAGTAGCCGGCCGGACAAAGCATATTTTTATTGAAAAATCTGTAACATTATGGGGAACATTCATATATTTTCCGCTCATATTACTCCCTCATTGGCAAATACTTAATTTGCAAACCAAAAAAGGGAGTGGAAATAATGGATGAAAAAACGGCGTGGAATTGCTTTGAACATACGGGAAGTGTTATGGATTATTTAAAATACAGCCAATGTAAGAACAGCAGCGAGGAATACCAGATGCGGGAGGAACCCGATGCAGATAGAAACCGAGGGCTTGGTTATCCTGGAGAAGAGCGTGGGTGAAAGTGACCGCCTTGTAACAGTTTTGACACGGCGGGAGGGTGTAGTGCGCGCTTTTGCACAGCAGGCGAATAAGATGAAAAACAGCAAGCTTTCCGCTACCCAGCTGTTCAGCTATTCCCGCTTTGCGATATTCAAGGGGCGGGATAAATACATAATTGACGACGCCCAGCCCATCGAAGTCTTTTTTGACCTCCGCAGGGACATGGAGCGTCTTTCCCTTGCCCAGTATTTTTGCGAACTGGCGGGCGCGCTGGCTCCGCAGGAGACGGAAGCCGGGGATTTTTTACGTCTGATGCTGAACGCGCTGCATTTTCTGTGCAAGGGGACAAGGCCGCCCCTGCTTCTCAAGGCGATTGTGGAAATGCGGATGCTTTCGCTCGCCGGCTATATGCCGAACCTGATCTGCTGCGCAGGCTGCTCCTGCTACGAAGCAGACGAAATGTATTTTCTTCCCCGCAGCGGCGTGCTGTACTGCGGCGACTGCCCGCGTCCTTCGGAGCCTGCGGTTCGGCTCAGCCGCGGCGCGCTCACCGGCCTGCGGCATACCATTTATGCCGAATTTGAAAAGCTGTTTTCGTTCAGCCTTTCCCCGCAGGGGCTAAAGGAGCTTTCGGAAGCAAGCGAGCAGTATATCATCGATACGCTTCAGCGCGGCTTTAATACGCTGGATTTTTACCATCAAATCGCGCAGACCGAAGCAAGTTTAGCCGGAGGTAACGAATGAGTTTTCTTTTCAGAATAGCAGCTCAGTGTGATTTTTTAGAGATCTGGCAGATTTTTCAAGACGCGGTGGAATATCACAAAACGCAGGGTATCGCGCAGTGGGATGAAGTTTATCCCGACCGCAATACCATTGAAAACGATATACAGAATCAGCAGATGTATCTTCTGACGGAGAACGGCGCGATTCTGGCGGCTGTGGTGCTGAACGGGGAACAGGACGCCGAATACCAAACCGGGAAGTGGCAGTACACGGACGGAAAAATCGCCGTGATCCACCGCCTGTGCGTAAAGCCCGCGGAGCAGCACAGGGGTCTGGGACGGAAAATGATGCTGCTTGCGGAGCAGGAACTGCTACGGCAGGGTTACACTTCTGTGCGGCTGGACGCGTTTACGCACAACCCGTTTTCGTGCAGACTGTATGAATCGATCGGTTACCGCAGAACCGGGGAAGTGCTTTTCCGCAAGGGCAGATTCAATCTGTACGAAAAAGTGCTACATAGTGCGGCAGACTGACAGAAAATCGTGCAGCCGTAAAATTGCGTTTTTTGCTGCCTGTCGGTTTGTCTGTAATCAAACGCGCAAAATAAGCATTGAGAAAAGGCATTGATGATATATCGAGAGGGTTTATGCACAAAAAGAGAAATTCACCGGTTTACAGAATCATTGTAAAAGCCTGCAAGGCTGCTTCGGCGCTGTTCCCGGAAAACCATATGCTCCGGGTAACGGAATATGCCGTCCGCTCGGAGCGGCTGCCCGCCGCGTTTGACGGTTTCCGCATTCTGCAGCTTTCCGACCTGCACAGCGCAAGCTTCGGGCGGGATAATGTACGGCTGCTGCAAAGAATCGAAGCGGCAAAGCCGGATATGATCGTGATGACCGGGGACATGGTCAGCCGTTCGGATTCCGACCGCCATGTGTTTTTTCGCCTTGCCGAAACAGTCGGGAAAGCTTATCCGTGCTATTACGTAATCGGGAACCATGAACAGGACATGGAGCGCGATGAGCTGAAAGCTTTTTTGGTACGCCTTGCGGCTTTGCATATCAGGGTGCTGGATAACGAACGAATCAGCCTGAAACGGGGAGAACAAAGCATCAGCCTGTACGGCATGTGGTTCTCCCTGAAATATTACCGGGAAGCAAACCTGCGTTTCGGCCATACCGCAAAATTCACAGACCGCGGCATGAAACGGCTCTTGGGTTCGTTTGATCCGTCGCATTACGGCATTCTGCTCACGCACAGCCCGCTGTGCTTTCCGGTTTATGCCCGCTGGGGCGCCGACCTCACCCTGTGCGGCCACGTTCACGGCGGGATGATCCGCCTGCCGTTTCTGGGCGGGCTGCTTTCGCCGGAACGCGAGTTTTTTCCGAAATACAGCGCCGGAATCTATAAAGAGGACGGCGGAACACTCTTTGTCAGCAGGGGACTTGGCAGCGGCGTTTTCGGCGCGCGGATTTTAAATATGCCGGAAATCGCCGTCATTACGCTTCACAGTATTAATTAATGGCCGGAAAAGTATCGTCGGTCTGAACCGACGGCCATTGTTCGTATATGAGTTCATTTATTTAAACGACGGCAGCCCGCGTACTGCGGCTGAGTCGGAAGGGATACCAATCATGTTTATGGAAGAAAGCAAAAGACACTACCGGGCTTTGGAGCTCGATAAAATACTGAAGTTGCTTGCGGGCGAAACCGCCTGCGACGACGCCGCGGAGCTTGCGCTCCAACTGGTGCCGGAAACCTCGCTCTCCGAGGTACAGCGTTTGCTGGCGGATACCGACGGCGCGTACGTTCTGATGGCGCAGTTCGGCGCGCCGTCTTTCGGCGGATTGAAAAACGTCACCAATTCCCTGCGCCGCGCGGAAGCCGGCGCTACCCTGAATATGCCGGAGCTGCTGCGTATTGCCGGGGTGCTGCGCACCCTGCGCGGCATCGTGGAGTGGCGCTCCAAGAGCGAAGGGGTAAAAAGCGTTCTGGACTGGCGCTTTGATTCGCTGATGCCGAACAAATATCTGGAAGACCGCATTTTCAACGCGATTTTATCCGAGGAAGAAATGGCGGATTCCGCTTCGCCGGAGCTGGCGTCCATTCGCCGCAAAATCCGTGCCGCATCCTCCCGTGCCAGAGAGCAGCTGGATAAGATGATTCATTCCCCAACGTATCAGAAATATCTGCAGGATCCGATCGTGACGATGCGCGACGGGCGCTTCGTGGTTCCGGTCAAGGCGGAATGCCGCAGCGAGGTCCCCGGCCTTGTACACGATACCTCCTCCAGCGGCGCGACGCTTTTCATCGAGCCGATGGGCGTGGTGGAAGCCAACAACCAGGTGCGGGTGCTGCTTTCGCAGGAACAGGCGGAAATTGAACGGATCCTTGCCGAGCTTTCCGCGGAAACGGGAAATTTTGCAAGCGGAACCGTCAGCGGGTACAACGCCGCGGTGGAGCTCAACCTGATTTTCGCCAAGGCAAACCTCGGCTATAAGATGAAGGCGAGCATGCCGCTCGTGAACGACAATGGAAAGATTCTTCTGAAAAAAGCGCGGCATCCGCTGATTCTGGCGGATAAAGTTGTCCCGACGGACATAGAATTGGGTATGAGCTTTGATACGCTGGTCATTACCGGGCCGAACACGGGCGGCAAGACCGTATCGCTGAAAACCGTCGGTCTTTTATCGCTGATGGCAATGTGCGGTCTGCTCCTTCCGGTTGCGGAGAACAGCCGGATTTCCATTTTCCGTCAGGTGCTGGCGGACATCGGCGACGAACAGAGCATCGAGCAGTCGCTGTCCACTTTTTCGGCGCATATGACCAATATCATCAAAATCATGGAGCAGGCCGATGAAACGAGCCTGATCCTTCTGGACGAACTCGGCGCCGGAACCGACCCGGTGGAGGGCGCTGCTTTGGCTATGGCAATCCTTGAGGCACTGCGCCAGAAAGGCGCCAAGATCGCGGCGACCACGCATTACGCCGAGCTCAAGGCCTACGCCCTGCAGACCGCCGGCGTGGAGAACGCCTGCTGCGAGTTCGATGTTACCACGCTGCGCCCCACGTACCGCCTGCTCATCGGCGTGCCGGGACGCTCCAACGCGTTTGCCATTTCCCTGCGGCTCGGTATGGGGGAGAAAGTTGTGGAACGCGCCAGAGAGTTGGTTTCCTCTGAAAACGCGCGCTTTGAGGATGTTGTGCAGAGCCTTGAAACCAGCCGCCAGGGTCTGGAAGCGGAGCGCGGCAGGGCGGAGCAGGCACGCATGGAAGCCGACCGCGCACAGAGGGACGCGCAGAAAATCCGCGACAGCATCCAGACCGAAGCGGACAAGGAAATTGAAAAGGCACGCCGCCAGGCGGCGGAGCTGGTTTCGCGTACGCGCGGACAAATTGACGCGTTATTGAATGAAATGGACGAACTGAAAAAGCAGCAGAACAAAACGCTTTCCGCCGAGCAGAAGGCAAAGCTCAAGGCGGGGCTGCGCTCTCTGGAGGAAACGGCCGACCCAATAAAGGAGCGGGAGGACGGCGAATACGTTCTGCCGCGTCCGTTAAAAGTCGGCGACACGGTTCTTATTTTTGATATCGATAAAAACGGAACGGTACTTCAGCTGCCGGAGGGCAGCTCCGATACCGTTCTTGTGCAGGCGGGCATTATCCAGACCCGTGTGCCGCTTTCCAACCTGCGGTTGATCAACGAGAAGCCCGTAAAGGCGCCCCGGCGTACCGTAACGAAGAATGTGACCGGGCGGGCGCAGGCAAGGGTGACCACCGAGCTTGACCTGCGCGGCCAGATGACCGACGAGGCCATCCTGAACGTGGATCGCTTTATCGATTCCGCGCTGCTTACGGGCGTGAACCAGCTCACCGTGATCCACGGCAAGGGCACGGGCGCGCTGCGCGCAGCAGTGCAGCAGCACCTGAAAAAGCATCCGAACGTGAAAAGCTACCGGCTCGGCACCTTCGGCGAGGGCGAGGCCGGC
>JAEWUH010000149.1 GCA_023397245.1 Bacillota bacterium | reverse complement strand
CGCAAATGCTGATGATCAAAAAAATGCGGGCTTTTTTACGTTCATTGCGGTATTTATCGATTACAAACCCGGCCAGATAATCAAACGCGGTTGTGAACAGCATTAAAAAAAGCGAAACCGGTTCGCCCCAGGCGTAAAACACCAGGCTGAAAACAAACAGACACAGGTTTTTGAATTTTCGCGGAACCAGATAATATGCAATTAAAACGAGCGGCAGAAAAGCAAAAATAAAAGTCAGGCTGCTGAATATCATTTCGAAATTCCTCAATTTGATCAGAATTATTTTTATTTTATCTCATTTTCCATAATATATCAAGTAACAAGTGATTACAGCTGACTTTTTAATGAAAAAGCACAAAGCAGCGGCCCGGGCTTTCGCCCAAACCGCTGCTACGCAAATACAACTATACTTATTTTGTTGAGATAGTAATAATTTGATTAAAGAACTTTGCTGTGCTTTGTTTTACAAACATTAGCCAACTGTTGCTACGAAAACCTTGGAGCCATTGACATAAATGCCAGCAGCTGCACCGACTTTACCAGCAGAGGTAATTTTGTAAAGATAAGCATTTCCATTCTTGGAAACGAATGTGAGTTTGAATGCTGCAGAGCCAACAGAAACTGTCGGTGTAGCATCCGCTGTGATCTTGAAGGTGTAAGCACCCTTAACGGTTGTTGCCTTTGTTGTATCGCTTGTGAAAGCAAAAGCCTTTACAGTTGCAACAAAGATCTTAGCACCGTTGAGGTATACGCCTGTTGCCTTACCGGCATCACCGATAGCAGTGAGTTTGAAGAAGTAGTTGTTTCCGTTCTTGGAAGCAAGTGCTACAGAGAACACACCAGCGGAACCGGTTGTTACGGTCGGCTGAGTAGCGGAAGTAACCTTCATGGTGTAGCTTGCGCCCTTACCAACGGAGAGAGCAGAGGTCGTATCAGAAGTAGCTTCCGGAACTGCAAGAGCAGTTACAGTAACTTTTCCAGCGGAATAATCATCAAGATCATAACCGTCAGCATCCTGAAGAGTTGCAGATACGGTACCCGTATTCTCGGAAGAGAATGTGGTGTCGTAGTTTACAACTTTAACAGTTGCGGTGTTGCCAGTAGAAGTAAGAGCAAATACTTGATCGCTGCCGTCAAGAGCCCACTTAATTACAGAGCCGGTCGGAGCAGTTGTTCCGGTCGGATAAGCAGTTGCAGTAAAGGTCTCGGAATAGCCCTTAGCAATCTTAGTAGTTGTCTTGTTGATCTGGAGGCCAGCAAAGCTAAGTGTCTTTACTTTGAATGTATCAACACTGTTGCCTGTGCTCTTATCAAGGGTAAAGCCAAAGGTTGTGAAATCGTCTTCGCTTACGGTGTCGGAATCAGACTTGAAAACAACTGTGCCAACCGCAAAGTTGCTGGAAAGCTTCAATGTTGCGGAAGATGCGCTTCCGGTGATATAGAGCTTACCAGGAACAATCGTTAATGCACCATCGCCGTCAACATCTTTTGTCTTAACAGCACCGGTGAAAGCGATATCGGAATCACTGCCAACAGAAATTGTATCAACAGTTACGTCACCGGTTACAGTAACATTAGTGTCCTCATTTTCTGTGGTGATTTTACCGTTCTTTGCATTTACAGGAGCAGCAACTGTGGCAACAAATTTATCGGAATTATTACCAAATGCTACCTCAGTACTACGATAATCAAGATCCATTGAGCCGGTAGAAACAGCCTTATCGCCTGTAAACTCTACTGTCCCGCTATTCGCATTGGCTTTGAAACCATTGAAAGTAACCTTAGAAGAATCTGCTTTCACAGTTACACCAGGAGCAGTAATCTTGCCGGTTACAATTGCGGTGTCATCATTGTTGGCATCAAGAGTGATAGCTTTATCGGATTCAATAGTTCCTACGCTACCAGCGTAAATGGTAATATCAGTAGCATCCCAATCGGTAGTCTTAATCGCACCAACTTTACCATTGGAAACTTCGATAATAGGTGTACCAGTAGAAGAATCTTTCAGCGTGATGTCGCCGACCTTAGCTTTTTCATCGTTTACAGAAATCTTTCCACCAAGCAGAGCAACTTTAATACCATTAGAAATGGTAGCTGCACCAACATCGATTGCTGTAGCTTCACCGGACAGTTTTGCAATTGAACCGCCCTCTACAGTAACTTTCTTAGTGCCAGCAGGGAGAACAACTTCTGCATCCTTTACGGTGTAGCCGGAATCCTTTATACCAGCGCCAAATGCCTTTGTATCGCCGTCGACCTTCTTAATGGTTAAATCGCCGCCGGTAAAACCAACTTCTGCGTCTGCAAGATTAATTTTCTTATCAATCTTCGTCTTGCAAGTGAATTTGTCATCGGATTTACCAGATACTTTACCGTCAACAATCTTCTTTGCAGTGATTGTCAGGTTTTTGGCGGAAGTGTTCTTATTAACCTCTGCATTCAAAGTTGTTGTTCCAGTTAAGGTAACAACATCATCGGAAACATTAACATAAGCCTCAGCACCGGTAAGATTTTTATCATCTGTAGTAACTTGAACAGGAGTGTAAACAGCCTTAGCACTACCGTTGTTGCCGTTAGCCTTGCCGTAGGTTCCTACACGATAAACATTGAAATCTTCGTTTGCGCCTTTGTTCTTAGCCAGAGTGTCCAGATCGTCCGGAGCTTTGCCGGAATCCTTCCATCCGGTTTTGGCAATTACAAGGTCGTCTTTGTCAAGAACATAAACCGTAAACTCTTTGGAAGCCTTAACGGTAACATCGTTGCCGTCACTATCCTGACGTGTACCTTTGTACAGGACAGAAATAACTTCCTTACCGGATTTATCCGTATTCTTTAAGGTAAGGTCTGCTATGCCAGTGTCGCTGTCGATATTCCACTTTACAAGTGCAGTACCGGAAACATGGGATATAGAAGAAATCTTAACATCACTAACATCATTATCATGCTCTTTGGTGTCAAGTTCCGCTTGGGTCCATGCTATTAAGTCCACAAGCTTATTGTTGGTTGAGTCGCCGTTGACAAGAACGATTTTATCATCGTTCTTTGTGTCAGAAACTGTGCCGCTTACGGTCTTAGTAGACGCGAAAGCGAAGCTGCTTGAAAAGCTTGTTACTACGAGTGCTAAAGCAAGCACAAGAGAAACAACTTTTCCTGTGATTTTTTTCATCCTTTTTGTCCTCCTTAAAATAGTTCGTTGTGCGTATTTGCGTGTGCTATGAGAATTTAACATACATGTTCGCCATGGGTGTTAATAGAATCTCCCATTGACTCGCAATGGCGATGTAACAAAAGCCTGCACCAAGAGCCCCGGCAATGCCGCAGCTACATACACCATTTATATGTTTAATTGGATTATAAGATATTTGGTTATTAATGTCAAGTAGATATTGGATATTATTTTTAATAAAATATAGACAAACAGTTCAAATTTTCCAGTTCTCTGGCCATTATTTTCATAATATGTGGTAGGAATTCCTAGCGGAGTAAGGGTAGGGAAAATTCCTGCCCATAATCTGGTATCATTTCCAAACGAGCGGCAAATATTCAGTTGATATTCACGGGTTTTTCATCGCAGAGGCAGGAGCGTTCCCCGAAGGAGGAAACGATGTATATGCCACAGGGGGAAGGGCCGGAACCGCTCCGGCAGTACGGGCATTTTATCGTGATTCCGGGACGTCCGGGAAGCTCGTAGCAACAGGCCATGCGGTTGCAGGAGCAGCCGCTGCCCTGATACCACGCGCAGGCGGCGCGGTTGGTGCAGTGCTTGATCGCCGGCAACTCCGCATACTCCGGCGCAATCATACCGCCCTGCTTATAATCGCCGTTGCTGATGATGATATGAGCCGCGCTGATCTCCGCAAACAGATGGCTCCATGAGCTTGCGGTGCCGTGGTGCGGCGCCTTTATAATGTAATAATGATCGTAAAGCTGCCCGGCGACCGCGTCCATGCTCTCCGGCGCGGCGTCGCCCGTCATCAGGATATCGTTCAGGCTTGCCTCGCTTGTGCGGCGGTTCTGAAAGATGACGCCTGCGGCGTTCAGCTGCTCGGAATAGGCGGCCGAGGTCGTCTGGCGGCTGAGAATCTCCGCGATATCCGCGGCGGCGGGAAGCAGGAGGAGCTGCGGAATCAGCTGCTCGATCTCTTCCAGTATTCCGGCGGTACGGTCGATATTGGCCTGCTCAAGCGGCGCAGTTTTGCAGGCTGCGACATAAGCATTGCAGAACCGCTCCTTTAAGCGCATAAACTGCCCGGTGATTGCGGGAAGGAAGGGCGAGGAAAGGCAGATGTTCAGATTTTCCACCGCTTCAGCGAATAAATCGGAGAACGGAAAGTCCTCCGCCGCCGGCCAGAGGACGTCATAGGTTACGCCGTCAAACAGGAAGCTGTCCCCTGCCTTCAGCGCGAAAATCCGATCCGAACCGGCAATTTTCGCGGTACGCTCAAAAATTTTAAGCGCGCTTACATTTCCCTGTGAAAAATCGCTCTGCCGGTTTAAAAATACATAAACAAACAGAGCGAATTCGACCAGCAGCGGGCGTCCGCGTCGGTCGCAGGAAGCCGCGGGTAAAAATATTCGGTTAAAATAATGCGGATCCGCGTTCAGAAGCTGGCGGAATCCGCAGAGATGGTCACGGTGATAGTGGGTAAGCAGGAAGCTGCGGGAAACGCAGCCGGAATAACGCTCGATCACCGTGGGATCGACATAAGAAGAAAACGCAAGGTCGCCCTCGCGGATTTTCTGGTTGACGCTGCCGCAGTCCACCATCAGGATATCGCGGTGCGCTCCGCCCATCACAATACATTCGCCGTATTCCACATTATGTACTTCTACCCACTGCATTCTTGCAGCCCTCCAAAAATCTGTTTCCTGATTTTCTTACTGTGTTGTTTTCGGCGGCTCCACCTGCCGATACCCGGTATAATAACGGTCCTCGCGGAATTCGCCGCTGAATACGATTTTTCCGTTCTTATATTCGGTTCCGTGCCCGTGGCGTTTGCCGTCTTTCCATTCCCCGGTATAAATCAGGTTGCCGTGGGCGTCAAACGCCGTTCCGATACCGGTGGGGATGTTGTCCTTCCATTTTCCGACGAAAATGGAACCGTCCCGGGAGCTGTAGGAAACGCCCGCGCCGTCGCGCCGGTTTTCCTTCCATCCGCCCACATAGCAGACTTTTCCCGATTTATAATAGTAAACGCCGAATCCGTCGCGCTTATCGTTCCGGTAGCCGCCCTCGTAGGCCGTGCAGCCGTTTTGCATCTGGGTGCGCCCGCGTCCCTCGCGCAGGCCGTCAATCATTTTTCCAAAATAAAGGTAGCTCTCCTCCGCGCTGATAACGATGCGCTTTGCCGCGCGCTCCGTATGCGGGGCGATTTTTTCGCTGATCTGCGCCCGGCCGCCGAGGCCTTTGGATGCGACCGCATATTTTGTGGGCTTATCCTGCGGCTCTTCCGTGCTGAAGATTTCCAGGTCCGCGGCATAATCGGATTTCTGCGTATCCGCGGCTGCCTGCGGAACCGGTTCAGGCTGCCGGATTTCCGGCTGCTCGGGTTCGGGGACGGCCGGTTTATCATTTGCAATATAATTGAAATTGACCGGAAGCTCTTTCTCCCCCGGCCAATCCGGCTGAACGCTGCGGCCGCCGAGACGGAGGTCATTCTGCGCGGCAAGGCGGCTTTCTTTTTCCGTGGGCAGACAATAATAAAAACTGCCGGCGTCGGTCTCACAGAAAACCGGAGGTTCCCCGGCAACGGCATTTACAAGGCTCTGCCCGGCTGTTCCCTGCTCCGCCGGGCAGGGTTCCAGAACACTCCTGCTATATTTCTGCTTTTCCGGGTTATAACGCAATAAAACAAGCCCGCCTCCCTGCTCCTGTTTCAGCAGCGCCGACGGTCTTGCGGTATTTCCTGAATAATAGGCGGTCTGCAGCCAGCGGTGGTCAGCGCCGTAACGCGCTTTGCTGACCGTTTCCCCGACCATATTCCTTGTGACGATAAAGTATCCGCCCTTTTGCCGGTAGGCCTTCTGCAGTACGGTTTTCCCGCATTTTTTCAGCCATCGAAAGGAGCCTCGGCTTATTTTATAGCGGATATCGGCCTCCGTTCCATCCGTAAAGCTCTTCACCTTGCGGGAAGTCCGCCGGGAGGTGCTGAGAAACCTGCGCCGCACCTGAGCGAACAGGTTTCCGCTTTGGGCGGCGCCGTCATAAGGCTTGTAGCAAACCGACAGAATCGCCGGATTTCGGGAATCATCCTGCTGCGTAACGGCAGCCCCCCTTTCTATTATATATGCTAATTTATGTACTACATTATATATTACTATATTATCGCTAAATTACAATATTATATATGGAAAAGATTATTCGCCGGTCAATCTTCCCCGTCCGCGTGTCGCCGGTTCGATTTCAGTTCAAATATATTGCGGTAATACCCTGAACCGGGCATTGCCCAGTCATAGAAGGTGATATGCTGCGAATCGGCCGTACCGGTGTTCCTCGCGTTATCCTTTCCGTCCGGCACACACGCACTGTTGGTGATAGGAGTGAACAGCTTGACGTGGATTCCCCAGTTTTCCCGGGTCTTTTTATCAAGCAGAAACTCATGCTCCAAAAACCGGCAGGGATAATGCAGAGTGTAGCTGTAATTGCAGGAAATATTGCGGATGAACGG
>JAEWUH010000020.1 GCA_023397245.1 Bacillota bacterium | reverse complement strand
ATGCAATTGTTCCACTTGGGGATTGCTTTATGGAATGTCTGGCCAGAGATAAGGGTGCGTCCGGCAAAACAATCTCAGAAAACCATGCCAATATCCAATAACCAGGGGATTGCCCTGCCGGTATATTCTATGAAATGATAACAAGTTTGTAGATGTCTGAGCGAATGACTTCCTTTGATACCTGAATCGGACGGTCGTTTTGATCCTTGATTGTGTTATATACATATAGGAGAGGCGTATCATTATCAATGTTGAATAAAGCAGCTTCTTCTTCTGTGGCAAAACAAATGCTGATGGTGCTGGAACCATGACATGGATTGATATTGTGCTTTCGAAGTGTTTCATTGATGGAGCCGCCCAGTTCGTCGGCCAGAAAGTCCAAAGACTTTATAAAATATAAAGTCTCCAGATGAATGGGAGTATCGTTCGCAAAACGGAGCCGTTTGATCACAATGACGGTTTCATTTTCCTTCAGCCCTAAGAACTTCGCTACCTTTGCCGGCGGAACTTCTAATGAATAGGAGAGCAGTTTGGTGGTAGGAACCATTCCGGAATGCTCAACCGCTTCCTTGAAAGGCATAAATGGATAATTGGTCTCTATGCTCTTGTCTGCACTGACAAATGTGCCTTTCCCAGGTTTCCTGACAAGCAGCCCATCGTCGGTCAGTTCTTCTAACGCTTT
Source organism: Bacillota bacterium (assembly GCA_023397245.1). GTDB lineage: Bacteria > Bacillota > Clostridia > Oscillospirales > Acutalibacteraceae > DATAML01. The sequence goes on along the minus strand of JAEWUH010000020.1, from coordinate 23,929 downwards.
CCGGACGGTGATACGGCTGATGCCGTACTGCTGGCCAAGGTCAGTTTCCGTAGGAATTTTCTCATCGTGAGAGTATTCACCGGATTCGATACGTTTCCGTATGATGTTTGCCAGCTGGCGGTACAAAGGTGTCAAGCTTGAAGAATCAAGTGTAATTACAGAACTGCTGTGATTATCCATACTGTTTATCTCCTATTTGTACTACTGATGAATACAATTGTTATAACAATAATAACACAAAAACAGCAGAAAATCCAGAGCTTTTACCAAAGTATAGTCAACTAATTATGTCTTGTAAGTTTTGGTGGAGGTCTTGTTTAATATCGGATAAACTGGATTCGAAGAAGTTCTATGCATTTAATAACTTTTGATGTAAAAAGTGCGATATGTGCGCAAACATAATAACCGGCGTTGTACGCCGGAATCTCTATAGGCACGCCGAAAATAACCGCATCAGATAGCCATTTTGGCTGTTTGAGGCGGCTTTTCTTTTGCTCATTATAATTCCCATAGGATGGTTAAAACCGAGTGAAACCCACCTTTATGTCGTAAAAGTGTCGTATTAAAAAATCCCCCCCAAAAGCCGTATCTGTGCCGGTTAAAGTCTGCGGATACGGTTTTTTGTTTTAGGAAAAATACCGTATATTTGCTGCTTAGGTACAGGTTCGGATTCTCGATTTAAAAAGCAATCACTGAACGCTAGTTAGGCTTGCTCTTTTAATTTAAATCTACTTACAAGCTGTTTTAAAGAATCAGCTTGACCGGAAAGTTCTTCGCTTGCGGCCGCACTTTCTTCAGCAGAAGCAGAGTTTGTCTGAACTACACCTGATATTTGATCTATTTCCTTTATAATTTGCGAAACAGCCCCGGATTGTTTGGTTGATGCCCTTGATATTTGATCAACCAAATCAAAAACGGCGGATGTGCTTACAACAACTTTAGAGAGCGACTGTGCAGTTTTATCAGCTATTTTGGTACCACTATTAATTTGATCAATTGAATTTGTTATTAATACGCTTGTGTTTTTTGCAGCCTGAGCACTTTTAATTGCTAAATTTCGTACTTCATCTGCTACCACGGCAAAACCTTTTCCTGCGTCCCCTGCTCTTGCAGCCTCTACCGCCGCATTCAATGCCAAAATATTGGTTTGGAAAGCAATATCGTCAATCGTCTTAATGATTTTTCCTATTTCATTCGATGATGCATTTATGAAAGACATAGCCTCAACCATTTTGCTCATTTGCCGGTTACTGATATCAATTTCCTTTTTAACACTATCTACATTTTTACTTGCTTCCCGTGCGTGCTGTGCGTTTTGATTAATGTCATTGGATATTTCAGCAATCTGTGTATCGAGCATTTCGATTGAACTGGCTTGTTCTAATGCGCCTTGAGATAGCGCCTGTGCTCCATTGGAAACTTGTTCGGAGCCGCCGGCCACTTGGCGGGCAGCCTGGTTAATCTGTATAAAGGTATTATTTAATGAAGAAACAATACCTTCTAATGAGTATTTTAGCTGTTCAAAATCTCCTTTAAAATCATCTCTTATAGAGATATTTAAGTCATTAGAAGCCAGTTTTGCCAGAGTTTCCTTAATACTATAGATATATTCCTTTAGTAATTCTATGGTCTGTTTAAATGCAGCACCAAGGCGCCCTATTTCATTTTTTGAATCAATGTTTATCTCAACACTTAAATCACCTTCCGCCATCCTTTGCGCTGCTGCTTCCATTTCTTTTACCGGTTTACTGATGCTGCGGGAAATCAATATTGCTATGTTTAATGAAATGATAATAGAAATTAAAATAAAGATCGGAATTACAATGTTTATTAATATCCCTTCATTCGATAAAGCAGTTTTAACCTGATCTCCGACGGAATCTTTTTCAGAATATAAAGCGCCGGTATACGATAAAATTTTTTCTGATAGGGGAGCTAATTGTTCCGAATAAAGATTCTGTGCGTCCATATTTTTGTTCTGACTTGCCAATGCAACCACTTGATTTTTGACACTTAAATATTTAGTAAGGCTATTATAAATTTGATTATAGTATAACGTTTCCTTGCTGTTGGTTATATTCTTTTTGATATTTGCCAAATATGTATTTATTTTAATATCCATTTGGTTAAGCAGGGCTATATTATTATCACGTAGCTGCTTATCCTTTCCGTTCAAAATCATTAGAATGCTGGAGCGGCTGTTATTAAATTCTGAATTAAACTTTCCTATATCACCTTGGGAAAAGCCATAGTTTTCTATAGCGAGACTATACTTTGTGTTGATATCATTTATTGCAATAAGACTCAATATACATCCAATACTGGATATTAAAACGACAAAAACATATGTAAAAATCAGTTTTTTACCAATTTTCATGTTTTTTAGCATAATGTCATCTCTTTCTTCTCAATAATTTTGCATTAAAATCAGGAGTGCCAAAAAACTGACACTCCTGATTTTAGTTATTCTTAAAATATGGCTCCAAGGTTTGATAAAGTTCTTCAAACAACTTCTGCTTTTTTTCTAATTTGATATTCCTGCGAGGGATAAATTTCTTCTTGATTTTAACACAGCTTGCTATGGCGGCATCAAAATCAGGGAAGACCTTTTCATCTACGGCCCCAATAATAGCCGCCCCCAAACAGCAGGTTTCATCAATCACGGGAATGGCAACGGTCTTGCCCGTCACATCGGCTTTTAATTGGCACCAGATTTCACTTCGCGCGCCTCCGCCGGTAGAAATTATGGTATCCGAGATCGGCTGGGTTTTACTGATGAACCGGATGTTTTTAGTCAATAAATGCGCTACGCCTTCCATAACGGAAAGGGCAAAATCATATTTATCGTGTGCAGCCGTAATACCGTAAAAGACTCCCTTTGCGTCGGAGTTAAATTCAGGGGCATTGGTTCCCGCGATATAAGGAAGGAAGATAAGATGGTCGTCAATCTGTCTGTCTGCTACCTTCTGATCTATCTCGCGGTAATTTGTGTCAGCCGCAAACGTGTTTTTAAACCATTCCAGGCTGATTCCTCCGCTTTCGCAAACCGGCAGGTAAACAAATTTATCTTTAAAAGGGCCATAATGCACAGGAATGCGTGAAGCTTGAAAATCCGGGCTCGAGACCATGGTTGCTATCGAAAGTACGGTCCCTGCGGATTCACTGATCATCCCGGATGAAATGTTGCCTGTGCCGATCATTCCGCAAAAATGATCCAGTGCACCGACATTGACCTTAGTACAGGGTTCCAAACCGATAAGCGCGGCAGTTTCACCGCTTATACTGCCGACAACTGTGCGGGGTTCTACAAGCGGAGGCAGCTGCTCCTTTGTCACTCCAACATAAGCTAAAATCTCATCCCAATATTTCTGGTGGACAATATCAAAGTAGTGGGAAAAGTTATAAATGGAATATTCTCCGGCAAATTGTCCGGTTAAGCGGTAAATAATAAAGTCCTTGAGCAGAAGGTATTTTTTGATATTGGCAAACACATCAGGTTCGTTATGTCTTAACCAAAGAATTTTTGTAATTGGCCATGTGGGGATAATTTCAGGCTGGCCGGTAATCGGATAGCATTTCTCGCTTGGAAAAACAGTTTTTAACTCTTCGCACTCTTCGCGGGAACGCATATCCAGCCAGGAAATTGCCTTTCGAACTGGCTTTAAGTCTTTCCCCAGAGTAACCAGGGACTCCGCCTGACCGGTAAGAATAATCTGCGTTACAGGAAAAGGGCTTTTGTAACCTGCATTAATGCAGCACTGGCTAATTAGCTTTGATACCATTTGATAGTATTGTTCGGCATCGAATTCAACAAAATCGCCACACCGTTCATACACTACGCTTTCAGATACCGATGCAAGAACATTCAGCTCTGCGTCATAGCAGCATACCTTAATATTCGTGGTGCCTAAATCAATAGAAACGAAATTCATAAATATCAGGAACTCCCTTTCAAATTCTTGACGGATTCCCTTATTACCAGATGCGGGTCAATGTAGTACTTAATAGGCGCACGGTTTTCCTTTAAAAGCTTTGCCTCCAAAATATTGATACAACACTCCAGCATTCGTTCCTTTGGAAGGTAGATTGTAGTAAGCGGTGGATCGGAATAAACGGAAAGAGGATTATCATCAAAGCCTATCACGCTGATATCATCCGGAACAGACAATCCCAGCATTTTGCAGGCCTTATAGACACCGTGTGCTAAAGAGTCACAGAATGTAAGTATACCGGTAAATGGAATCCTTGTGCATTTTTTGTCGGGATCCCATAGGTTCATAAACGAATTGCAGCCATTGTCTATAGACGGCGAAGAATAAAAAATGCGATTGTCGTCCAAAGTGAGGTTAAATTCGTCATATGCACGGCGAATGCCAATGAGATACTGCTGGCTGGCAGGAAAAGTAGAGGGCTCAGAAAAAACGACGCAGTCACGATGCCCGTTTTGCAACATTTCTTTGGCAGAGAGATATCCTCCCAATTCATAGTTGATTGCAACACAACTGAATTGTGGATAGTCGCCGCAATCGCCCAATAAGATTACCTTATCTGCAAATTCATTCAGTAAGGCAATATTACTGCTGTCACTGGACACCAAAAAAACGATAAGTGCGTCAAGCGACTTTGACAATACAGATAAAATGTTGCGGTGTTCCACAGTGGCGTCATACTGAGAATCACAAATCAGAGTACTGTAGTCAAATTTCTCCATGTGAACGGAGACCCGCTTAAAAATATAAGCCAGCGCCGGGTTTTCCACATCGTTAAGAATAAAGCCAATACATTTGGAAGAGCAGTTTTTAAGCCCTTTTGCCATAAAGTTTGGCCGATAGCCAAGTTCTTTCGCCCGCCTGTTAACAAGCTCAATGGTTTCCGCTTTAACCTTAGGATCATAATTTAGCGCTTTGGCGACGGTAGAAAATGAAACGTTCAAATCCTCGGCCAAAGTTTTGATGGTTACTTTATTTTTCATGTCTGACATGTTCATATCCCTTACACGTTATAAATATTGGATTATCGTAAGTATAGCATCAAAATACAACGTTGTCAATTTAGATAGACTAAAATCAAAAACCGAATTAATTAATGCGATAAGAAACCAATAAAAAATAAAACGTTGTAAATGCTATATGTTCATTGCTTGCGGGAATTATTGTATATAATGCATAAATTTTTGACAAATATATGTGATTTTTATAGAAGTGAATCAAAACGTATTGACAACGTTGTAATAAAGGTGATATAAAATTTACAACGTTATAAATTGTTGGGCTGAATTTGGCGTGCCGGTGTTCGGAAGATGCTGAATTCAGTAGCTTACTGCCAAAGGAGATGTAAAATGCTTAAAACTCCTGTAATTCATCCTGAAATACTGGAGGCTCTTGCTGCCGCAGGCCATGGGAGCCAGGTACTGATTGCAGACGGTGACTATCCCGTATCAACAACAAAAGGAATTCATACAAAAATTGTTCACCTGAATCTGGTCCCAGGAAAGATGCAGGCAACAGAAGTCCTGGATGCGCTGCTGCAGATTCTGCCTGTTGAGGACGCCCGGGTAATGGATGTGCCCAAAGGGGTTCCGAAGCCGAAGGTGTGGGATGTTTATACGAAAATGTTTGCAGAAAGAAACATGGATGTTCCGATTAGCCAGCTTGAAAGATTTTCTTTCTATGAAGAAGTTGGGAAGGCGAACACGGCGCTGATTATACAAACGGGAGAAACAAGAGATTACGCAAACCTGCTGCTTACAGTCGGTTCACTATGGTAAAGAAAGGAACAGTACATATGAAATTGTCTTGTACCAATTATATGGTTCCGGGAAAAACTTTAACGGAACAGGCATTGAAGCTTAGACAATGGGGTTACGACGGGATGGGAGTTTTTGTCGACTATGCTGCATGGAACCCAAACTTGGAAAAAGAAATCCTGGATATGGAGAAGAACACAGGCATTGCACCCTGCGAGTTTGTGTTCCAGGATGTGGTTTACGGCCATCTTATGGATGATAATCCGGAAATCAGCAATAAAGCCCGGAAAATGTATCAGGAAGCGGCGGTATTCTGCGCAAAAATCGGTGCGGTTACCGAACTGGAATATCAATATGGTGCGCAGGATCCCTTACCTCTGTTTGATATTTATGCAAAAATGCCTTCCGGTAAGGATAAAGAATTTTATCAGGTTTTCCGCAGAATTACGGAACAGCTTGAGGGGTCGGACGGCTATGCACTTTTGGAGCCGATTAACCGTTATGAAGCGCCTTACCTCAACAATGCGGACGACTGTCTGGATGCAATCCGCCGGGTAAATATGAAAAACGCGGGTCTGCTGCTGGATACCTTTCATTTGTCCATTGAGGAAAAAAGCATACCGGATAAAATCCATGCTGCCGGCAATTTGATTAAATACGTGCATCTGGGCGACAATAACCGGCAAATGCCCGGTTACGGAAATCTGCCGTGGAAAGAAATAATCGGTGCCTTGAAGGACGTTGGCTACAATGGCTATTTGAGCCTGGAGTGCAGTCTGAGCGGGGATCCGGAAAAGACTCTGCCGGCAAATGTTGAATTTCTGAAAAAACTTATATAAGGAGATGAAAAAATGAGAAAACCTCGAGCTCTGGCCATTCCGTTTAAGTTCCGGGAGGGTTATCCGGATGAATTTGTTGACAAATTCATTGCCCAGGCAATGCGGCTTATCGGCGAAACCGGGATTGATTATACGGAAACAGAGGCAGTCATGTATGATTCCGACGCGGATCTCGTAGCTGCCAAATACAACCCCAATGATTACGATTTTACTGTTTTGGTTATGCCCACGTGGTTTGAACCCGGAACCATGATACGTGCGGCGAAGTCGTACCTTAATATGCCGGTTGTGGTATGGGGATTCAGCAACTTTATTTACGGCGGGGAGCGTGTCAACCTCGGCTCCACAGCCGGTGCGGGTGCCGCAAAAGGTACTTTACGTGAGCTGGGTATTAAGCACGAATATATTTACCATTCCCCCAATGCCGGGTTTGATGATCAAATCAAACAGCAGCTTTGGAATGTGGCCAATGTGGCACGTGCAATCGCTTTGCTGAAGGTGTCGCGTATCCTTACTGTAGGATATCAGTTTGGTTCAATGACCATAGGCGACATGGATCTGACCAGAATGCGCAGTGTTCTCGGACCGGATTTGGTGGAAGTGGATAATTACACCCTGATTTCCAAAATGGAGTCCATTGATGTTTCTTCGGAGGCATACAAGGCTGCGGCAGTTAAGATTATGACCATGACCGGCGGTACCATTAAAAACAAACTGGAAAAGGTTACCCGTATGTATGTGGCATTAAAAGAAATTGTGAAACAATTTCGTGCCGACGCCTTAACGCTGAGATGTCATTTTGCTTTGAGTCAGGAGTATGGGTTAACGGCATGTATTCCGCTTTCCGTTATCGGCAACGAGATGGTTGCCTCCTGCGAGGCGGATATTCCCTTAACCCTCACCCAGCTGATGATGCACTATCTGTCCGGAGGAGAACTGACCGCCTATGCAGACACGCATGAACTGACCGGAAAAAGAATCCTGTGGGGCGCCTGCGGTTACGCCCCGGCCGGAATGTGCGTAGACGATCAGATAATTTGCCAGCTGCCCCCGGAAAATCCAATAGGCTTGGGTGCGACATTTAAAGATTACATAACCAACAGGAACTGGCTGAAAAGCGGCCGCCTGACAGCCGCCCGTTTATTAAAAGAATCCGATGGCAGCTTTACCATGCATGCCGCTGCCGGAAAAGCTTTGGGCGACATCGGAAAGACCAGTGAGTTTGGTTCACCACAGTATTCTTTCACTGAAATGGTGCTCGATACGGATTTTGACCGGTTTGCCCAGAATATGGGAAGTCACCATTATGCCCTATGCTATGCGGATCTCATGGGTCAGCTTGAGCTCTTCTGCAAATACAGTGGGGTTCGGCCCTTGCTGGAGAAATAGAAGATGCTGAAACAATTTCATCTCAGAGCTCCGTTTTTTGAAATAGGACCAAAGGTTTATCTGTATGGCAGTCAGGCAGTTGAACTTGCGGTATTTGCGGACGGCTTAGTTGAAAAATACGGGGTAGATATCCTTTTTACCGCTCAATATACCGATATTGAACCAATCGCCAGACAAACCAGCCACATAAAAATACTTGCGCAGCATATGGATTGTGTTCGGCCGGGACGCGGGTTGGGAAGCGTTCTGCCGGAAGCGTTGATTGCCGCCGGCGCCGATGGGGTTATGCTGAATCACGCCGAAAAACCGCTGACGCTTGGCGTGCTGAACCGTACGATAAAACGGGCTGATGAAGTAGGGCTGGCAACCGTTGTATGTGCCGATACTCCGGAGGAAGCACAGGCGGTCGCGCATTTGAAGCCGAATGTAATATTGGCCGAATCTCCCGCACTGATCGGCGTGGGAAAAAGAACGGAAAAAGACGCGGAAGAAGTCCGGCGGGTAAATGAAAGCATTTGGAAAATCGATCCGGAAATTATGGTTTTGCATGGTGCAGGCATTTCCAATGAAGAGGATGTTTATGGAGTAATCGCCTGCGGTGCGCAGGGTACCGGAAGTACAAGCGGAATCATGAAAGCGGGTAATCCGTTTGAAATGACTGAAGAAATGATTGCCGCCGTGCGGAAAGCATGGCAGGAAATTAAGGGAGGTAAGTTATGAAGATCATGCATAAGGTTTTGCCGATCCAATCAAAGATGCAGGTTACATTTGATGATGTTACGGATCAGGTTAAGCAATTCATTAAAGAATCCGGAGTGCAAAACGGAATCGTAACCGTGTTTTCTCAGCACACCAGCTGCAGCGTGTTTATTCAGGAGGACTCAGAAGGTACTACTTACAAAGGAATTCCTTATATTTTACAGGACACGTTAAACTGCCTTGAAAAAATTATTCCAACCTGCGAATATGAAGGCCAGTATCTGCACCCCTGCGTAAACCATATTGAGCGTGCACAGGAACTGAGAGGCGAGGAAAAATTCTGGGGCCTGAACACGGACGGACATATCAAATCTTCTGTATTGGGCCGTTCTGAAACAATTCCTGTTGTAGACGGTGAAATGACCCTTGGGGAATTCGGCCGGATTTATTTTGCTGACTTTGACAAAACGAGAGCGAGAGAGAGACAGGTTCGGATTCATATTATGGGAGAATAATTGGAGGAGAACTATGGGAAAGGATACCAAACCGATTGTTGAGATGAAGAAAATCGGTAAAACTTTCGGTAAAGTGCGTGTTCTGGAAAATATTGATTTTGATATTTATCCCGGTGAAGTACACGTTTTGGCAGGTGAAAACGGTGCAGGCAAAAGTACCCTGATTAATATCCTGTCCGGTGTACATACGGATTATGAAGGTGAGATTTGTATGAATGGCCAGCAAATCAAACCAGCCAGTCCGGCAGATGCCAATCGGTTGGGGATTTCTGTCATTCATCAGGAACTTTCTATTATTCCTTTTATAAGTATTACAGAGAATCTGTTTTTGGGCCGTAATCTGAAAAACAAAGCAGGCCTTGTAAAAAGTGAGGAGCAAACCCGGATTGCCAAAGAGCTTTTAAAGGATATAGGTGTTGATATCGATGTCAATAAAAAAGCGGAACATTTTTCTGTTTCGATACAGCAGCTGGTTGAAATCTGTAAAGCTACGAGTATCAACGCGAAAGTAATTGTCATGGACGAGCCCTCGAGTGCATTGAACCAGAAGGACGTTCAGCAACTATTCCGCATCGTGGAAAAGCTTAAGGCTGAAAATTACGGGATCGTATACATTACTCATAAAATGGAGGAAATAGAGCGTTTAGCGGATCGCGTTACCGTATTGCGCGACGGCAAACTGGTTGGTACTTCATTGGAAAAAGATCTCCCTACTAAGGAGTTAATCCGGTGGATGGTAGGGCGTGAAGTTACTATGAAAAATTACCGTGAGGGTAAGAAACCAGGGGATGAACTGTTCCGCATAGAGCATTTGACAATGACAGATCCTTCTGTTTCCGGGAAAAAAATTATCGATGACGTTTCTCTTTATGTCCGCTCTGGGGAAGTATTGGGCATTGAAGCACTGCAAGGAGCGGGCGCCAGTGAACTGCTGCAGTCAATTTTCGGAGTTTACAATCGGAGAATGTATGAAAAGATGACTCTGGAAGGAAGGGAGATTAACATCTCCAATCCCAAGGAATCCATCGATAACAATGTCTGCCTCTTAACCAATGACCGAAAAGGCAATGGCTGTGTGGCCTATATGAACATAGTAGATAATGTTTTGCTGCCTACCCTGAGACGTTTTGCAAACCACGGCTTGAGAAATGTAAAAAAAGAAAAAGAGACTGTAATGAAAATCGGCAAGGAATTGAATTTCCGCATTCCGTCCTATGAATCGCCAATGACGGATTTATCGGGCGGAAATCAGCAAAAGGTAATTTTGGGGAAATGGATGGTTGCAAAACCAAAGGTAATGCTTCTTGATGAGCCTACGAAAGGAATTGATATCGGGGCAAAAGAAGAGATTTATAATCTGATTAATTCCATGACGGATCAGGGTATCGCGGTTATTTTGATAACCTCTGAAATGCCGGAATTAATGGCACTTAGTGATCGTATTGTTGTGATGCACCGAGGGAGGATCACTGCTGAATTTGAAGGCAATAAGGTTTCGGCAGAAGAATTGCTTGAAGCAGCCATGGGAAAGGAAGAGAAACAATGAACAAGGATCTTAGCATAAAGGACAAGCTACTGAAAACGTTGGCAAGTGACGGTGGGCGTGCCTTCTCATCATTTTTAATGGTAATCATCGTTGGATGTATATTTAATGCGGACGGTGCTTTTTTTAAGATTGCAACCCACCGTGATGCACTTCGCTCTCTGAGTGTTTATGGCATGCTGGCAATAGGCCAGACTTTGGCCATTATCTCCGGCGGTATTGAATTGGTACAGGGCAGTACGCTTGGCTTTTCTGCCGTTTTATTCAGCATTCTCACCATTCATAATCAGATGAATCCTGTTTTGGCTGTTTTGACCGTTCTGCTTGCAGGAGGCGCCATCGGAAGCTTTACCGGATTCCTGATAGCAAAATGCAATATGCAGCCGTTTATTGTTACTCTAGCTTTGGAAAATGCCGTCCGAGGTTTAGCGCGTGCCATTACAAATAATACGAAGGTTTCCATCAATATGATAGGAAGCAACGGTTCGGTGAAAGAAATGCCGTTACCTCCGATCTTTACTGATATTGACCGTGCAATTCTGGGAGGTAACCTGACGGTTGTTACCGTAATTTTTGTGGTCTTGATTTTGTTTACATGGGTGATTCTTTCCAAGCACCAGTGGGGGCGCGAGATCTACGCCATGGGCGGAAATCTGGAGGCGGCCCGCCTGTCCGGCATACCGATTGTATGGTCTAAGATGAAAGTCTATATTTACAGCGCCGTTCTGTGCGCTATAGCCGGAATCTGCACGGCAGCACAAACACAGCAGGGCGATCCTGCTTCCGGTAATACATACGAAACGATGGCTATCTGTATGTCTGCGATCGGCGGCACGAATATGGCCGGAGGGCGCGGAGGTATGGGACTGACTTTCATGGGTGTTCTTACCATCGGATATCTGCAGAAAATACTGAGTATGAACGCAGTCCCGGAGGCGTATCGTCTGATTATTACCGGAATGATCATCGTTGTAGCAGTACTTGCCCAAGGTATAAAAATAAAAAATAAATAACAGGGGGAAGAAAAATGTCTATTAGAAAAGGTTTCTCGGTAATACTCGTTTTAGCAATCATGGCAACCGCATTGTTTGGCTGCAGCAGTACATCTCCTGCCCAGGCGTCAGCCGGCGCAGCATCTTCTGCGTCTCCGGCTTCGACGGGAGATACCGCAAAAAACCCGGTATCCGGCAAAAGTTCTGTGGTTATAGGAATGTGCAACGCAAATCTGACAGAACCCTGGAATGCCCAAATGGATGCCGATGTTGCATCTGCTGCAAAAGCTTATCCAAATGTAACCGTAAAGTATAAGGATGCAGCGGGAGATTCCTTGACACAGCGCTCACAGGTTGAGGAATTTATCAACGAAGGGGTGGACGTCCTTATTATCAGCCCGGTTGAGGCTACTCCTATGACTGAAATTATTACAAAAGCTTATAAAGCGAAAATTCCGGTATTTCTGGTAGGGCGTCTGATCGATAACGACTCGTATACGCAGTACATTGGAACAGATGACTTTTCGCTTGGCTATGCCGCGGGACAGTATCTGGTGGATTGTTTTAAAGATAAAAAGGCCAATGTAGTTGAATTGGAAGGCCTTATGACCAGCTCTCCCGGTTATGACCGTCATTTGGGCTTTACACGTGCAATCGAAAAACATAGTAATATCAAGGTTGTCTACGCATCCGACTGCAAGTGGCTGGAGGATATGGGACGTTCCGAAATGGAATCCGTATTGTCGGTGCACAATGACATAGACGCCGTTTTCGGGGGGAATGACCCTACCGCCCACGGTGCTTACCTTGCGGCTTCGGCTGCCGGGCGTGCAAAAAATATGATTTTCTTTGGTATTGACGGTCTTGCTGCGGAAGGCCGGGCTTATGTCCGCGACGGCGTATTTAAAATGACAATTTGTGATGCAACCGGAGGCGATATTGCCGTTAACAATGCGATGAAGTTCCTTAAAGGGGAAAAAGTAGACAAGGTTTATCTTAAGCAGGCGATTATTTATGAAAAGGATACATTGGGAACAGGCGGAACGGTTGTAAAAATTCCTGATGATGTAAACCGTACCGGTCAGCAGACCCCGATTATAAAAACAAAATAAGTTCGTATAATCCGGTAGTTAAGTTTTGCCTGGAAGCCGTTTTCGGCTTCCAGGCTATAGTAAGAAAGTCGGTTTTTTGAGATGCAATTTACAGATGAAAATTTATTTTGGAAAGATCCGTTACATAGGTTTTCCTTGCAGAAGGACAAAATTGTAATGATTACGGAACCAAATACAGATTTGTGGCAGCGTACATATTACGGGTTCAGCAATGAAAACGCGCCGGCGCTGCTGATGACCACGGATGAATCCTTTTTCTCCGTTTCCGTTCGGACCGATTTTGAAAGTGAACATCAATTTGACCAGTGCGGTGTGATTATTTATTTAGATCCAGACAACTGGTTTAAAGCTTCCGTAGAATATGAAAATAATATCTTTCAGCGCCTTGGAAGTGTTGTAACAAATCAGGGCTATTCGGATTGGGCTACCACAGACATTGATGCAAAAATAAAATGGATGTATTACCGTTTAAGCCGCCGCAAAAGTGATTATTGCATAGAAAACTCCATGGACGGTATTCATTATAAACAGATGAGAATTTTTCATTTAACCGCTGGTTCCGGAAAGATTAATCTGGGCCTTTATGCGTGCAGTCCGGGACAGTCTTCATTTAAGGCCACTTTTACAGAAATGCAGGTTACGGAATGCAAATGGGCGCCTTATCAATCGAATATATAAATATGGAGGTATAATTATGACAGAAAAAGAAAAAGCGGAAAAAGGACTGCTTTATGATGCGAATTACGATAATGATCTGGTAAGTGAACGTCGGAAGGCACAGGATATCTGTACTGCTTATAATCGCATTTATCCCACCGATATGAAAGCCCGTGAGGAAGCTGTTCGGCAATTAATTGGTCATGTCGGTACCAATCCTGTTATTGAACAACCTTTTTTCTGCGATTACGGGTGCAATATCGCCGTGGGCGACAATTTTTATACGAATCATAATTGCGTTATTCTGGATGGCGGAAAGGTGACTTTTGGAGATAACGTTTTTATAGCTCCGAATTGCTGCTTCAGCACGGCGGGGCATCCTATTGATTATGTACAGCGCAATCGGGGGCTTGAATACGCTTATCCCATTACCGTCGGAAATAATGTATGGTTTGGTGCCGGAGTAACAGTTCTTCCCGGCGTTACGATAGGAGATAATGTCGTCATTGGAGCAGGAAGTCTTGTGAATCGAAATATACCTTCAAACGTTGTGGCAGCCGGTAATCCCTGCAGGGTTATCCATGAAATAACCGAGCAAGATACAAAAAAATACATATAACGTGTGGAGAAAACAATTCTGTTATATAATTAATTGAAGTAGGAGTCCTATCAACATGGAAAATTACGATTTTTATATGGATTCAATTGTAGTTCTGACCGCAATATACTGCTTTTATGTTTGGTTCACACAAACAATAAAAGGAAGGCTGGTAAGAAAAAATTTCTTTCTGTCAAGCAGAGCAAATGAATCAAACTGTTCCAATTTAAATGGCTATATTAAGGAATCATCTTCAAAAATTATGCTGCTGGGTTTGATTTCGTTTTCATTTGCCGGATTTGACATATTTGCTTGCGAAACAGGGCTTATTCCGCCGGCAATTCAATATATTGTCATTGGGACATATGTATTTCTCTTGTTTTATTATTCAAGAGTTTTCCGGCGGTTCAGTATAAAATATTGGCCGTCAATCTGATTTGAGAGGGCTTCCGAATGTAATCAACTAATTTTGAATCGCTGTAGGCGAGGCAGAAAAACCGTATCAGATAGCTGTTTTAGGCTGTTTGATGCGGCTTTTCTTTTGCTTGTTATAATTCTTATTAGGCGGTTTGGACCGGGTAAAACCTACCTTTATACCGTAAAAATGTCATACTGAAAAATCGAAGCTTTCCGCTGCTCTCATCATCAATATTTCTTTTACGACTAAAAATTGTATTCCTTACGGAAATATCTTTTTGTCCTGCCTTTTTTACTCCAAATTATAAGTATAACCTGTAAAGTAAACAGTGGTTTTCTGTCTACTTACAGGTTATCACTTCATTTTACGGATGGTTATGACCATATCAAAAAAATATGGTCTTTTCCGAATTCATAGATTCAATAATTGCATTGACACATCTTACGGAAAGAATATATTTTTCATAAGGAACCGGCGGCTTACCGCTTTTAATCATATTGATAAAAGCGGTAAGCCCATTCGCATAACAAGTTTTATCGTTAAGGTGAAAGGACTCCGAACCTTTTGCAGATAGAACGGTAATTGCAGGTACTGTAAAGTTTGGATTTGACTGTAAAACGGTTTGGAATCCGTTTGGATAATTCAATACCGCCGCTACAGCGCCGCTGTTGTTCATTGCCCGTATCGATAACGGAAGCCGAGAAATTAAAGACAACAGGATATCGGTAAGATGGCTTCCATAAAAATGGTATCCGTGATAAGCGCCGCAGGGGTCGGCAGCATAGCTGATCCATAGGCCAAAAGCTTTGGGAATTGCCTGCTGAGCAAGATAAATTTGCGGGTCAAATGCGAGTGTAGAACCGCCCATCATTGGAATACCGGCATCCGTGGATGCTTTTATTATTTTTTCAGCGTCTGCTGCCGTAATGCTGAAAGGCTTATCTACAAAGAAAGGCTTGCCTGCCGCAGCACACATCAGCGCGGATTCCATATGTTTTTCGCCGTCTCTGTAGCAAATCATAACGGCGTCGCTTTCCATAATCAATGATTTTTCGGAATCGAAAAATATATTGATGCCGGAATATTTTTGAACATAATCTGCTCTTTCCGGGCAGTCATTGTAACAGATGCCGCTACAGCAAATGTCGGGGAATTCGCCGCTGTTCAGAAGACTTGCAAAAAATTCGCTGTGTTTGCTTTCCGCGCCGATAATCCCAATTCTGATCATTAATACTTTCCGCATCTTTCTTCAAAATGGGTTGGAGCGGAAATCACATCCCCTCTATTCAAACACCATTCTGATGTCCAGTCTATCATTTGGCCGAGTGACACGCTTGGGTAGCCAAAAAGTTTGATTGCCTTCGATGAATTGCTGAACAGGGAGCTTTGAGGCATTTCGCCGACAAAACGGACTTCCTTCTTGAACCTTCTCCCGAATTCTTCCGCAGCCCACTTTACGGAAATCGATTCCGGGCCGGTTATATTTAGAATCTCCGGCGGCGTTTGGCAGTGCAGGAGGCTTCTGATGGCATATTCAACTACATTACCCTGCCAGATGCAGTTAAAGTAGCCTGTGGACAGATTAATTTCTTTCTCCTGATAAACATTTTCCGCAATATCGTGCAGCACGCCGTAACGCATATCGATTGCGTAATTCAAACGGAAGAAAGTCATGGGAGTCTGGTTGACTTTGCTGTAATATTCCATAACGCGTTCGCGCCCCACACAGGTTTGGGCGTATTCACCGATGGGCTCCAGAGGTTCTTCCTCCAATGCCCCGCCGCTGTGGATGTCCCGCATCCCATATACATTTCCGGTCGAGAATACGACGAGATTGGATTTACTGAAATTTTTTGCAATGATTCCGGGAAGCAGTACATTAATCGCCCAGGTTTGGGATGAATTACTGGCGGTGCCAAATTTTTTTCCCACCATAAAAATGATATTCCTGACCTTGGGAAGCTTTTTAACCTGCTCTTCGTCAAGCAGATTGGCTTCGATTACTTCAATGCCGGCATCCTTCATAATGGCGGGAGAGTTCTGATAGTCAAACAGGGATACGGCAATCACCCGGTGATTTAGTCCTGCCGCGTCCATGGCCCGCTTCGCTTTAACGGCCAGGGCAGTACCCACTTTTCCTCCGGCACCCAGAATCATGATATCGCTGTCGATTTTTTTCATGTCCCCGACAAGTCTGTCCTCCGGTGCTGTCATTACGTCTAAAAGCTGTTCCACAGTTTTCATTGCAATACCTCCAAAAATTTTGTTGACTTTTTAAAACGGCAGATGTATAATGCAGAAAACGATAACTTAAATATTTTCTATATCTTCTCCTATAATATAGCATCTTATTCATAAAATATCAAATATATTTTTCGTAAAATTGACTATAATAACTCAAAACTTAATTAAATTTAGAAAAACTATAGAAAATATTTTCTAAGGAAAGAGGTAGTTATGAAAGCGGAATATACAATACGCGATGTTGCGCGTCTGGCGAATACTTCAGTTACCACTGTTTCGCGGGTCCTCAATAACAATGACTATCCTGTGTCGGATGAATTGCGGTCACGCGTACTGAAGGCTCAGAAAGAACTGAACTTTTCGCCGAATTCGATTGCCCAGAGTCTGAAAGGATCTTCAAACAAGGAAATCGGCATCATAGTTCCCAATATTTCCAACCCGTTCTATTCGCAGGCAATTTTGGGAATCGAAAAGGCAGTCCAGAAAAGCAATTATGCCATATGTCTTTGCAATACGTTCAGAGATACGGATATGGAAAAGAAATATCTGAACCTGTTGTTTGACAAAAGAGTGAATGGGGTAATCATTTCTGCGGTTGCAGATCAAAATGTTACGGAATTCGCGAAAAAAGGCATGAATTTTGTCTTGCTGGATCAAAAAATCAAGGATATCAACTGCAGCAACATTAACTTTGATTTCCGGCAGGGCGGCAGGGTTGCAACTGAGTATTTGATCCGTAAAGGTCACCAAAAAATAGCTTTGGTTACAACACCGATCACCAGATGGTCCAGAAGCGAGATTTATCAGGGGTATATCAGCACACTGGCCACAAACAGCGAAAGCCATATGGATCCCATTGTGCTTGAAGGCGATGCGGAGCACGAAAATGATGCGTTCGTTTACGAGAGTCTGGTAGGAAGACAAATGGCGGAGAAGTTTGTGAATGAAAAATGTGATGCAACCGGAGTGATTTGCGTAAACGATATGGTTGCGTTTGGATTCATTCAGGAACTTCATATGAGAAATATCAGGGTTCCTGAAGATGTTTCCGTTATCGGATTTGACGATATTCCGTTTGCGTCGATGTTTTCACCGGCCCTGACGACGGTTCGCTGTGCAGCAGTCAATATCGGTATGGTTGCAGGCAACATCCTGCTGGCCGAAATTGAAGGAAATGCGTTGTCCGATTCGAGTATAAAAATCGAACCGGAAATTGTGGAAAGGTTTACGGTCAGAGAAATCAAAAAGTAAGGGGAAAATCTATTTGTAGATTTTTATATAAAGAAAAAGAAAAGTCAAAAAATTTAAATGGGAGGCATATAAAAATGAAATCTAAAAAATGGCTGGCATTGTTACTTGCGGGAGCTATGGCTTTATCGGCAGGATGCGCACAAACAGCGGCAACGCCGTCACAGGGAACTGCAGGTTCGGCTGCGCCGGCAGCTTCAGCAGGGACATCGAACAGCAGCGGAGAAATCGTCATCGGTTCGCTGCTTGACTTAAGCTCAAATATGGCATCGGCAGGCAAGGCCACCCAGTGGGGAATTAACTATGCTATAGATGAGATTAACAATGCCGGCGGAATCAATGGGAAAAAGCTCAAGGTTGTTCATTATGATATAAAGAGCGATGTTAACGAATCGATTACGGCTTACAACCGTTTGGTGGATCAGGATAAGGCAGTTGCCGTCGTCGGACCGGGCCTTTCCAATATCGGTATAGCTTTGGCTCCGATTTCGGAAAACAAGAAAGTCCCGATTGTATCGCAGTTTATGGACGAGCGTGCAACAACAAATGAAAAGGCAAACAAGCCGTGGGGTTATATTTACCTGGCAGAGCCAAGCTGCAACCAGCAGGCTCAGGCAATCGCGGCTTATTCCATCGATAAGCTGAAGATTAAAAACGTTGCAATTCTTTACGACAGTTCCAATGCTTATTCGACAACACACGCCGTTCCTTTCCAAAAATATGTTGAGTCAAAAGGAATAAAGGTTGTGGCGTCGGAATCCTTTACATCCGATACGAAGGACTATAAAGCACAGCTTACAAAGATTATATCCGCTAATCCGGACGCGATTTTCATTCCGGCTTATGTACAGCAGAACGCGCTTGCGTATAAGCAGGCCCGCCAGCTCGGATATACGGGTATGATTATAGGCAACAATACGTATACCGCACCATTCAACACCCTTGTGGCAGGAACTTCCATGGATAAACTGTATTTCATTTATAATGTCGACTTCCAGTCCGATCAAACCAAATTCTTAAGCGACGCATATAAGAAAGCGAATAATAATGTGGATCCGCTGACCAATGTTGCATTTGGCTATGACGATGTCAAGATCATTGCAAATGCATTAAAGCTTGCAAAGAACCCGCAGGATTCACAGGAAGTAAACAGCCTGATTGAATCAAAAACCACCGATGTAAAAACTGCTTCCGGTAATATTACCATTGATCCGAAAACTCACAGACCGGTCGGTATGGGCGTTTATATTGCACAGTGGGATGAATCGGGCAAGAAGGTAAAGCTTCTCGATTACTACAAATCAAACTGAACATAGGCGAAAAAGTAACTATGCGGGGTTAAAACCCGCATAGTTACATACTTCAATAAGAAGGAGGAAATGGATTTGGCTTTCATACTACAGCAATTGATTAACGGCCTTTCAAGAGGCGCGGTTTACGCGCTGATTGCGGTTGGATTTGCACTAATTTTCACAGTATTGAAATTCTCAAACTTTGCGCATGGCGGATTGATCAGTATCTGCGCATTTGCCGGTTATTATTTCTCAGGAGTTCTGATGCTTAATCCGTTCATTTCTGTTGCTTTGACCGCGGTGGTCGGAGCGGCTATGGGAGTATTTCTTGATTGTATCGCTTTCCGGAATCTTCGGAAGCGTAAAAGTCCGCATCTCTTTTACTTTGTCAGCTCCATTACGGCAGGCATCCTTTTTGAAAATGTTTTGACGGTTCTGTTCGGTACGACTTTTTATTCGATCCCTCCATTTTTTAAAAATGCCACATTTAATATCGGCAGCACGATAATCGTTAAAACAGACGTTACCATTTTTGTGGTTTGTGCTGTTGCGCTGACGCTTTTAATGCTCATTATTAAGAAAACAAAACTTGGGCTTTCCGTGCGTATGATCTCAATGGATGAAGATACAGCGAAGCTGATGGGCGTGAATTCAGACCAGTCCATCATCGTCACTTTTATGTTGGCTGGTGCTTTGGGCGGCATGGCCGGTATCTTTTTAGGCGTAAACTTCACGGTGGACCCGTTTATCGGCGATATGGTTGTAAAAGGATTTGTTGCTTCCGTCATCGGCGGCCTGGGATCACTGGAGGGGGCCTGCGCGGCTGCTCTTCTCCTTGGAATCGTAGAAGTCATTCTTACTACGATGTTCGGGGACGTGATTACACCGGCTATCGTTTTTGCAGTTACTCTTCTATTCTTGCTGGTACGTCCTCAGGGAATTAGCGGCAAGCTTATTCAAGAGAAAGCATAGGAGGCTGAACTGATGTCAAGTTTTATGCTTTCCCTTATTACTTTCACAGCAATTACTGTATTGGAAGTAGTAAGCATATTCCCTTTAACCGGTATGACGGGGCTGTTCTCCTTCGGCCAGGCTGCATATATGGCAATCGGCGCCTATGCTGCCGGTATCTGCGCGGTTCAGTTCGGCATGCCGCTGATTCCGTGTATTCTGATCGGTGTTCTGATATCCGGATTGGTCGCGCTGATTGTCGGTATTCCGACACTGAAGCTGAGGAGAGACTATTTTTCACTGATGTCGATGTGTATGGGCGAAGCAATTAAAGCTGTACTGCGCCAGTTCAGCACAGTAACGGGCGGCGCAGGCGGATTAAGCAATATTCCGAAGTATGTAGACTCAACCACCATTATCATTTCGGCGATTTTTGTTGTGGCAATCGTTGCCTGCTTCAAGAATTCCAGCTACGGGCGCATGAGCCTTGCCATTAAGACGGATGAACTCGCAGCAAGCTCTTTCGGCATCAATGTTTTTAATCACAAGCTTAAAGTTTATTTGTTTTCATCCATGATTGCCGGTTATGCGGGAGCTCTTTACGCATTCTATATGTCTTACATAGATCCGACCATGTTCGGATGGGCGCAGTCCAGCCAGTGGGTAATTTTCCTGTTCTTCGGCGGCGTAAACAGCCTGACAGGTTCGGTAATCTCAGCCATTCTGCTTTCTGTTCTTCCGGAAGCTTTCCGCTTTGCAACGGAAGCAAGAATTATTCTGTATACGGTACTGATCCTTCTCGTTATCAATTTCAGACCTCAAGGACTGCTGGGTGAAAAAGAATTCTCAATAAAAGGACTGAAGAAAATCTTTTCCGGGAAGTCCAAAAAGGTAGGGGGTGACCGCAGTGGCGTTGCTAAAGGTTGATAATATCAGCAAAAGGTTTGGTGGCGTTCAGGCAGTGTCTTCTTTTTCCATGGAAATGGAAAAGGGCGAAGTTGTGGCTATCATCGGCCCGAACGGAGCCGGGAAAACCACAATATTCAACCTGATTTCCAAGGTGTGCGTACCTGACACGGGCTCCATCGTTCTGGATAACGTGGATTTAACCAATTTGTCGCAGGACTGCGTCGCAAAGAGCGGCATAGGAAGGACGTTTCAAAATATAAGACTGTTTTCTACTTTGAACATACTGGATAATGTTAAAGTTGCGTGCGACTATAAAGCAAAATGCAGCATGATCGAAGCGGTTTTTAAATTGCCAAGAAGTTTTTCAAATGAAAAAGAAATTACAAAAGAAGCAATGCATTGTCTGGAAACGGTAGGTATGGCGGACCTTGCAATGGAAAAACCGTCAAACCTGCCGTACGGACTCCAGAGACGTTTGGAAATTGCAAGAGCGCTTGCGATGAACCCCAAGGTTTTAATGCTGGACGAGCCTGCAGCCGGGCTTAATCCGGAAGAGTGCATGGAGCTGGTTGAGTTCCTCAAGGATATGCTTGTTAAGTTTGATACCTCATTGATTATCATCGAACATCGCATGGACGTTGTTATGAATATCTGTCAGAAAATTTATGTACAGGATTTTGGCAAAAACATCGCAGTAGGAACTCCAGAAGAAATTCAGAACAATCCTGTGGTTCTGAAAGCATACTTGGGGGAGGAATAGATCATGAGCCTGTTGGAAGTTCAGGACATGTGTGTAAACTACGGCCGGATCAAAGCATTGCAGGGCGTAAGTTTCAGCATGGAAGAAGGAAAAATTGTAAGCATTATCGGATCCAACGGCGCCGGTAAATCCAGTATGCTGCGGGGTATTTCTGCCTTAACGGATTATTCGGGAACGGTTCAATTCAAAGGGAAGGTTCTGCCCAAAAAGGCAAATAAAGTGGTGGAAGCCGGCATTGTTCATGTGCCGGAGGGCAGAAGAATTTTTCCGGAATTTACAGTGGAGCACAATCTCCTTGCGGGGGCCTATCTGAATGCAGATCATAAAGAGATTGGGAAAATGCTGGAAGAACAGTATGAGCTGTTCCCGATTTTAGGTGAACGCAGAAAACAGTACGGCGCGACGCTTTCCGGCGGTGAGCAGCAGATGCTGGCGATTGCAAGGGCACTGATGGCGAAACCGATTCTGCTGTTGCTGGATGAGCCGTCCCTTGGCCTGGCACCAAAGATCGTATCAAACGTTTTCAAAATTATTCAGCAGATCAGGGACAAAGGGATTTCCATTTTGCTTGTTGAACAGAATGCGAAAAAAGCCCTGTCTATAACGGATTATGCGTTTGTACTCGAAAACGGTAAAATTACCTGTCAGGGAACAGGCGACGAACTATTGCAGGACAAGTGCATCCTGGAAGCGTACCTGGGTGCGAAAAAGGAAAATTGATAAATGTAAGGAAGATATAAGGAGAGATCGACTTTGAATACGTTAAAGGAATTTCAAATAGAAATGATGAAAGTATCCGTGTATGACAGCAGGTCAGAAATGGGAAAAGCGGCCGCTGCCGATGCGGCGGAACGCATCCGCAAAATTATCGGACGTAAAGGAGAGGCGACCGCCGTGTTTGCGGCCGCCCCTTCCCAAAATGAATTTTTGGAAGAGCTCTGCAGCCAGGATGTCGACTGGAGTAAAGTAAACGCATACCATATGGACGAGTATGTCGGACTGGATATGGATGCGCCCCAAAGGTTCGGGAATTTCCTGAAAGAAGCAATTTTTGAAAGACTGCCTTTCAAAACCGTTCATTATATTCAAAAACCGGGCGTGAATCCTGAAACCGCAGTGCAGGAGTACGAAAAGCTGCTTGCGAAGAATCCGCCGGATCTGGTTTTCCTTGGAATCGGCGAAAATGGTCATTTGGCTTTCAACGATCCCGGTACCGCTGATTTTCAGGATCCCAGAAGGGTTAAAATCGTCACCCTTGACCATACCTGCCGCAATCAGCAGGTAAACGACGGGTGTTTCAAAACGATTGACGATGTTCCGAAAACCGCGATTACGCTGACAATGTCCATGCTGCTTTCCATCCCGGAGACCTTGGCGATTGTCCCGGGCGGCACAAAAACCGATGCCGTTTATAAAACGGTACATGATCCGATTTCGACCGGATGCCCGGCGACTGCGCTGCGCCGCCATTCGGGTTCCGCATTGTATGTGGATCGCGATGCGGGAGCGAAGCTTCTGTAGCTTCATGTTACAGGGGATTTCTGCGCTGTGAAAGGAGACTTTTTAATTGTCATATAAACTTACAATCGATGAAGTGGGGGAGCTTGATCCGGAAACGGTGATTGTGCCGGTCGGATCCGTGGAACAGCACGGGCATCATCTGCCTGTTTCAACGGATGTAATCATTGCGCAGGCTTATGCGGACAGAATCGGCGAAAAACTGAATGCGTACGTACTGCCGTGCCTTCCGATCAGCACCTGCAGGGAACACATGGGAAAGCGCGGAAGTGTCTGGATGAATCCGGATACCTTCTATCAGATGTTGAAAGATATTGTATACAGTTTAAAAGAGCAGGGATTTAAAAAAATCATTGTCATTCAGGGACACGGCGGAATATTTGTGCTTCATCCTTTGATCCGTACCCTCAACGCGGAACTGAACCCCGATGTTATGGTATGCAAATTTGAACCTTATCAGTTCTTTCTGCCATATATCGGCAAGCCCCCCATACCGGGA
>JAEWUH010000004.1 GCA_023397245.1 Bacillota bacterium | reverse complement strand
GTTTCCTTCTGGACTATACAACAAAAATTGTACCCTATAATACAGAATTTTCCGCTTTGGGTCTACCGGGCAAAATCAAAGCGGTGGGGAATGAACTCGGCGGACTTTGGGTGAAAGTAACCGAATGGCTGCACAGCACCTATCAGTCAAATGTTGCGGGAACCTACACCTTAACAGCTGTGCTTGACAGCGGCTATGTCGACAGCGGATATGTCCTGGGCAGTTCGGTGAGCGCACCGGAAATCAAAGTAACCGTAAAAGACAAAAGCTCGGGTTCTAATAACAGCAGTTCAAGCAGCAGCGCTTCTTCGTCCTCAGCGGCAGACACCGGTAAGACTGAAACAAAAGTGGATACAACAGGCAACACTGCAACGGTAACCACAAAGCCGAACAGCGTAAGCACGAGTGGGAATACAGCGAGTATCGAAACCACAGTTCCGAGCGTTACCGTTGACAACACCCCAACTTCCACAAACGGAAGTACGGTAGATACAACGAAAAAAACAGCCGTTACGATTAATGTACCCACGGAGGCAATCGTGCAGCAGCTGACCGCAAAAAAGGACGTTGATCTGACTGTAACGGTGCCGACCGAAGTGGCAAAAAATACTCTTGGAAGCGCTGCGGTTACTATTAACGCAAACAAGGAAATCCTTGAGGCGGCAAAAGAAAACCGGACCGATGTGACAATTAAAATCAAGGATGCCGATACCCAGCAGCTTGCCTACAGCTGGACTTTCAAGGGCGAAGACCTTGCAAAATCCACCGTTCCGGTAAAAGACGTCAATATCGCGATGAGCGTGCATCTTACCACAGAAGTCCCGAAGGTCAATGTGATTACCCCGTCCAACAAGGGCTTGGTGCTGTCCTTTGACCACAGTGGTTTGCTACCGTCGGTAGCAAGCGTGAAATTCTCCGCGCTGGAAAAGGGTTTTCAGCCGGGGCAGACGCTTTACTTTTATTACTACAATCCAACCACAAAGCAAATTGAGTCACTGGGGAAAGACGCCTACACCGTAGACACGGATGGAAATGTAACCGTGCAGATCAGCCACTGCTCCGATTATGTACTGCTGCCGAAGGCGGCGCGCACCATCACGCTGGACACAAGGACTTATACCATGTCGCCGAAAAAGAGCTATGAAATCGGCGTAAAGCTGACCGGTGTTTCAAATACTACGATGAAGGCATATTCTTCCACCAAGGGAGTTGCCAGTGTGACCGTACTGAAAAACGGAAACGTGAAAGCAACCGGCGTAAAGCCCGGAGCAACCTATATTATGATTGATGTTTACGACAGCAAAAACAAGTTTCTTACCCATGCGTCGGTCAGGCTGACTGTACAGAACGGTGTAAAAGAGAACGGTAATTCTGCAAGGCAACACGGATTATTCTAAGGTATTGTATTTTTAAAGGGTTGGATTTATACTCAAAGATAAATCCAACCCTTATTAGATTAATTTGCAGTTCAGATGACTCTTTGAGCTTCGCATAAGATCAGTAATCAGTGTTTTGGAGAGCGCGAACGAACTTTGCTTAATGTTTATGACATTCGTTGAGAGCAAAGTCAGATTATTTATATAATGGGGTAATGAGGCGTGAAAATTAGTTAGATGCAAAAAGGAATTTTTAATGATGAATATTATAAATGCTTATATTGCTACCAGTTTTATAGACATTATTGCTCTCTTTTTTTTGTGCGTATTATTACGCGGCAGCAATATTCTGAACAACTATCGTAAAAAGCCATTTTTATTCGGAATCGTGCTTACTGTAATTATTATTCTGTCTGAGGCAGGGACGATACTGGCTGGGAATGGTAACGCTGGACTGCGCTGCTTAAATATTTGCTGCAATGTGGTTGGTTTCGCTCTTACTCCGGTCATCCCTTTTGCTTTAATCGCTATTTCCGACATTACAATTCTTCAAGCACACAAATTTTTATTGCTTCCGTCCTTGATTAATATTGTTGCCGCTGTTTTATCACCTGTTTTCAAATTGATTTTTTATGTTGACATAAGCAACCATTACGAACGGGGTAATTCCTTTTTTATTTTTGTTGTGATTTATATTATCAATTTAATATTTCTCGTTATCAGCACTCTCAATACAAGTAAAATTCATCATTATCCAATCAAAGGGAAAATGATTGCTTTATCGCTTTTTACTGTTGCCGGCACAAGTATTCAACTTGTGTTTCCTGCGGTTTATTCCTCCTGGCATTGTGTAACGTTAGCTCTCCTTCTGTATTTTCTCTTATTTTCCGAATTTGACAGCAGCTTTGACACGCTGACCGGACTCTATAACCGAGCTGCTTTTGAGAAAGCGGCAAAACAGATGACGGGACGAAAGGCATTTTCCGTCATTGTTCTTGATCTCAATGATTTTAAAAGCATTAACGATACTTATGGGCATGATTACGGAGACACTGTACTAAAAGCAGTGGCGGCAATTATACGGAAATCTTTAAATAATAATTATACCTGCTATCGTGCCGGAGGAGATGAGTTTTATATCATCTGCAGGGAAACAAAACAAGAGCGGATTGAATATCAACTAAGGAGTATGACAAATGTTCTTGCAGAAGAACGCAAAAACAACAGCTATTTACCAACGATCGCTTATGGGTACAGCATTTTTCGGGGAGGCAGTTTAAATTTCCAAAAGATTCTTAAGGATGCCGATGAACAAATGTATTGTTTCAAAAAGCTGCAAAAGAATAGAAGTGTTCCAAGTCAAAGGTGTTTCGAAGCAGCCCCCTAATTACTTTGGCGCAGTTGATTCGGACGAGTAACACTACCGTTTGCATGCGCACCGCTACGCATAAGAATATGGGCTAGCAGGGATTTTGACTGTCCCTTACTCAAAGAAAAATCATGGGTTTCTGAGAATAATCAGGTTGCGAATGGAAACCAAGTCATACCAAATATAATGTGAGAGGTGCGTTAAATCTATGAATCGCCGTGATCTTATTGAATATTGTCTGGCATACCCCGATACCTACGAAGACTATCCATTTGATGATATTACGGATTCAGACGGCGCCTGGACTGTTATGCGCCATCGGTCAAACAAAAAAAGTTTTGCCCTTATTTATGAACGTGAAGGGCTGTGTGTCAATCTTAAGTGCGACCCGAGCCGTGCTGATTTTCTCAGACAAGTATATAATGGTGTAACGCCGGCTTACCATATGAACAAGGAGCACTGGAACACGGTACGTCTTGCCAGCGATGTGCCGGTTGACGAACTGTACAGCTTGATTGAACACAGCTACAGACTTACAATGCCAAAGCGTAAAAAATAATTGCAGAAGCGGAACCTGTTTCATTTCTACCAATACAACATGAGGTGATGATATTATGCGTGATTATATTTCGTTTGATCATCGAGCAGATAAGTATGACAATGGCTTTGAAGGCCATTTATGTGAACCCTTTTATCGTAAGCTTATCGGTTCGGTTCTTGTAAATGACAACGACAGCGTTTTAGATGTTGGATGCGGCACAGGAACTATTTTG
This sequence comes from Bacillota bacterium, assembly GCA_023397245.1. Classification (GTDB taxonomy): domain Bacteria; phylum Bacillota; class Clostridia; order Oscillospirales; family Acutalibacteraceae; genus DATAML01. The sequence continues at coordinate 26,394 of JAEWUH010000004.1, read as the reverse complement.
AATCGTCTGTCTTCAAAAGCGAAGATAAACGGATTTGGAATAGACGTAAGCAGCCAAATGCTTGACGAAGCAAGGAAAAAATGCCCTGAAATGACTTTTCAACTCGGAGACAGCGCGTCCCTGCCTTTCGCTGATCACTCATTTGATATTATTACTGTGTGTATGGCGTATCATCATTTCCCGAATCAGGAAATTTTTCGGCAGGAAGCTTTTAGGGTACTTAAGCCAGCCGGTAAACTGTACATCTGTGACCCCTGTTTGCCCTGGGTGATTCAAAAATGTGTGAATGGTATATTTTCCTTGTCTAAAGTGGAATCGCGGTTCTATACATCTGCCGAGATGATTTCGAATTTTCAGAAAAACGGTTTTAAGGTCGACAAGTCAATCCATGACTCTTATGTACAAGTCATCACTTTTAAAAAATGATAAACTAATAGAGGCATTTTTTATATTGGCAGCTTAGCCGAATATTTTGAACTTGAATCACATGATGGGTTGAATGATTTGAAGAATCATTCAACCCATCGGCTTTGTTAATACCTAAGTTTTAAACACAGTCTGCCTTATCAAAGGTACTTTACCTTGCTATCTCAAAAGCAAATACATTCTAAATTTTTTGTTTCGTAATGCAATGCTTTTTTAAAATTCCTTGACAAATAAAAAAATGTTATTATAATATATATCGAATCGATATATATATAAACGATATAAGGAGGATAAAAATGTTAGAGTTCATCATTCTTGGTTTTTTAATGGCCTGTGAAATGAGCGGTTATGATTTAAAGCATTGGATGTCAACCTCCACTTCCTATTTTTTTGACGCTAGCTTTGGAAGCATATACCCTGCCTTAAAAAGGTTAGAGGAAAAAAAATTAATCCGCTCACGTGAAATTGTGGAAGGGAGTAAATACAAAAAAATGTACTCCATCAATGAGGATGGAAGGATAATTTTTATGAAATGGCTCAAAGAACCGATTGTTTTTGCTAAGTCAAGGCAGGATCACTTAGTGAAAATTTTCTTTTATGAGTTGCTGCCTAGAAAGAATGCAATTACGAATTTAAAAGCACTTATTAAGGAAGTTGAACCCGTCTTGAAGCGGCTAAGTGATCAGACAGATGAAGTTGCCGGAAAGTATGATGTCAACCAGTTTTATTTTCGATATTCCACGATGATTTATGGAATTGAGTATTATCAATTTGTGGTTGACTGGTGCAGTAACCTAATAAAAAAGATGGAGGAAAAATGATTATGAAAATAGTAACCATAATGGGAAGCCCGAAGAAAAACGGTAAAACCGCCAAAGCCCTTAAAATGTTTGAAGAAACGATGCTTTCACAGGGGCGTGAGATAGAAAGAGTCAACATCATTGATTATAAAATTAACGGCTGCCTTGGCTGCTATGCATGTATGTCCAAAACGGAGGAACCCGGCTGCATTCAGAAGGATGACGCACATTCTGTTTTTGAGAAAATTCTTTCAGCAGATGCTGTTATTTACGCGTCACCGTTGTATTCCTTCGATCTTACAGCGCAGATCAAGCCCCTTGTTGACCGGCACATTTGTCTCTCCAATACCTCGCTGCTTAATGGGAAACGCATGGCGCTGCTGATTACTTGTGCCGGCCAAGTGGAGAATAATGCAGACCTTGTTCAGGAGTTTTTCCGCAGAGGTTTCGACGGAGCGCATGGCGGCATGTATCACACCGATTTAGTAGGAGAATATGTCATCCCGTTCAGCGATGCACCGGATTTCAGCGAAAGAGCTCAAAAAGTCACAGCCATGCTGACGGCAGACATTTTAGAGAAATCTTAATCAGAGGAATGTAACAGTCTAAAATATCATTCTTTTCAGATAAAGGAGGTAATCTCTATTAAAAAAGCAAATAAGCAGAAATTTCCTACCACATTTATTTTGCGGGAAGTGTTTTCAATCATCGGATTCTTATTTATACTGCTTTTTACCGCAAGGGGCATCTATCAGGTTGTCTTCACGATTGCAAATCACTCCAATGACATCGGCGCGGTTTTTGCCGGAAACAGCTCCGGACGAGCCGAACACCTGTCTGCAATATTAGAGGCATTAAAGCAATCACCAAGCCCCGTATTTGATGCTGTCTTATTCATATTATGCGGATTCATCATGATTCACGGCATGATCGGAGTATACTTTGCCATCTCAACCGATTTCAATATCACAAAGATGTTCAAAGAAAAGGCTTTCATTTACTTACAGATTCTTTCCGCGCTTGGAGCAACGTTTGTGATTATCGCTCTGATGTCACCTGCCGGAGAAACTGCGTCACATTCGGGGGCTATGGGCATAATTGGTGTCTTGGCAGCAGTGCTGGGTTCATTTCACATAGCAAATGGATTTGTGAATGCGTGCATTACATTAGGGATCAGCGTGTCACCGAAGACAAAATTTGTTGTTAAGATACTGTCATGGATCATCGCCGTATTTTCCATGATACAGATTGTTATCTTATTCCTTTAAAATTGGAGGAAACCAAATGCTTGAAGTAATCGTTGTTGGAACCGGTATCTCGGGATTGATGTCCGCTGTTATGCTGGCAGAATCCGGAGCTTCTGTCACCATGCTCTCTTATTATGAATCGATACGCTCGGCCTCCTGTATGGCTCAGGGAGGAATCAACGCCGCCGAACCGCGTGAAAACGACTCGGTGATGAAACACTTTGCTGAGACTGTTGCCGGAGGAGATTGGCTGGCAGACCAGCAGCCTGTGATGGATATGTGCAAGTTTGCACCCGATATTGTTGCAATGTATGACCGCATCGGTGTTGCTTTTAACCGCCATGATGACGGCTCGCCGGATACGAGATTTTTCGGTGGATCAAAATACCGCAGAACACATTATGCGGATACCATGACAGGCGCTCAACTGCTCAATGCACTCGACGGGCAGGTGCGCCGTTATGAAGAGCAAGGGTTGATTAAAAGAATCTCCGGCAAAGACTTTGTCTGTGCCTTACTGGACGAAAACGGATACTGCTATGGCTGTGTCGCTCAGGATATCTACTCAATGAAAATGGAAGCTTATACCGGTGCTGCGCTTATTATCGCAACAGGCGGTTACGCCGGCCTTTATGGGTGGTCGACGAATGCCGTATTGTCGAACGGGGCTGCAGCAGGGCAGCTGATGCTGCAGGGAATACCGGTTGCAAACCCCGAGTTTGTCCAGTTTCATCCTACCGCTATGGCGCAGGGAGATAAGCCCCGGTTAATCAGTGAATCCGCGCGCGGCGAGGGCGGCCGCCTATGGGTACTTCGCAACGGGAAACCGTGGTATTTCCTTGAAGAAATGTATCCGGAATCAGGTAACCTCGTAACGCGTGATTTCGCTTCACGAGCCATTTATCAAGTGGTAAACGAAATGGGCTTGGGGATTGACGGCAAAAAGCAGGTGTATTTGGATATCACAAATCTGCCTAAAGATGTTATGGAACAAAAGCTGTCAAATGTAATCGACCTCTATGAAAAATTCAGCGGAGATGATCCGAGAAAAGTTCCCATGAAGGTTTATCCTGCGCCGCATTATGCCATGGGCGGAATTTATGTTGACATAAAACACCGTACGCAGGCAAAAGGGTTGTATGCCTGCGGGGAATGCGATTTTATGTATCATGGCGGCAACCGTCTGGGCGGTAATTCCCTGCTTTCCGCAACTTACAGCGGTTATATTGCAGCAAAGACAATGATCGGAGACTATGAGAATAGGAGTCTGCCGCAAGCTGCCTGCTCGAAGGATGACTTGTGGGTTAAAAAAATCATATCGGACCGTGAGAATGAAATGGCCGGCTATCTGGAACGAAACGGGAGCGAAAACGCAGAAACGATTTCAAAGGAACTTGGAAAGGTTTTAACCGAAAATGCAGGAATCGTCCGCTATAACGCTAATTTGGAAAATGCTCTGCATAAAATTCAAGAGCTGAAAGAACGCTGGCAGCATATTGTATGTCCTGATAAAGGCACATGGGCCAACACTTCAGTTATCGCAATACGAAAGCTTCGTCCCTGCATTGTTTTAGCGGAGGCGATTGTAACCGGGGCTTTGGCTCGTAACGAAAGCCGAGGCGCACACTATAAACCCGATTTTCCCAATCGCGATGATTCCAACTGGCTCAAAACAACCGTTGCAAGATATGAGAATGCTGCGGATAAAGTTACGCTTGATTATAAACCGGTTGATGTTTCTATCCTGCGTCCACAGGACGGAAAAAATTAAGATTGAAAGGAAGAATCAACATGTCGCATGAAAAAACTGCCTATCTCAAGATTAAACGGCAGGCCTCTCCGGAGGATAAACCGTACTGGGAAAGCTTCTCACTGGAATATGGTAAGGATGATACCGTTCTCGCTCTTCTCATCCGGTTAGAGCATCCCGACAATGGCTCAGCACCGGTGCACCATGAGTGCAATTGTAAGGAAGAAATGTGCGGTACCTGCACCATTCGGATTGATGGAAAGCCCCGTTTGTCCTGCTCTACACTGGTAACGGATTTGAGGGAGTCCACCCCGCAAAATCCGATCATTCTTGAGCCGCTGGAAAAATTCGCTGTAATCAAGGATTTAACGGTTGACAGAAGCCGGATCTCCAACTCATTGACTCGCGTAAAAAACTGGGTGGAAACGGAAGAACTCTTCGGCTCAAACGTAAAATATAAGCAAAGTGTGCAGCATGAAATGTATTCCTATGCGAAATGCATCAACTGCGGCAGCTGCTATGATGCATGCCCACGCACAAGCAAAGCAGAAAGCAACTATATTGGCCCTTCTGCAATCGCACATGTGGTAACGATGAATGACCATCCTCTTGGAAAAGAAAACAGTGAAAAACGGCTTGATGCAATTATGGGGAATGACGGCGTGTCAAAGTGCGGCAAGGCTATGGCCTGTGAAAAAGTATGCCCCAAAAAAGTTCCTCTGGTGCGTTCGGTGACCCGTGCAAATCGTGAAGCAATGAGCAAGCTTTTACGCTGATATTTTTACTTCAGGTAACAAAAAAGAATAAAAATGTAAATATCATAACTCGTAAAACAAAGCGGGCATCATGTGCAGAATCGGAGGCTGGCGAAACGAAATGGGTGAAAATAGAAATCTTAAAATAACGAGCCGATCTTTTGAGAGCGGCGGAATCATTCCAATAAAGTATACCGGGTTTGACCGAGACAGTTCTCCTGATTTTCAGCTTGCAAATCTTTGCGAGAACGCCGTTTCTATAGCAATCATTATGGATGACGTGGATATCCGGTTTATCCCCGAATTTAATCATTGGCTGATCTGGAACATCCCGAAAATGAAAGAAATCCCCGAAAACATTCCACATATTGCGGCCATTCCGGAGCTTGGAAACGCCGTTCAGGGAATTGCATGGGGTAAGAACAGGTATCGCGGCCCGAAGCAGCCTATATTTGTCAGAAATATGCACAGATATGTATTCCGCTTTTTTGTTCTTGATTGCTTTCTTCCTCTGGATTCCAGTGCAAGAAAACAAGAGCTTTTGAAAGCGATGGAAGGACATATTTTGCAGGAAGGTAGCATAACCGGAAAATATAAGCGCTGAATTCAATTTACAGACGGTTATGAGGACAATGTGTTGTTTCTCCTTCATTTTAAACTTCGCTTAATGTTTATCATATGCGACAAGCCCTATAACCATTTTTTTGCATTTCCGAGCACAAAATTGTGGCGGCCTTACTAGCGCCCTTTTTAAGTATGCAGCTTGTTAACTGAGCCCTGGGACTCTTTACTAAATAAACTATTTCTTATTTATTTACCCGGTTCAAAATCATTTGTTATTTGATAAATATTGCTATTGAAAACTTGTAAATAAAATGTTAATATATGATACAAAGCAAAGGCGCTTAACGGTTTCTGTTGGGCGCCCTGATTTTTTCCTATCGTGCTTTGACGTTTTAAAGGATTGATTAGGAATATCATTGCATTGATACAGTATTAAAAACACTATGAAAAGAGGTTTATGTTATGAAGAAACTTAAAAAAGCTTTGGCCTTTGCTGTGGCGGCTGTCATGGTATGTTCCAGCGTAACCGCCTGCTCCGCCCCTAAAAAAAGTACTGCGGAGGCAACATCAACAACCGCTGCTTCCGGCAGCCAGACTGCCCAGAAGACTGCTGCTCAGGACACCTTGATTTTTGCACAGGGCGCTGACCCGAGAGGTCTTGATCCGGCACTTGTTGATGACGGGGAATCCTCCAAAATAATTGTTAACATTTACGAAGGCCTTTTAAAGTATGCCAAGGATTCTACAAAAGTAGAACCGTGCCTTGCAAAAAGCTGGGATGTCAGCAAAGACGGCCTTACCTATACGTTCCATCTGCAGGAGGGCGTAAAATTCCAGGATGGCACTGATTTTGACGCGGAAGCGGTAAAGTACAACATCGACCGTCAGTTACCGCCCAAAGTGACCGAAGACATGTCCTACGCAAGCTTTGTATTTGGCTCTGTGAAGGATGTTAAGGTTGTTGACAAGAACACTGTACAGATTAATATGAAAGAAGCCTGCACTCCGTTCCTCAATAACCTTGCCATGAGTCTGGGCGCTCCGATGGCCAGCCCGAAGGCTTTGAAAGAAAACAACAATAATATTAATGAACATCCCTGCGGCACAGGCCCTTATACCTTTGTAAGCTGGACGAAGAGTCAGAACGTTGTGCTGGTGCGCAATGACAATTACTGGGGTACCAAGGCGCTGACGAAGAACGTTATCTTCAAGTTCATTTCCGACAACTCCGCCAGAGTGGTTGCACTCAACAACGGTGAAGCCGATATGATTGACGGCATCGATGCAACTGTTGTCAAACAGATTGAAGGCAGCGGCAACAAAATTTACGAAGCACCCGGCATGAACATCAACTACATGGCTTACAATACAACGAAAAAACCGCTGGACGATGCAAAAGTCCGTACTGCGCTTTCACAGGCTGTGAATGTTCCGGAACTGGTCAAGAGCCTTTATCAGGGATATTCAGAACCGGCTACTTCTGTTTTGCCGACCTTCATGGAAGGTTATGACGCAAGCATCAAGCAGGCTTCCTTTGACGCTGCTGCCGCGAAAGCCACACTTGCCGCGGCCGGCCTGACAAAAGTACATATGATTACCTATACCAATCCGAGACCGTACAACACCGCGAACGGCCAGGCGCTTGCCGAAGCAATTCAGGGCTACTTTAAGAGTGTCGGCGTTACCGCTACCATAGACGCTTTTGACTGGACTACCTACAAGGCGAAAGTCAAAGCCGGCGATTATGATATCTGCTTCTACGGCTGGACAGGCGACAACGGTGACCCGGATAACTTTATGAACCTGATGTCCGTTCAGGACCCGACACAGAATGTATCACGTTTTAACAATAAAGATTACAATGCTTTGATTGCCAAGGGTGTAGCAACTCCCGCCGGCGACGCACGTAACAAGATTTATACCGATACAGAAAAATTTGCTGCAGAAAATGCGGTATGGCTCCCGATTTCACACGGAAAGACACTTTGCGGCTATAGAAGTAATGTAAAAGATTTCTATTATCATATGACCGGCAACGTATTCCTCTCCGGAGTATCCAAGAGCTGATATAGGCGGAACATCGCGTTTTTATAACGCATTGTATTTGGCTGAATCATTTTATCCTGCCGGAAGTTGTCAAGGGCGACTTCCGGCAATACTCATTTTTGGAACAATGCAGCGAAAGGTTGTTAAAACATGTTCAAATATATTGTAAAACGCATTTTGATGTTAATTCCGGTTCTGCTCGGTGTTTCCATCATTGTGTTTTTGATTATGCGGGTGTTTTCCCCGGATCCGGCGCCCATTGTGCTGGGCCAGCATGCGACTGTGGAAGCCGCAAATCAGTGGCGGGCAGCAAATGGCTTGGACGCGCCGCTGTATATTCAGTTTTTCAATTTTCTGAAAGGCGCGGTAACGGGCGATCTGGGTACTTCCTATTACACGAAAACGCCGGTATCACAGGAGATTTTTGCCCGCTTCCCGGCTACCATTGAACTGGCGATTGCAGCGATTATCGTCGCGTCTCTGTTCGGCATCCTGATCGGCGTGATCTCCGCTGTGAAGAAAAATTCCTTTTTTGACCATGCCGGTATGTTTCTTGCCTTAATCGGCGTTTCCATGCCGATCTTCTGGCTGGGTATCCTGCTGATCATCCTTTTTGCAGGGATGTGGCATATCCTTCCTTCCGGCGGACGGATTGACCCGCTGCTGCAGCCCACCGGAGGTACCGGACTTTATCTGATTGACACAATTTGGCTCGGCGACATGCAGGCGTTTGGCGATGCGCTCAAGCATCTGATTCTTCCGGCGCTTGCGCTCGGCATGTATTCCATGGCGATTATTACCCGCATGACGCGTTCAAGTATGCTCGAAACCATGAACCAGGACTACATACGTACCGCACGGGCAAAAGGTATTTCAGAGCGTAAGGTGATTTCACATCATGCTCTGCGCAATGCGATGATTCCCGTTACAACCGTCATCGGTCTTCAGCTCGGCTCCCTTCTGGGCGGCGCGGTTCTGACCGAAACGGTGTTTTCGTGGCCGGGCATCGGCAATTACACCGTGCAGTGCATTCTGAAATCCGACTTCCCGGTCGTGCAGGGGGTTGTGCTGCTGATCGCTGTGATCTTTGTTCTGATCAACCTTGTGGTGGATATTATTTACGCATTTATTGATCCCCGCATCAAATTTTCCAAAAAGGAGGTTTAACCTGAAATGAAACAAAAGGCAACAAAAACAGAGTCTTCCTCTCAGGAAACCGTTATTTTGGAAAAGCCGGAATCTCAGCTGAAAGAAATGTGGGATTCCCTGCGGGACAACAAGGCTGCTATGGTGGGCCTTGTGACGATTCTCTTTCTGATACTGGTCGCACTTTTTGGGCCGTTCCTCATGCCCTTTGACCCGAATGCCTCTAATATGGCTAAAAGCTTTCAGGCGCCGAACGGGCAGTACTTGTTCGGTACCGATCAGCTTGGCCGTGATATTTTCAGCAGAATAATTTCCGGAGCAAGAATCTCGCTGACTGTCGGTTTGAGCGCTGTTTTGATTTCTCTTACGATCGGTGTGGTACTTGGTTCCATTGCGGGTTACCGCGGCGGTATGGCGGATACCATCATCATGCGTATTATGGATATGATGCTTGCCATTCCGTCCATTCTGCTTGCCATTGCTTTTATGGCGGCTCTTGGCAAGGGCATCGATAAGGCGGTTATCGCAATCGGATTGGTTTCTATTCCGGAATATGCGCGTATCGTGCGCGGCTGTATTCTTTCGGTAAAAGAAAACGATTATGTGCAGGCGGCACGCGTCATAGGCAACCGCAGCGGCAGAATCATTTTCAGGCATATCCTGCCGAATGTAATGTCATCCATTGTGGTCAGGGCTACGCTGGGTATTTCAACAGCCGTGCTTGACACCGCGGCGCTCGGCTTCCTTGGTCTTGGCGTTCAGCCTCCCCAGGCCGAATGGGGCGATATGCTTGGCCGTGCAAGGGGCTTCATTTTCACCGCACCTTACACACTGATTTTTCCGGGCATCGCAATCACCATTACGGTGCTGGCGTTCAACCTTTTGGGCGACGGTCTGCGCGACGCGCTCGACCCGAAGTCCAGAAAGAATTAAGGCGGTGATGAAATATGTTGCTTGAAGTTAAGAATCTAAAAACAGAATTTCAATTAAAGCGCGGTATTGTAACCGCAGTAAATGATATCAGCTTTTCCATTGACAAGGGTGAGATTTTAGCAATCGTAGGGGAATCCGGTTCCGGCAAGAGCGTATCCTCGCTGTCTATTATGGGTTTGCTGCAGCCGCCGGGAAAGACGACACAAGGCGAAATTCGGTTTAAGGATGAAGACCTTTTAAAAAAGAATACTATGGAAATGCAGGCGGTGCGCGGCGATCAGATTTCTATGATTTTTCAGGAACCGATGACGTCGCTGAACCCTGTGTACCGTGTAAAAGATCAGATTATGGAAAGCATTATGACGCATATGAAGCTTTCTAAAAAGGAAGCGCTGGAGCGCACCATACATATGCTTGAGATTGTGGGAATTCCTTCTCCTAAGGAACGCGCCAATGACTACCCGCATCAGATGAGCGGTGGTATGCGCCAAAGGGTTATGATTGCCATGGCGCTTGCCTGCCGGCCGGAGCTGCTGATTGCAGACGAACCGACTACGGCGCTTGACGTCACGATTCAGGCACAGATTCTGGATTTGCTTTACCATATGCGTGAGAAATTCAACATGGCTGTTCTGCTGATTACCCATGATTTGGGAGTTGTGTCGGAAGCGGCCGACCGCGTTATCGTTATGTACTGCGGCCAGATTGTGGAGGAAGCAGACGTAAAAAGCCTGTTTGCCGAACCGCTCCATCCTTATACCCTTGGGCTGCTCAACTCCATTCCCCGTCTGGAAGATGAAAGCAGCGAGCCGCTTTATATGATAAAAGGAATGGTTCCAGACCCGCTGCATATGCCGGAGGGCTGCCCGTTTTCTGACCGATGTGACCGATGCATGGAGCGCTGCCAAAGGGAAATGCCTGAGTTGATTGAAAAGGACGGCCATAAGGTACGCTGCTTCCTTTATTATTCACAGGAACAGGGGGGCGAAGAAGCATGAGCGAAGTATTGATTGAAATAAATAATCTAGCAAAATATTTTACGCTGGAGCATGATTTTTTCGGCCGCCCGACCTCTGTGCTGAAAGCGGTGGACGACGTTTCCTTCCAGATATATAAGGGAGAAGCGTTCGGACTTGTGGGCGAGTCAGGCTGCGGAAAGACGACCATCGGGAAAATGCTGGTTAACCTGTATACTCCCACCAAAGGGCAGATTTTGTTTGAAGGCAACGATCTTACGACACTGTCCCCGGCGAAACGGCGCGAATACTGCAAGGATATTCAGCTGATTTTTCAGGACCCGTATGCGTCATTGAACCCCAGAATGACCATCGGCGATATTATTGCGGAGCCAATCAAAATCAACAACCTTCTTCCGAGTGATCAGATTGAAAAGCGGGTAACGTATCTGCTGAACTGTGTCGGTCTCGCAAACCATCAGCGCAACCGCTACCCTCACGAATTTTCCGGCGGCCAGCGCCAGCGTGTGGGAATCGCCCGCGCACTTGCCGTGCAGCCGAAGCTGATTGTCTGTGACGAACCGGTTTCCGCGCTGGATGTTTCCATTCAGGCGCAGGTGCTGAACCTCCTTGACGAGCTGAAAGAAGAGTTCGGCCTTACCTATCTGTTTATTGCGCACGGTTTGAATGTGGTCAAACATATCAGCGACCGTGTCGGTGTGATGTATCTTGGCAAACTGGTAGAAGTTGCATCAAAGCAGGAACTGTACGCAAATCCAATTCATCCCTATACGCAGGCTTTGCTTTCGGCGATTCCGTCCGTTGACCCGACGAAGCGTAAGCAGCGCATTATTCTGTCAGGTGATGTGCCAAGCCCCATCAATCCGCCGGAAGGCTGCCGCTTTTGCTCCCGCTGCTTTGCAAATTTTGAGGGCTGCGAAAGCGAAAGTCCGGAACTGCGCGAAGTTTCTCCAGGACATTTTGTTGCCTGCAGGTTATGTAAGGAATAAATGATAAGAAAAGTTGCAGCTGTACATTTTAAGATGTCGGCTGTAACTTTTTTATTTCATTTGTAGAATAAAAACTGAACCAATGGAAATGTTTGTCAAAATATGATAAAATGCAAGCGGAATGATTCACAGAAAAAAATGGTTCAGCAAGGAAAGATCGTAAAGATTCTAAAAGGATATGAAACATATGGCCCTTGGAGAGGGGCTCTAAACACTACTACTTTATAATAGCGAGGATATACTTATGGCTTGTACAACGATTCTGGTTGGGAAAAAAGCATCCTATGACGGTTCTACCATGATCGCACGAAACGATGATTCCGGTTCCGGTCATTTTACCGCAAAAAAATTCGTAACGATTCATCCCGAGGAGCAGTCCGCAATCTACAAATCCGTGCTTTCCCATGTGGCAATCGAACTGCCCCAAAATCCCATGCGGTTTACGGCAGTGCCGAATGCCGTAGAAGGCAAGGGCATCTGGGCCGCCAGCGGTGTGAATGAGGCAAATGTCGGTATGACGGCCACGGAAACCATTACCTCCAATCCCAGAGTGCTGGGGGCGGATCCGCTGGTCGAATACCATCCGTCACAGGACGGGCAGCCTGAAATAGCCGGCGGCATTGGCGAGGAGGATATCGTTTATATTGTACTTCCTTATGTTCACAGTGCACGTGAAGGGGTTGAGAGGCTGGGTGGCCTGCTGGAAAAATACGGCACCTATGAAATGAACGGCATAGCCTTTCAGAATGTCAATGAAATCTGGTGGCTGGAGACCATCGGCGGCCATCACTGGATTGCCGGAAAGGTGCCGGATGATGTTTATGTCGTAATGCCGAATCAGCTGGGGCTTGACCGGTTTGATCTGGATGACGCACTTACCGAAAAGAAAAACTATATGTGCTCAGCTGATATGCAGGAGTTCATTGAGAAGAACCATTTGGATCTATCACTAGACGGAAGTCTTAATCCGAGAGACGCTTTTGGAAGTCACGATGATGCGGATCACGTTTACAATACGCCGCGCGCCTGGTTCATGCTGCGGTATTTTAACCCCCGCACCAAAGTATGGGACGGCCCGAAAGCGGATTTCACGCCGCGTTCCGATGATCTGCCCTGGTGCATGGTGCCGGAGAAGAAGATTACACCGGAGGATGTAAAATGCGCGCTGTCCTCTCATTATCAGGGAACGCCGTATGATCCCTATGAAGGCCACGGCGATCCAACCATGAAAGGCATCTTCCGCCCGATCGGCATCAACCGCAACGATTTTACGGCTTTGATCCAGATGCGCCCGGATGTCCCTGAAGAGTTCCGCGCGGTAGAATGGATCGCCTTTGCATCCAACGTCTTTAATGTTCTGGTGCCATTTTATGCCAATGTATCCGCAACACCGGACTATCTTGCCAATACAACGAAGGAAATTTCAACCGACAATTTCTACTGGTCCAGCCGCATGATTGCCGCTATGGCGGACGCATCATACGGTAAATCAGTATTTCATATTGAGCGATATCAGCTTGCCGTACAGTCCGAAGGACATGCACTGATCAACCAATATGACGAGAAGCTTCGACGGGAAGCGAGTAGGACAAATCGTGCCGCCCTTCGGGAACAGGCTAATCAAGAAATCGCGGATATGTTGAAAAAAGAAACCGCCGATACATTGGACAAGATTCTCTTCGAACTGAGCAGCCAGATGAAGAACGCCTTTTCCAGATCGGACGCTTGATTAATAAGCAGAAATTCCTATAAACCCAGATTGCCGTTCTCCTTCGAAAAACGTTTGCATCAAAGGGAGCCGTAACAGAAAAGGCCCACGAAACAATTAAGTTTCGTGGGCCTTGTGGTGCCGGTGGTCGGACTTGGGTGTTGGCACGCTAAGCCCGCGTTCCGCGAGTCCCCCCGTTTATCCGGGGGAGATTGGTTTCGCTGTGTTTCTCCCAACCTGCACCGGGTTTAAGGCACCTGTGGCCATCAGCGCAAAAAAATAGGGAGTACCCGTTTTGGGTACTCCCTATTTTTGGTGCCGGTGGTCTGTTCGAGGAATAACCCACGAACGAGCGAAAATTTCTTTCAAAGAAACCAAAAGCAATAAACGGCGCAAGATTAACCTTGCCACAAAAAATACTCAACGGTTCTGGGCAAGCACAAGCGAAAGGGAAGCGCCATCCCAGCGAGCAAGTCACAAAAAACGGCACAGACGGCCAGTTGCGACTTGCACTTTGCTGGGACATCCCTCGCACCATTCAAAAGTCTGTGCCATTTTTCGGGACTGCGAGCGGGCAGCAACGGGCAGGTCTTGCTTAAATGTTACTATCACTTTCACCGACTATTTTGCTTAATTCATATACCTCATTGCTCAATTTCATTAAAATATCTATGCAAAGAATCGCCTTAAGAGAATGTTCTTTTGTTCCAAAATTAAGTTGCTCTCCATGACATATTTTATTTCTTAATGGTTGCTGACTCCATCTTATTTTACTATCAGATGAGCAAAGAATTTCATTTTGGATGTACTCAGCAGTAGCTTCCCACAAGAGAACTCCATTGTTAGGTAATGTAGATAACTGAATAAATTTTCCTTTTTCAGTGTCTATTAGCTTGTCGTCCATTTTATAGTGTCGTGCGATTTTTCTCTTATTCTCATTAGAGATTATAATGCTATTTTCTTGCGCAAAATGTGAAATTTCAATTACAACCCCATATAACTGACACATCAATAAAGCTGTAGATGCATAATATCTTTCTGCCAGATGCATATCTAAAGCTTCTCTAAGGATAGGCAACCTTAGTTCACTCACTTGGCCACATTTAGCCCAGAAATCGAAAGTTTTCTTAATAAACTTATCATCGCAGTAGTTAAAAATGACAGCGTTAATTTTTTCAGCATGTAAATGATCATTGCCTTTTTCAGCATATAGCTCAATAATCTGCTTTTGTAAATTTTTATCATATTCTAAAAATAATGGCCATTTAAGTTTTCTAAGTACCATGACAAAATTTATGTGCTCAGTTACTTCCGGGTCAATTTTAGGGAATTCTATTTTGGGAGTTAAATCTACAATTATTTTGACAATTCCCTGCATAATAGTTGAAAATTGAGTAATTTGTTCTGCAATCACTTTTGAAGATTCCTGCATACTCTTGCTAAGTGATTCGAACGATTCATCATCTTCACTGTTTAAAGCATTTACATTTTTATCATTCATCATATACCTCTACGAATTACAACGAAATGCAAAGTTTACGAAATAATCTTAAAATTTACGCTTCCCCATTTAAAAGAGACTGTTAATTCATAATATGAACTACGCTCATACTACATATCGCTTAATATATCGAAAACTATACCTTTCTTTTCTTTAAGATATGTTTCCAACACAAACACGGGAATTCTATATGCATCATTTTCTTTTTCTAAGAAATAAGTAGTTGTTTCTCCTGACTTACTTGGTCGTTTAATTACCAAATGCCGAGCTTCGTCAAGTGCATCTAAAACGGGTTCACCATTCAGTACTTTATCACTTATTTGCCAACACACAATTCCGTAAATATATTTAAAACAATGATTAAATCTATCTTCCAAATAGTACTTTAATTCTAAATACTTATAGTCATATTTTCGACCAAGATTTCTATTATCTGATGTTCTGACAATAATATCAATGCCTGAGTGAGTATCATAATCGACTATTTCGAAAGGATAAAGTTTTGAATCCAGTTGAGAAGTTTGAATCAAAAGAGCATATACGCCACTCTCTTGTTTTGGCTCTAAAAGTTTGACACCATTAAAATTTGTATACTTTTTCCTTTTAACTCTGTCTAGTCTACGTTTCCAATCACTTTCTTCTCTACCTCTTGTTTTCTCTCCTGACGCTTGGCCTTCTAACCAATCCCAATTTTCCCATTCTACACTGTTTTCAACATCTGATTTTAATTGTTTAATAACATTTTCTACATCAAGCATTATTTTTGAATCTGTACTTTCAACAGATCCTCTATTAGCTGTAAGTACAAATGCCTGACAGTTAAAAAAAGCGTGATATCTTGTGTATTCACTTCCTTTGGTAACAATCCACTCGTTCTTTCTTTGAATTGGAATGAAATCTTTACATAACCATATACCGTATCTTTCTTGTACATTATACAATCCTTTTGCTTTCTTTTTTCCTAGACAAGGATTGAAGTCCCTTTTAATATAATCGCCTTCTAAGGAAATAACTGCATGCCATGCATACTCCGGATAGTTAGGTAAGGTTCCTCTTTTAATTATTCGTCTACAGTAATATTTGGGCGCATCTTGTAAATAATCCTGAAATAAATTATCTAGGTCTTTTGATTCTTTAGGGAAAGGATGGCCAAAGAAAATATGTTCTGGATTATCACTATTGTCTACTCCTGCAAGCTTTATTACTTTTAGTGAAGATTTTGGAACATCAGTAAATTGATCATTGAATTGATTTTCAAATGCGCCAAACTTGGTAAACCATTCGATATAGTCTCTCATTTTATGAAAAGCAAACATTGATGAATCATTATCTGAATAACCGGTAATTTGAATAGAAGTACTGTGATCAGTATTTAAACAGTCACAAATAGTTACTGCTGTTTCAAGTTTTTCTCCATTGCAAACTTTTTCCCAAGGAGTATTCCAGACAGCTTTATAGCATTTTCCGTTCTTTTTCGTAACAACTTTAACTTCATCACTAAAAAAGTACAGTAAAGTACCGTGTCCTTTTTCACCTATGAGATCTGCACCATTATTGTTTTGCTTATTGTCGTAACTCTCTGAAAATCCAAGTCCTGCAAATCGTTTTAAACCATCAATATCCATACCGGTTCCATTATCAGTAATATTAATTATCAAACGTCTTTTGCCT
This sequence comes from Bacillota bacterium, assembly GCA_023397245.1. Taxonomy (GTDB): domain Bacteria; phylum Bacillota; class Clostridia; order Oscillospirales; family Acutalibacteraceae; genus DATAML01. The sequence continues at coordinate 9,881 of JAEWUH010000004.1, read as the reverse complement.
TTAATGGTTTTTACCGCTGCTATAATCTCCATTTCAGTGGCTTTGTAGTCATGTGCGTTACTTATAGCTTCTCTCAAAATTTCTAAAGGGTATGATTTATTCTGAATGATTTCAACAAATACATGATTTTCATTTACTTCACTTTTAACAACAACATCGCTTTCTAAAACTTTATCCATAGTTTCCCTCCTGAATAGTTGCATTGCTGCTTAAATTTTTTTATATAAATGATTAATAAAATTCCCAATATGAAAGTATTATATTACCAAATACGACTCATTACAATGGAAATAGACAAAGTTTAAATATTTTCATAAATAACATAGTGCGCGATAACTATTTTTATTAAACATAAACGTATCGTTGAAGATTCAAAATATATATTATAATTTTGTAAAGTTGTCTTCCCCCCCTCTGCTTTCTCTTCGTTCACACATTGCCTCACGGCAACGCTGCGCACACACAGAGCACACCACAAAAAGGTGTGCCTGTTGCTGCGCTTTGTGTTCACTGGGGAAGCTCCGTTCGGGAGACAAAACATAAAAGGGCAACAGGTTTCCGAACCTGTTGCCCTTAATGCTTTTTAGAAAGGTTGATTTAAAACGAGTAGCAGCTAAATTTCTTTCAATTTCAATGCGTGTTGGATAATTTGGAGTATTTCTTGCTTTTCAGCAGCAGACCGTTTTTTTAGCTCAAGGACAATTTGTTTCAGAACGGCATCGTCTTCCGTCGCAGAGAAAATCCGGCTGCTGAAAAAATCAGAAAGAGCGACGTCCATAGCATCGCAAATCCGGCCAACTGTAGCAACCGTGGGATTTTTTTCTCCACGCTCGATTTGTCCTAAATAGGCAGTCGTGATTTCAGCCTGCAGAGCAAGTTTTTCCTGAGAAAGTCCGTATTCCGTTCGCAGTTCCCTAATCCTTTTACCTACACTATAGTTACTATTCATTTCAATCACCATACATAGCGTAAAGTATTGCATTCGCAATCTCAACGTGATATAGTTTTAATTAGTTGTACATACTATAGTTTATTATTGTCGGATTAGCGACTTGCTATTCAGGAAAGGAATGATGGAAAATCAAAGGCTAAATTAAGGATAAAGGAGGTAATGAGATATGAAAACAGTATTGGGAATTGTGGGGTTCATAATAGGCGTATTCTTTTTTGTTTTTATCATCAAGCGGATTAACTTTGTATTTACAAACTTTTTTACACTGGGAATGATTTTTACTGTCTGCGTTACATTAGGCGTAATAGCAGCGTATTTGTTAGGTTGGGTGATTCTTGCCTTGGCAGCAGTTTTAGCAATCTACTGGATTTATAAAAAAGTCACAACGAAAAATGAATCAGTGGATGAAAGCGATACTGAATCGCAGGAAAAGCCTAACTGAATTTAATAAAGGTGGGAATAAAATGAAAAGAACATATAGAAAAGTATTGATCCTATTTTTGGCATTGACTATGGTTATTTCTCAGTGTTTTGAAATGTCTGCTTTTGCAGTCAGCGACCTTCCCGGCACTATGAAGGATTTTTCCAGTCCGGGGATAGCTCCTTACTATAGGGAAGACGGCACATATGTTGAACCTATGTATAAGAAGGTAAATCTCTTATACAAAGATGGTGTTTATACTATTGAGTATATCAATGAAGATGGAACTGTAGATCATTATGGATATAATGAAAGTTTCAAAATTGTAGGGAATCAGCTTACAGTATTATATGATGGTCGCCCTCATCCTACAGATGATTACAGCTTAAAATCAGATGATGCTACAACTTCTGATGGCTTTATTATTGGGAAGGGTAAAATTCTTGATTTAAATACACTCAAAAAAGTACAGTATGAATTACCAAATGATAATATCCTTAAAAAGTATACTGGTAAGGGCGGCAATGTTATTATCCCTAATGGTGTTCAGGTTATTGGGCCAAGTGTATTTGAAGGACGCACTGATATTACATCTGTAACCATTCCTGATAGTGTACTTTACATTGAAGGCGATGCATTCGAAAATACTGGATTAACTTCTTTAAATTTGCATTCAGCATTAAAAACAGTTAAAGGTTTTGCATTTGCTCATTGTAAAAATTTAAAGTATGCCATTATTCAAGGAGACCCTTCAGTTTGGAATGGTACATTTTTTGACACCGATCTTGTTGTTTATAGTGATAGCAAGGGTGTTAAGGCATACAGAAGTTCTGAAGGTCTCAGACTGAAACCATTAAGCCAAGCACCGGTGGCAAAAGGCACTTTAACCGTTGATACCACGAATTATTTCCTTACGCCAAACAGTACATATGAAATCGGTACTCTTTTAACCGGTTATGGCATAACCTTAGCCGCTTCTTCCAATAACAGTAATGTTGCTAAAGTAACGGGTCTTGGCAATGGAAAATGGAAAGTGTCAGGGGTAAAAGCCGGGTGTACCTCAATTATATTTGGTATTTACAAAGGCAATAAACAGATCGCCTGTATTCCCGTTCTAGTAACCGTGCAAAGCGGTATAAGCCCTCACGGTGATTCAACCAAACGAACCGTAAACTTCTAAATTCACAAATCATTTTGCTCCCTTACGTCAGAGAAGGCGTAAGGGAGCTTTTATTTTGCATAGGGGGTGAAGCAAATGAAAAATGTCCTTAATCAACTTTACAACGGGAAGCTGTTCCCGGCAGAGCAAGCTGTAAAGAATGATAACAGATATAAATATCACATGCGAAAGCAGATCGAGAATTTTGAAGCGCTCAATCAAACATTCAGTGCGGAGCAGAGAAATCTCTTTGAAAAATACCGGCAGTGTACCAACTCTTTGAACGCTTACCTACTGCAAAAAACATTTCGACAGGGGTTCCGTATTGGCGCAAGAATTTTCATTGAAGCAGAAAGGGGATGAAATCATGCAGTATTATTTTCTCGGATTTATAAGCACGTTAGGCGTGATACTCATTTTTGAGTATGTGGTCAGCCAAAAAGGAGCAAGGAGGATATGACGATGTTCGCCGTTGCAGTACAACAGTTTTTAGCAGGAGCCAGTGCGTGCATTACTTTGTATATGTCGTGCCGTCCGACGACTCGCAGCCGGAGGAGATAAATGATTCAGATTGAAAGCTTGGCAGCGCTTGAGGCAGCTCCAATTCCCAAAAGAACCAAAGAATACCTGACTGCATATATAAAATCAGTTTTGGCGTCCTTAGATTGCAATGATTTTAAAAAATGCGGTTGTGCCTATTACCTTGAATCACATCAGGATATGCAAAAATACCATGATATGGGGTTAAGCCAACCGCTAAAAGATACGCCGTTTGAATATTGCCAGTTCATACCCATACAGAGTAAAGGGCGTGAAAGCCTAATCGTCTTTCACGCCCTTTACTTACGCAATAATGATTTTGCGGTTGAAATATTTGGAGATAAATTAATTTTAGATGCAGAGACACGAAAAGTGTTTGAAGAAAATACATTTTAGGAGGAATTTTATAATGGCAAACCCAAACTTAACGGAACAGGCCACTAATATTCACATTGCGGATTTTTATAGCAAAGAAGGGAAATCACTATATTTGCGTAAAATAACGTTTAACGACAGCGGTACATCTGCAATGATTATCATGTTATTTCCATCTGCTACTAACGGTATTGATACCACATGTCAGAAGTGTATTAATAACTGTTTGCGGTTAGGGATTGCATCCTTATCCATTTTAAATATTTTCTGCCGAAACGAGAATAACACACCGAGTTCCGATAAGGTAAACAATGCGGTAATTTTGCAGGAAGCCGGGGAATGTGACAAAATAATTGTAGCGTTTGGAAGCGGAAAATCGTACACGGAGAGGAAATCAGAAGTACTTACACTGTTGCAGCACCAAAAAAATAAACTCTTTACGTTAAAAAGCACGAAAGGAACACTTTTGACACATCCGCTTTCACCGTACTGTAAGAAATGGGATATTGTTCCTTATGAGTTTGAAAATAAAGTTTAAGCAGGAAGCTGCAAATGTTAGGGCGGCAGATTCCCTGCGCCCTAGAAATAGCAAAACAAGGCCAAAAACGACGGATTTTCACCCATGCAAAGATTTTGTAAACAGGATGCAAAAGTGCTCAAAAAAGCGCGAATGTGAGTTTTGTCACGTCAGCGCTCAACAAATAGCCGCCGTTTTTCCAACCGGGTCTCAAAAAAGCATGTAGTTTGTCTGCATTACATTATTTATAAGTCTTTCCTATGAGGATTAAGCGGAGAAACGGAGAAAAAAGCTTTTTGCCCTGTTTGCCAAGGCGAAAAGCTACTCCGTTTATTTTTTTTGGAGTGTATACAAGTCAAAATAATAGGAATCAATTTCCCTAATACTACCGAAATGCAATAAAAATAGCATATTGCACAAATTTGAAATATACGGAAAATGTTACATGGACAAGCTCGTTGTGGAGTTTCAACTCCGCTCGATTGGCAAATTGTACTAATTTAGCCGGATTTCAAAATCAGCATTATTCATATTTACAGCGATTTCAATGAATGGTAAACTACAAATAAGAAAGGGGGATAAGAAAATGACCAATACAAGTTGAAAAAAATCTTATTTTTGCTTGAACTTTGAAAATTCTATATAAGGAGGAATTCCAATGGAGAACGAAGCTGATTGTAGCTTGGAATCTGCCATTGTGACAGTATTAAGCTCACTTAACAATATATTTCTCGATGAAGAAATATATCATGCGTACTGTAAAAATGCCCCGGACTTTCCATTCATTGTTTCAAAAAAAGGGATTTGTAAACTTTGTAATAAAAAATCCCGGTCATTTACCTCATTTTGGCTTGAACCTGTTTCAAGTTACATCAAAGTAAAAGGCAAAAGCATTTGCATGGAAACAGGTGAGGTCAAAGTATGCGTTGAGCTTGATAATGGCAGCAATATTGTTTCTCTAAATTTTGACCGTTCTATTTTTACTACATCGGGTATTAAGAAATTGCTTGAATTTGGGGTCGTTTTTTTCGAACACAAGCCAAATAGCTTTTTGGAATACCTAATGAAGTCTGATAGACAAGCCAAAATAGAACATGTCCATTCGGCTTTAGGATGGAGTGAAATTAACGGGATACCTGTATTTAAGTCCTATGAAATATTGGCTCCGAGCAAGGATGCCCTTGGAGCTATAAATAAATATTTCGGAACACTTAATATAGAGCCTAAAGGCAGTATTGAAAAGTGGCTGAACATGGTAAAAGAAGACGTTATTCCATACACTCCGCTAACGCTTTGTATGGTATTAGGCTTTGCGTCCCCCCTTCTCGCGTTACTAACGGATAAGTACGATTTAGGAACTCTGGTTTTTAATATCGGAGGGGAATCATCAACCGGGAAGAGCACTAGTGCAATGCTTTTTGTAAGCACGTTTTCCAATCCGATACTTAGCAAAGGCACCATGCGCTCCTTTTTTGATACTACCAATTTCCTAACTGCATTCCTTGCTCAAGGTGGTACTTTTCCTGTTGCCTTTGATGAAGCTGCTACCTTCTCCAAAGGCGACTTTAACTTTAACCAATTAATGTATTTAATTGCTGGGGGAAGGGACAAAGGCCGTCTTAACAGTGATGCCACAATGAAGCCAGAACGTTCGTGGAAAACAATCGTGCTTACAACTGCCGAGTTTGAGATGACGGATGACTTTTCACCCAATGGAATTAGGGCTCGCTGTTTTAGTATTGCAGATACTTTAACTACGAGTGCTGCGCATTCCGACAGGATAAAGGAAGTTGTGGCTGATAACTACGGAGTGGCTGGAAATTTCTTTATTCAATTTTTTCTGGATAATAAATACTCTGATTTTGAAGCGGATTATGAAAAATTTAAAGATATTTTATATAGTTCGTTAGAAAACAGTGAAGTATATGACAGACCTTTAGCCAAGCGTATTTTGGCTAAATTTGCTGTTATATTACAAACAGCCGCATACGTTTCAAGCTGTTTTTCACTTCAAATTGATTTGGAGAAATTTAAAAATTATTTATTATCCCTTGTGAAAAACATCTCCACTAAAACAGACCTAGTAACAATGGCAATGGATTGTATTTTACAAGAAGTCAGCAGGAATTCAGGCAAATATTTGACCTCTGATAATATGTACTGCCATAATGTGGTTGGTAAAGTAACGGAGGATAATACGACAAAAACAATTTATATTATGAAAACTGAATTTTCAAATATTTGTAAAAAATATGGTATTCAAAAGGCGCAGGTTTTAAAAAAGTTTAAGGAACAAAACCTCTTGGACTGCGAGCCCGACAGAAATGAAAAGCGTGTCCGCCTAAAAGATAACATGCCGGAGGAGCCCTGCTATATCTTAAAAATTAAAGATCCTAGATTCCACCGCAATTACGTTACATCGACTAATATTTGCAATAACATTGCATTGCAAGACGATGTCTCGGAGCGTATAACCACCGTCACAGAAGACGAAATAAAATTTTAAAGGGGAATTCAAAATGATGATAAAAAAAGAAGAAGTAATAGATCAAAAAATAATGGAAGAGGAAGCCACAGAATCCTTACGCTCGCAAGGAGTACCGGAAGACGAAAGCAAGGTCAATACCATAGCAGATTCGCCAATTCACAGGATTTTTTCAAAAGAAATGTTTGATAAGGCAGTGCCATGTGCGGCTAAACCAAACATTTCAACAAGAAGTGGTAGCGGTGGAGGAATTGCCATTGTTAATAGCAAAAACGGCATCAGAGTTGAGTTTTGTAAAACTATATTAAATATGCTCGGCAATCCTGAAAAAGTAAAATTTTTATTTTTAGATGATTGTCTGGCTATTCAAAATTCATCTGATAACAATGCATTCCATATTAGGCCTATGGGCGCTAGAAAGGTAATCTACAGTGCTGACCTCGTGAAAGAACTAACAGAAAAATATTCATTGGATTTTTCAGATTGCTGCTGTAAATCATTTTCAGAATATAACGCTATTGAGGGCGTTGAAAACGCTGTGGCTATACAGATGAAATAAATTGTATTTTCCCCTTCCAATTCTGCTTAAACATAACAGAATTGTCCGGAGAGCTTCTCTCCTGAACCCTAATTAGGGTAAAATAGAGAGGACGATATTTATGATTTCCGTAATGAAAAGCAGTATTTTACGTGCTGATTTAAGCACAGAGAACTTTTTACAAGGCAAAACCGAATGCCAGCAACAAATCGCTACAAGCGAAGATTTTGATTGGGGCGAATTTTTAGCTCCAATGGTTGCACTAATGGCCGCCATGATAAGAAATAAAAGTGAGAATAATTAGATAAAGATACATGGCCAGCGCCTGTGCAATAAACCGCACAGGCGCTAATTTTAATTATATATTATAATTTTGAATAATTTAAAACGGAGGAAAACCTATGTTACTAAAAAACACATCGTACAATACAACCTCAAACGGAAAAATACCAGTCGTGGGGTATTGCCGCTTTAGCAGTGACATGCAGAGGGAGGAGTCAATAGATGGTCAAAAGCAGGCTATAATGTTGTTTATACAGAATTATAATTCAACTAGGCAGGATGATGAACAGTATGAATTAATTGATTACTACGTAGACCGTGCAAAATCTGGGAAAACCAGTGACCGCCCAAGCTTTCTGAAAATGATGGAAGATTCAAAGAAAAATCGTTTCCAGGCTGTAATTGTTCACAAACTTGACCGTTTTAGTAGGAATACGATTGACACCTTATCATTTAAAGAAGAATTAAACAGTAGAGGAGTTGAATTGATTTCCGCTGTGGAAAGAATTGAAAAAGGGCCAAGCGGTACGCTAACTTTGTCCATCATGGCCTCCGTAAATACCTACTATTCGCAGAACTTAGCTCTGGAAGTGATGAAGGGAGAATTAATCAATGCACAAAGTTGCACTTTCAATGGGGGAATTCCATGTCTAGGATTTAATATAATAAATCAAAAATATGAAATTAATTCCCAAGAAGCAAAGATTGTAAAAAAGATATTCGAGTTATACGCACAAGGGTTTGGTTATGGTGAAATCATAAAGCAACTTAATCTTCTAGGGTACAAAACAAAAAAAGGAAATCCTTTTGGAAAAAATAGTATCTATGAAATATTGTCAAATGAAAAATACATCGGAAATTATGTATTTAACCGCATAGAACATGGAACCAGTAAAGGAAAAAGAAATTGTCACCGCTATAAGCCGGAAAGTGAAATTGTGCGTATAGAGGGCGGTATACCAGCCATTATATCAAGAGAGTTGTGGGATTCGGTGCAGGCCCTCCGTTCCATTACTCACAAAGGGAAGTGCCATAGCAAACGTATGTACTTGCTATCAGGATTGGTATATTGTTCTTGCGGAGCAAAAATGCATGGGAACTGTCACTCAAATGGGCAGGGAAAAGACTACTATGCTTACCGTTGCTCTTCTAACCACAGCAAGCATAGCTGTTCAAATAAGGAAATACGCGCTGAATATCTTGATTCGTACGTTTTAGATACTTTACTAAATCATTTCTTCCATGATGATATCATTCCTGTGATTACCAGCCAATTAAACCAGACCATTCATAATGAATCATGTAAAAAAAGCGAGGATTATGTTAGGTATAAAGATACATTGAAAATGCTAAATAAAGCCAAAAAGAACCTCATGGAAGCTCTAAAGCAGGACTATAGTAAATCAGTCACTGAAGAACTTAGAGATGTGGAAAGTCAAATAGAAAAGTGCCAAACGCTTTTAACGGAGTATGAAAGAAAAAACATTGATATTCGCATCACAGAGGATGAGGTAAGAAAAAATCTTGAGAAGTTTAAGCAATATGTAAAAAAGCAACGTTCGTCAGAACTTCAAGCAATGATCCGACATTACGTGAAGCGTGTCACAATAACGGATACCACGGTCGAGGTCGCCTTTTTGGCGGCCTTTTTCTTTTGCAATGGAGAGAAGAGTGTTTATTACACTTGGCAAGCAAAAACGTCCATAAATCATATGAAATACTTGGCGGAATACGGTCTGTTGACTCATATTCCTGAACATTTCAATAAACTCATTCACTCTGCCTAAAAGTAACCGTAACAGAAAAGACCCACGAAACAATTAAGTCTCGTGGGTCTATGTGGTGCCGGTGGTCGGACTTGAACCGACACGGTATTGCTACCAATGGATTTTGAGTCCATCACGTCTGCCATTCCATCACACCGGCATGAGCAACGAATGTTATTATATAATAAATCCTTCGAAAAATCAAGATGTATTATTTATGATAAGAGCGGGGCAACGGAAAGGAACCCGAAACCCCGCTCTTATATCGTTTAGGTATCCATCATTGTAATGCAGTGACGCGGGCAGGCGCTTACACATTCGCCGCAGCCCACGCATTTTTCGGGATCCACAGCCGCGCGGGAATCCGAAACATGCACTGCGTCGTGCGTGCAGACCTTTTCGCATTTCATGCAGCCGATGCATCCGATTTTGCATACCTTGTTGGTTGCCGCGCCTTTATCACAGTTGCTGCAGCGTACCACCGCCTGCTTTTTCACCGGAACAAGCGAAATCAGGTGCTTCGGGCAGGCTTTCACGCAAAGGGAACAGCCCTTGCAGCGCGCCGGGTCGACCCTTGCCACGCCGTTGCAGACGCTGATTGCGCCATAGGGGCAGGCCCTTGCGCAGTCGCCCAGCCCCATGCAGCCGTATTGGCAGCTTGCGGTTCCGCCGGCTACCAGCGCGGCGCCCGCACAGGTTTCAATTCCCTCGTAGACCGTTTTGTCGCTTGTGTAATCATAGCTGCCCAGGCAGTGTACCAGCGCCGCTTTTGCCTGTATGTCCGCCGTGCCGCAGCCGAGGTATTCGGAAATTGTTTTGGCAACGGCGGCGCCGCCCACCGTGCAC
>JAEWUH010000228.1 GCA_023397245.1 Bacillota bacterium | reverse complement strand
CGTCAATGGAATCTCGCTCGATATTCACCAAGGAGAAATATTTGGGATCTGCGGATTGGCCGGATCCGGAAAACTCGGGATCTCAAACGGAATCAGAGGGCTGTATGAAGCAAGCGGAACAGTTATATATAAAGGGGAACCGCTAAATATCCGGAACACAAAAGAGGTGCTTTCGAAGAGGATGGCCTTCCTTTCAGAAGATCGCAAAAAAGTCGGCCTGATACTGGACGAAAGCATAAAGACGAACTGTATCATGAGCAGCCGAGTAATCGATAACCGTTTTACGAAGAGATTTCTCGGGATCCGGATGGAAGATAAAAAAGCTGCAGAGAAAGCAACGGAGGAAATGATTCAGGATCTGGATATAAAGTGTACCGGGATGAATGAAAAAGTAGGATATTTAAGCGGCGGAAATCAACAAAAGATATGTATAGCGTCTATGCTGTTGCAGAAGCCGGAAATGATATTTGCTTCGGAGCCCAGCCGAGGGGTGGATGTAGGAGCGAAGAAACTGATTCTTGATTATCTGAAAAAACTGAATCGCGAAGACGGGATTACGATCGTCGTTACATCGAGTGAATTAAATGAGCTTCGCAGTATCTGCGACCGTATTGCCGTGGTGGCAAAGGGAAAACTTACCGGGATACTCAGAGCGGACGAACTGTCAGATAAGTTTGGTGTTTTTATGATGGATGTCGGCGGAAAACTGTCAGAAAGCGGGGCGGCAATATGAAAGTGAAAAGCAAAGCTTCTATTGTAAAGTTTATTATTCCTGCTTTCATCGTTCTCATGTTGATTGTGTTGATGACAAAGGGCCTTTCGGCCGGTGAATATATAACACTTTGTCTGAGACGCACCTGTATGCTGATGGTTATGGTACTGGCAGTAACGCCGACCATGTACAGCGGTGTCGGCATAAACTACGGTGTTACCGTCGGATTTGTCTGCGGTCTTGCCGGAGCTGTTATCGGAATCAGCACGGGCGCAACGGGGGTTGCTCTGATACTGGCATGTATCGTTTGCAGTCTGCCGTTTGCTCTGGCTGCCGGTTTTGGGTACGGACTCCTTCTTAACAAAGTCAAAGGAGCGGAGGATCTGATTTCAACTTATGCCGGATATGCCTTTGTTGCATTTGGTTCAATTATATGGGTTATCTTGAAACCCAGCGACAAGGTTCTTCGCTTCGCGAACGGAGAAGGCATTCGCACACAGGTTGCCCTAGACGGCCTGTTTAAGGATATTCTGACGAATTTTCTTTCTATAAACATCGGAGACTTTGAATTTCCGGCAGGATTCCTCTTGGTTACGATTGCATTTTGTGGCGCGATGGCACTTTTTATAAGATCGAATACAGGAACAAAGATGAAAGTGGTCGGACACAATCCTACTTATGCAAAATCGATAGGTATCAGTGTGGATCATTACCGCCTGCTCAGCGTTGTGATTTCGACCGTGCTCGCAGCCATCGGCATTACATTTTATGCGCAGACGTTTGGTTTCTATGAATTCTATTCTTCTTATCTTCAGTTGGGATTTACCTGCGTTGCCGGCGTATTGATCGGAGGAGCTATCGGGAACACGGTTACGATGTGGAATGTTATTTATGGATGTTTTCTGTTTGAAACGATTCTAACACTCAGTACACCGGTCGCTAATAAGGTCTTTACCTCCGGAGCCATGGCAGAGATTATTCGTCTGCTGATTACAAACGGTGTCATCTTATATGCTCTGACAAAGCAGGGAGGCAACGAAGATGGTAGATAAAAAAATGAACGTAACCGCTGAATCCCCTATGAAAGCTTTTTTCAAAAATAATTCCATTGTATTGGGATTCCTTGCATTTACGGTATTTATGGTCATCAGTTCCGGAACCCCGATCAGTTCCTGGGGAATGGATGCCAGTTCCCGGTTTTTCCGGAATATACTGCTGATTACGGCACTGATTCTCCCAATCATGTCCGGTGTGGGTCTGAACTTCGGCATTACACTTGGAGCAATGGCGGCACAGCTAGCATTAGTGGTTATAATGATTTTTCAGATTGATAATCAGCCGCTGTCAATCCTCTATTGGGTGCTCCTTACGATTGTTATATCTATAATCTGCGGAAAACTGCTCGCGATGCTTTTTAATAAGACAAAGGGACATGAGATGATTGCGGGTCTTCTAGTAGGATTTTTCGCAAATGGCATTTATGAGTTTCTGCTGATGGTTCTCTGCGGCGACATCCTTCAAGTTTATGTTCCGGGCCTGGTTGTTAAGAAGGGCGCACCGATCAAAGCGACGGTCAGTGTTTCGCATGTGCTAACAGGAGTCCTGGACAAGGCTTTTCCCGTTGATTACTTTTATATGGTGTACGTTGCGGTTGCAATAGCGGTGGTATATTTCGTGGTCAAGTTTATTAAGGCCATGGTAAAAGGAGATGCGGATAAGAAGAAAGCACAGACGGTAAAATCGCTGGTCGGAATCCTTATTTCCGTTGGCCTGTTCTTCTTCTTCATGAATAACCCGGCAATCAGAAAGTTTTTAGTCAGGGTTAATTTCCCGGTTGTAACGGCGGTTATCAGTGCAATCGTGATTCTTGCCGTGTGGAGGATCATGAGATCCAAGTTGGGCCATGATTTCATATCGACTCGCAATGATATGAATATTGCGGCTTCTGTTGGTATCGATGTGGATAAAAGCAGAACGAACTCAATCATCCTGTCGACGGTTATTGCCGCCTTCGGAGAAATCTTTTATATTCAGAATCTTGGCACAATGAACACCTACATCATGCACAATACGGTAGCAATTTATGCGATTGCAGCAATCCTTGTCGGCGGAGCAACCGTACGAAGTGCAAACATAAAGAATGTATTAATCGGTAATCTTCTGTTCCAGGTTATCTATACATGCGCGCCGAATGCCGCAAAGGCACTGATGGGAAGTTCTCAGGTCGGCGAGTATTTCCGGGTGTTCTTCTGCTATGCGATCATTGCGTTCGCGATTGTAAGTAATGCAATTCAGGAAACAAATGCGGCAAACAAAAAATTCCGAGGTGCAGACGTGGAAGGGGTAAAAGCCAATTCGCCGGCGGGCTAAAAGTAACAGTCCAGAACACAAAACGCAGGGCAATCAAAATATTGATTGGATAATATATTTCAAAGAAAGAGGATTAAAGTATATGAAATTTTCTTATGTTGTGTTGTATGTTAGCAATATGGAAAGGTCTGTTTCTTTCTATAGAGATATCATCGGCCTCGAATGCGAAAGAAGATATGTTGAGGATGACGGCGTGGAAACCGCATTCATGGTAACACCGGGCAAAAAGCCCATGGCTGAACAGCCGATGGTCGAGCTTGTCTGCGGCATGCCGAATATGCCGACTGCACAGTCCGGCGAATTATTCGGGTTTACGGTTGACGATCTTGATAAGACCGTCAAGATGCTGAACGATGGCGGCTACAAACATCTCAAAGGGCCTTACTCCCCGGATTCAGCTGTTACAATTTATGAATACAGAGGACCGGACGGAGAACGCGTCGGTGTAATGAGCATGGAGGGGGATTTGCAAAATGGCTAAATCAGAGAAAATAAGAGTAATTGTATATGGTGTAGGCGCCATGGGGCGCATGACAGCAGGTTTATTGGAAGAAAAAGGCTATGAGCTTGTTGCTGCAATTGATAAGTATTCTCACATAGGAGAGGATCTCGGCGATGTACTGAAGCTTGGGCACAAAATGGGGATTACCGTAAGCGATGACCCTGAGGCCGTTCTTTCTTCTACAAAAGCGGATATTGTTGTTGTATGTGCTAAGAGTCTGATTAAAGACATGCAGCCGATTTTCGAACAGTGCTTAAGTCATGGATTTAATGTCATATCTCTTGCAGAAGAAACCTTCTATTCCTGGAGATCCAATCCCGCAGAAAGTGCTTCTATGGATAAGGTTGCCAAAGAGCATGGCGTAACCCTCACTTCTGTAGGCATTCAGGATGTTGCATGGCTGAATCTTGGATGCACGATGAGCGCTTGCTGCCACAGAATGGATAAGATCATAGGAAGAGCGGTTGCCGATCAGAATATCTACGGTGAAGAAGCAACAAAAGGAATCGGCTTTGGCCTTACCGAAAATCAATTCCGCGAAAGAACCAAAAGCGGAGACGTGGATCCTGACTGGTTCGGACGGACATTGGAAGCTCTTGCATCCAGGCTTGGCATGACACCAACAAAAATCACAAACCTTTTAGAGCCCGTTCTTGCAGAGCATGAGACGCATTACGACGGCGGCAACCGGGATATTGCAGCCGGTCTTGTCAGAGGATGGAATCAGATTACGGAAATCGAGACTGCAGAAGGAACCGTCCTTCGGAGTGAATTTGTTTCTAAAATCTGCGATCCTGACGAACCTGAATTCCATGGATGGGAATTTGTGGGAGAGCCGAACCTTAAAGTTACTATTCCGGGACTTGAACCGCCGTATATCATCTGTACATCCGTAGTGAATCGAATTCCTGATGTCATCAATGCTAACCCCGGATTCGTATCTCTTGATAAAATGCCGACACCTATGTATCGTACCAAGAACCCTGAAAGTTACATTAATTGATTTTAATAAACTGAACTTTCTAATAATTCCCATTGAAATGCTGCAAACAGTTTGTTTGCAGCATTTCGCTTTGGGGTGTCCAAGCATGGGTGAATTCTACTCTCTCATCATTTTCATTGATATCGCTGACATGAAAAGGACTTCCTTTCATTTTCGAATTCTTGTATCTGAATTCTTATTTGAAAGGAAGTCCCTTATTCACTTTTGCACGAAAATTTATCGAACCTCCAAAATCCGTTCCGTAATATCATGCTCCCGCTCTTTCAATTCTTTTTTTACTCTGTCTGCAATTCCAAGCTGACCGGCGCTAAAAACTCCTTTTTTTTCAAGTTCTCCGCGCCCGATCATCAAAATTAAGATCAGCGGCAGGCCGCCGACTGTATCATATACGGCAGGCGTACTCCAAGGCAGATATTTAGCGGCTGTCTTTTTTGTGCAGTTGTTATACTGCGTATGGCTGATAAATTTTCCGTTTTTATATCCATTGACTTCAACAGTAAAGCATACTGCATGATCACGAATTTTTCCTTCCTCGAAGAGTCTTCCGTGCTCCGAAGGCGGAATCATAGTTTTTCCCAGTTCATCCAGAAGTGTGCTTCCTTCCGAAATGGGTTCTGTTGAGGTTCCTGCTTTTGCCAGAGCCGCCATGCAAATCTGCATAAGATTTCTATTCGCCGTATTTTCGCTTCCTTTTTCCACGCAGTAAGGAATCGGAATCGGTGAGAGCTGCGGAATCATCACAATATCCGGCTGAGAAGTACAGGTGTAGATTTTCCGCTTGCCGATAGGTGCCGGAAATTCAAACTCCTCCTCGCTCTCAAACAAATCCTCAGCGATGATTTTTCCATTCTTCCATGCACATGGATGCGGTGCGCCAATCCACTCACTCAGCATAAATGCCGGATTGATTGAACTTGTAAATTCTTCGGTATCCACAAAATCTGCCCAGCGAACCACAACCTCTTTTACCGTATCGAACTCTTTAACCATTTCTGCGGCGGCAAACAGTGTCCAGCCCGGAGAAATTCCAACACTCGGAACCGCAAGCAGCCCTGCTTTTGCAAATTCACGGTCAAGGGCAAACTGTGCACCGATTGTTTCAGCACCGTCCTCCGCACTGCCAGGAAGCGCAATCAGATCCAGATAATTCACTTTCTCTTTCAGGCATGCTTTCATAATCGGCATATTAAAGCGCGGCAGAATTGCGTGAAAACAGATATCTGATCCGTGGATGACTCTTGCCACATCATCAATGCTTCCTGCATTTACCTTTGCCCGCACAATTTTTTTTACATGTATCTTCTCTCCAAGTGTCTGTACGAGACCATAAGCGTTCTGTACCGCTTCTTCACTGTAATCCGCAAGAACCAGCTGTTCAACATCCTTCTCCATGGCCAAAAGACCTGCAAGTCCTGTTCCCTGAGCGCCACAGCCAATAATAACCACTTTCATTTGCTTTTCTCCTGATCTTTAATGAATTTTCCGTTCGAATCGATTTTCTTTAGCCCATCATTCTTACAATCTTTTCTGTCAGGATCTGTCCTCTTTTTGCCATCGCCTTGTTCAAGTTTTCCGCGATGCCAAGATTTCCGACCGACCATACGCCTGTCTGTTCTATTTCTCCGCGACCCAGCGCCAGGATGAGCTCGATCGGCATACCGCCCACCGTTCCGTAAACTGCCGGAGACGCCCATGGAAGATGCTTCACCGCTTCTTCTAATGTAGAAGTATAATAACAGGTATGACTGAGTTTTCCGCCGTCTTTCCACCCGGTTACCTCACAGGTAAAGCATACGCAATGATTCCTAATTTTCCCTTCTTTCAAAAGCCGTCCGTATTCCATGGGAGATACAAACTCTTTTGCAAACTCCCGCATCATATTAATATTGCCTGTTTCATCTCCCTGTTTCGCCGTCGCTGCCTGAATTGCTTTCACCCACATGTCCTTGACCGTCATATTTCCCAGATAAATGCCACCCTTTTCCTCACAGATCCGAATCTTTTTATCGGAAAACATAGGAATAAGCACAATAT
>JAEWUH010000119.1 GCA_023397245.1 Bacillota bacterium | reverse complement strand
GACATGTAGTGGCTCTGCGACAAGCTGTCGCAGTGTTTCTTTTGTTGTTTTAGATATTGAGTCAATAACGGCTCTTTGGTCATTATTTTCAGGATGCCTGTCATCTTCGAGATTTTCTATATAACGCCTGTATGCTGCTAATCCCGCTGAAAACTGACCGTGCCACAATGTTCTGTTTACATCGGTATAGTTCGGCGACGCTTTGAATGCTGTCCACAGTTCATCAAACTCCGACAAGGTATGACATTCAAACACATTCCGGTTTTGCGAGTCTTTCAATATCAGCTTTCGTGGTGCATTTCGTAGAGCCCCAACATACGCTCGAACAACGTTTTTTAAATATAGAGTCCCGTTAGCGTTAGGCTGCGTAATCAACCAAGCGACAACAGAATCTGAGTTTATATCTTCTCGTATTGTATTTTCAGATTCGATAGCCATCACCTCCTCATTTTTCTCGGCAATAACTGTGATTCCTTCTTTAAGAATAATCGGCTTCTCTTTAAGAAACTTTGCATATAGCTGCCCTACAACTATGAAAACCTTGAAAGTGTCCCTTTGCATAACTCTCAGTAGTTTCTCATTCAAGAGCCTCTGATAAAGCGGCTGAAACACGCTAGGTTTAGAAATCTCCCAAATGCTGCACGAAATCTTCTTGCTAATTACATACTCGGAAATCTTGTCAAGGCAGGCTATAGCAGATTGCGGGTGGAACTTTTTTGCATTTCCGTCAGACAACCATTCAATGAAAGCATCCTTCGTTGAAGCAGACGTCGAGGAAGCTTGCTCTTCAATAGGAAATACGCTGCTATCCGGATTGTTTATCGTAGCCATTCCTTGACCTTCTTTCGTGCATTATCCTTATAATTATATAGACTTTAGTTTTTGTCCGCAGCACCGCCTGAGTGTATCCATTCATCTACTTCAGAAATTTTAAACTTCCAAAGTCGACCGATTTTAGATGCAGGCATATTCCGCTTTTCAATCCAGTTGAGCACAGTATCGCGGCTGACACCAAGGTGGCTAGAGATTTCTTTCATAGAATACCAGCGCTCAATGTTTGAGTTCATCAAAATTCCCACTTTCTAAGAGTGTTTTGCGAAATAATGGTATCACAATATTGCTGAAAAATCAATATTGTTGCTGATTTATGAGGAATTATAGGGAGGTAAGCACAATCTATTGCAAAACTTGCTTTTTCTAGTTACGTAAAATGGATGATAGATGATTCTATTGATGCAGTGATACTGTTTTGCAATTATCATTTCAGCCTATACAGATGCGGAGAAACCACTTTAAATCCGTTTTATCGTTACCATACATGAAGTAATACCGTCCAAGCCGAGGCTCATAAATTTTAAGATAGAGTTTTATTTTGGACGGTGATCAATCTGAGTAATTTCAACAACATCCCGCCGCCCTTGCGTGAGCGCGGGTATTTTTGCTGCTGGCGGTATGAGGAACGCGGCGGAAAAAAGACAAAAATACCGTATAACCCCGCAAGCGGTCAACGAGCGCAGACCAATAACCCGCACACCTTTACGGATTTTGAAACAGCCCGGCAAATGGCAAACAGTTACGATGGAATCGGTTTTTTAATCACCGATGGCTTTTTTGTTATCGACTGCGACCATTGCCGCAGCGGCGAAGATGTTCTGACGCCCACTGTAGCCGAAATCGTGAATATGTTCCCGGATAACTATATGGAATGGTCACCTTCCGGGAACGGACTACATATCATCGGCTACGCACCGGAATTCCGCTTTGACAAGCAGAAATATTGGATGAATAACCGCGCTCTTAATATTGAAGTCTATATTTCCGGCGCAACGAACCGTTTTATGACTCTGACCGGCAACATGTTCCGGGGTGGCAGCTTGCCTGATCAAACGACGGATTTGCAGAGCTTTCTCGAACGCTTTATGCGCCGGGACAGTGACCGCTCCGATGTTCCGAACACAGAAAATGAATCCATCCTTGACGATGACACCGTTATCACTAAAGCTACTTATGCCAGAAACGGCACCACTTTCAAAAAGCTGTGGAGCGGGGATTGCAGCGGTTATTCCTCCCAAAGTGAAGCCGATCTGGCACTGGCCGGAATTCTTGCCTTCTGGTGCAATCGGGATATCGTGCAGGTTGACCGGTTGTTCCGGCAGTCCGGGCTGTACCGCGAAAAATGGGATAGACCGCAGTCCGGCTCGACCTATGGCCGAATTACGCTGGAAAAGGCAATCGGTGATACTCGACAAACCTATCATCCGCCCAATAAAAGAACCAACCCAATGAAAAGCGGAAAGATATCCTTGCGTGAGCTTCACCCTGAGAACAATGACCGATATTGCTGGGCAGATATCGGCAGTGGGCGGCTGTTCGGGGATTATTTTAAAGATGTAGCCCGATTCGTGCCGGAGCGAAAGCTCTGGTATTGTTTTGACGGGAAACGATGGGTTCCGGATTTGAGCGCATTGTGCGTAATGGAACTCTGCAAGTCGCTGGCCGACGAGCTTCTTCTTTATGCGGCCTCCATCGAGGAGGAGAAGAAGCGTTCCGCCTATATGGCTTACTGCCTCAAATGGCAGCGCCGAATCTTTCGTGAAACCATTCTGAAAGAGTCACAAAGTATTTATCCCATCGCTATGGAGGATTTTGATACCGACATCTTTGCGTTTAACTGTCAGAATGGCACGCTCCATTTAAACACCATGGAATTCCGACCGCATAACAGCGCCGATAAAATCACAAAGCTCTCACCGGTGAAATACGATCCCGCCGCCCACTTCAAGCGATGGGATAACTTCATCACCGAGATTACAAGCGGTGATACCGAAAAGGCAAAGTTCCTGCAAAAGGCGATAGGCTATGCCATCAGCGGGGATTCTCAGCATGAGTGTATGTTTGTCCTGTATGGAGCCAGCACCCGCAACGGCAAAGGCACCCTGTGTGAAAGTGTCCTTCGGGTAATGGGTGATTACGGCAGGGCTGTCCGTCCTGAGACCATCGCGCTCAAGCATCAAAACAACAGCAACAATCCGTCGGAGGATGTGGCACGGCTTGCGGGCATCCGCTTTGCTAATATCAGCGAGCCCAGCCGTGGGCTTGTACTCAACGCCGCGCAGGTTAAGTATATGACCGGACGGGATACGGTAAACGCAAGATTTCTCCATGAAAACAGCTTCGATTTCAATCCACAGTTCAAGCTGTACATCAACGCGAACTATCTGCCGGTGGTCACCGATACCACCTTATTTACCAGTAACCGGATGCATATCATCCCTTTTGAAAGGCACTTCAGCGAGGAGGAGCAGGATCACACCCTCAAGACGGAATTCCAGAAACCTAAGAATCAGAGCGCCATCCTCAATTGGCTGGTGGAAGGCTACCGGCTGCTTGTTTTGGAAGGATTGAACCAACCGGCGTGTGTGTTGTCGGCGACCGACAACTATGCTTATGACAGCGATAAGGTTGCTCAGTTTATTGAAGAAATGCTGACCCCTGAGCCCGGCGCGGAAGAACGCACCTCTGATGTATACGATCACTACCGAAAGTGGTGCACCCGCAACGGCGGCTATGCGGAAAGTGCGAAGAACTTCAAGCAAGCTCTTTCAGGCGTCGCGAGGATCGAACGCAAGCGTCCGCGTACCGGCGGGAATATGACCACAATTATGATGGACTTCAAGCTGATCCGCCCGGACAACGGTCAGCTTCGATTCGATTTGTAGCCGGTGTAGCAGTTTCAAATGGTCTTTTCTAAGAAATCTTCTCGCATAAAGAAATTCCATATTCACCTGCTACAGCTTGCTACACAGCCAAAAGGCTTATGGAAGCGACGCGCTTCGCTACTGCGGAGATCGGTTGTAGCAGTTCGCTCCCGGCTCTGCGCAGCTGCGCACCACTGGAGAACCGTTTTAAAGTGCGGCGGGGTTGGAATCCCTGACGCAGCAGCCGGCGCTCTTCCCTTGAGAGATAGAACCTCTTTCGGAAAGCCTTCGAAGCGCGTACCCGGCGGCAATGATCGGCTGCGATCCGGCAGTATGACAGACACGGAATTTAGCGCGATGCCCATGGGGAGGGGGCGGGTCAAATCTCTACAGCTTTTCTTAGCGGACAGCGCGGCAGGGTTTCACGCGCATCGCCCGCGAATTCAAAAATTCTGAAACGAGCGTTTAGGCGGATAATGTTCATGAGCGATTTCGACAGGAATTTTGCACGATAAAACGGCTGACAATGGCGTCCCTGCAAGCTTTTCAGTCATTGAAACTATTCATTTTATTTTGTCATTGTTAGGAAAGAGCACTGCTTTCTGGACTCGGCCACCAATCGCGTAGATAATCAAAAAATCAATACAGCCGGCTTTTTTCAATACTTTTTCAAAATCTGCCTGTCCTTGCGTTTGAAAAACCTTCTTTATTCGATTCGAAAGTAGACGTCCTTAGAAATGACAGAGTTGAACGGTTTCAGCTTCAAAGGCGGTTCCTCTTTCATTTTCGGGTCATCAGCATATTACACAATGGAAATGAAATCCTATGATTATACAGTGAAACCGGCTGTTTATGCAGAAATAATCTTATCGCTCGGCTTTTGGCGCACCCATTATCTGTGCCTTGCTTC
>JAEWUH010000080.1 GCA_023397245.1 Bacillota bacterium | reverse complement strand
GACCAGCACCGTGGTCTTCCCGCTTCCGGCGCCCGCCAGAATCAGCAGCGGCCCGTCTATGCTGAAAACGGCCTGCTTCTGCATATTGTTCATTCTGGAAAATTCTTTTTCCAAAACTTTTTTTCTTAATTCGATCAGTCTGTCACTTGTCATTTCTGTCATGAATACACCGCCAGAACAAATTATTCAGGCGAAAATCCGCCCGTCAGGGTTACACCATGTTTTTTAATTGTACAATATTTTTTAAATAATAGCAAATGAAATAGTTACCCGGAAAACCGGAGCACATAAAAATACCCGCACGACGGGTGCGGGTATCGGTTGCATAGGATGGAATCAGCCAAGAATACTGATGAGGACACCGGCCGCCACAGCGGAACCGATTACGCCCGCCACATTCGGGCCCATTGCGTGCATCAGCAGGAAGTTGCCGGGGTTCTCTTCCTGACCCACCTTCTGCGAAACGCGCGCGGCCATGGGAACCGCGGAGACACCGGCGGAGCCGATGAGCGGGTTCACCTTCCCGTGGGAAGTCCAGTACATCAATTTGCCGAACAGTACGCCGCCCGCCGTTCCAAAGCTGAACGCCAGCAGGCCGAGGACAATGATCTCGATGGTCTGCAGCGACAGAAACACCGAACCGGTCGCGGTTGCGCCGACCGTGGTGCCGAGAAAAATCGTGATAATATTCATCAGTTCATTCTGCGCCGTATTGGAAATACGGCCCACCACGCCGCTTTCGCGGAACAGGTTTCCGAGCATCAGCATGCCGATCAGCGGAGCTGCATCCGGCAGGATGAGGGAAATCAGCACCGTAACGATAATCGGAAACAGGATTTTTTCCAGCTTTGAAACCGGACGGAGCTGCTCCATGACCACGCTGCGTTCTTTTTTCGTCGTCAGAGCCTTCATGATCGGGGGCTGGATAATCGGGACAAGCGCCATATAGGAGTATGCCGCCACCGCGATGGGGCCTAAAAGCTCCGGCGCCAGCTTGGTGGTAACAAAAATCGCGGTCGGGCCGTCCGCGCCGCCGATGATGCCGATGGAACCCGCCTGTTTCCCGGTGAAACCGAGAAAAATCGCGCCGATAAACGTGGTAAAAATTCCAAGCTGGGCGGCCGCGCCCAGCAGAAAGCTTTTGGGGTTGGAAATCAGCGGGCCGAAGTCGGTCATTGCGCCGATTCCGAGGAAAATCAGAGGCGGATAAATCCCCAGCTTTACGCCCTGATATAAATAGTAGAACAAACCGCCGACCTTGGGTATCTGGTAATAATCCAGGTTATTCAAATGCACCACAGGATAATTTCCCAGCGCTCCCCCATGGGCAGCCATATAATCCTTTACCAGCTGCATGGTCGTTTCGGGCGGAGCCATGATCGCGGGATATAAATTAACAAGCAGCATGCCGAACGCAATCGGCAGAAGCAGCAGCGGTTCAAACTGCTTTTTAATCGCGAGATAGATCAAAACGCAGGAAATGCCGATCATAATGTAGTTTCGCCAGTCGTTTGTTGCAAAACCGGATGTATTAATAATACTGATTACCGAACCGATAAATTCATTCCAAATATTCATTTCAAGCCTGCCGATTATAGAATTTGATTAAAAAGGCCGGGTATTTTCAAGCAGTCCCGCCATTCTCCACGCGGAACGGTTTGGCTGTGCGGCGCGGCGGATACTTTTCACCTTTCCTGCGGCAGGGCCGTACATCATATAAACCGCAGCGGAAATAGCGGCCACAACCTCGGCGGGGATTCCTTCCTGTACCGCGGGAACCGTGCTGCGGGTTACTGCCGGCACCGGAGAATCCGGCTTGCCGCCCAGTTTATCCTGAAGTTTACTGACGGCAGAACCATAGCCCTTTATAATGTAAGTGAGGGCAATCAGCATAATAAACACGATTGCAAGACCGGTCAGCAGAACGGTCAGGGAAAGCTGCACCTGCTGTTCAAAACTCATTTTTCATTTCTCCAATCCATTTCATTTATCAGCCCGCCGAAAAGCCGGCGGAATTTATACAAAATCTAAGAAATCATTGGAATTTATTATATACTAATCCGGCATAAATTTCAATGTGCCTTTTTGTTTTATATTGAATATTGGAAGCCTTTAAACTATAATAAGAACAGGATTTGCGGCAGGAGGTGTTTCTTGGATCATGACAAACGAGGAATTCCGTCATTCCTTTAAGGTTTCCGTTCACAACAGTCTGGGCCTTGCCGTTTACAGCTGCGGCATCCAGCGCTGCGGCTCGTGCCATTCCTGGGGGCCGGCTATCCGCGACCATTATCTGATCCACTATATTATCTCCGGCCACGGCGTTTTTACAAGCGGCGGCAACAGCTACCCGCTTTCGGCGGGCGACGGATTTCTGGTAGAGCCGTCCCGCATTGCTTCCTACAGCGCAGATAAAGCGGACCCCTGGGAATACTGCTGGGTCGGCTTCAACGGAAGCGACGCGAAAAGGCTGATGCTGCAGACCGGCCTTCTGAACCGCGACCCGGTTTTCCATTACGACGACATCGGCCGTTTGCAGCAGCTTCTGGAGAATATCAACAGCGTTTCCGGCTCCAGCCCGAGCGAGGAGGCGCGAATGGAATCCGCTCTGCTGCTGTTTCTGGCGGAGCTGATGGATCAGTTCGGTTCCCGTTCCGCGCAGCATGAAAACGGTTACGATTATGTGCAGAAAGCCATAAAATTCATCGACTACAACTATTCCAGCGATATCAACGTCAACGATGTTGCGGCCAGCGCGGAAATCAGCCGGAGCCATCTTTACCGGCTTTTTATGCAGCACATCTCCATGCCGCCCAACGAATATCTGATGCGCTACCGCATCAGCAAGGGCGCGGATCTTCTTGAAAGCAACCGGCTTTCGGTCGGCGAAGTGGCCTTTTCAACCGGCTTTTCCGACCAGCTGTATTTTTCGCGCGTATTCAAAAAGTATATGGGTGTGCCGCCGAGCCGTTACGCGGCCCATAACCGTAAGGAGGACATAAAATGAGCGAAGCAGCCAATAAAGTTGCCGAATGGGCAAAAGAAATACAGGATTACAACGCGGTTGAATGGGAAAGGCTGCCGGAAATTTACCTGTACATGGATCAGGTGCTGACCTACATGGATAAGCAGCTGCACCTGTTTGAGCGCAGCGACAACGTTTCGCTGCTTACTTCAAGCATGATAAACAATTATGTGAAGGACGGCGTACTGCCCCGCCCGGAGCAGAAAAAATATTCCCGCGAGCATCTGGCGCTGCTGACGGTGATCTGCCTGTTAAAGCAGGTGCTTTCCATTCAGGATATTTCCACCCTGATCAAATCGCTTCTGGAGGACGCTTCCAGCAGCGAAATGTATGACCGCTTCTGCGCCGCGCAGTCCGCCGCGCTGAAAGAGGTCTGCGGCCGTGTGGAAGCCGCCGCGCCGCTCGGCGAAGCCGACCTGACCAGGCTTGCAATTGAGCTTTCCATTGAAGCAAACGCCCGCCGTACGGCCTCCGAACGGATTTTGAGCGAGCTTGCCGAGGAAAGTACAAAACAAAAAAGCGAAAAGAAATAGATTTTCACCTCCCGACGCCGGGAGGTTTTTTTATTATGCCCGCCGTAACATCCGCATGAACCCCGTTATTTTGTGAACCATAATTACAAATTCACATAATATGGTATAGAAAACGAAAGCGAGGTATTACTATGTGCGGAATTGCGGGATTTTGCGATTATAACGACGACCTGAGTGACGAAGCGTTTTTCTGGGGCGCTCTGGCAAGGCGTATGGGCAGCCGGCTCAGGCACAGGGGGCCGGATGACAGCGGAATACATGTATCCTCCCACGCGGCCCTTGCGCACGCAAGGCTGGCGGTTGTGGATATTGAGGGCGGCAGGCAGCCGATGACCGCAAAAGCAGACGGTTACGGCTATACCGTCGTTTATAACGGCGAGCTGTATAACACCGGCGAGCTGCGCGACGAGCTGAAAGCCCTGGGACATACGTTTGAAACGAAAAGCGATACCGAAGTCCTTCTGAAATGCTATATACAGTTCGGGTTTGAATGCGCGGAAAAGCTGAACGGCATCTTTGCCTTTGCCATCGACGACGAACGGCGCGGCTGCTGCTTTTTGTGCCGCGACCGTTTCGGCGTAAAGCCGCTTTTTTATTCCATTGAAAACGGAAGGCTTGTATTCGGCTCGGAAATCAAGGCGCTGTTCGAGTATCCGGGCATCAACCCGGTGATCAACCGGCAGGGGCTGTGCGAGGTCTTCGGGCTAGGCCCGGCAAGGACAGCGGGAATCGGCGTATTCAAGGATATCTACGAAATAAAGCCCGGCTGTCTGGCTGTTTTTGACCGGGAAGGTTTCCGCACCGCGCCGTACTTTCAGTTGGAGAGCTACGAACACCCCGACAGCTACGAAGATACCGTAAAGAAAGTGCGCGATCTGCTGGAGGATACCGTAACGCGGCAGCTGGTCTCCGACGTGCCGCTGTGCACCCTGCTTTCCGGCGGGCTGGATTCCAGCATTATCACCGCGCTTGCGGCAAAAAGCTACCGGGACTCAGGAAAAGTGCTTTCCACCTACTCCTTTGACTTTACGGGAAACGAGACCTATTTTAAGCCAACCGCCTTCCAGCCGGACGCCGACCGCCCCTGGGTGGATAAGATGGCTGAATTCTGCGGTACGAACCATACCTATCTGGAATGCGACAACGTAACGCTCGCCGACCGTCTGTGCAATTCCGTAATGGCCAAAGACCTTCCGGGCATGGCGGACGTGGACTCCTCCCTGCTGCATTTCTGCAGTCTGATCAAAAAGAAGCATGTGGTGGGCATCAGCGGCGAATGCGCCGACGAAATTTTCGGCGGGTACCCGTGGTTCCACAAGAAAGAGGCGTTTGAGGGGCACTGCTTCCCGTGGTCGCCGGATCTGTCCATCCGCAAAAGCCTGCTGATTCCGGAAATCGCCGACGCAATTCATCTCGATGATTATGTAAACCAGCGATACGAGGAGTCGATTGCCGCTGTTCCGGTGTTTGAGGGCGACAGCGCACAGGAAAAGCGCCGAAGGGAAATTTCTTTCCTGAACATCAACTGGTTCATGAGCACACTGCTTGACCGCAAGGACCGCGCGAGCATGGCAAGCGGGTTTGAGGTACGCGTGCCCTACGCGGACCACCGCATCGTGCAGTACGTTTTCAACGCGCCGTGGGAGTACAAATGCCACAACGGGGTGGTAAAGGGACTGCTCCGTGACGCGGCAAAGCCGTGGCTCCCCGAGGACGTTTTATACCGCAAAAAGAGCCCATACCCCAAAACGCACAATCCTTCCTACGAAAATATCCTGAAGCAAAGGCTGGAAGCCGTTATGGCGGACAGCGAACAGCCGATTCATAAACTGATCAGCGGCAACGCGGTCAAGGAGCTTTTGAGCGAAAAATCGGACTACGGAAAGCCGTGGTTCGGGCAGTTGATGGCGGGGCCGCAGCTGATGGCCTACCTGCTGCAGATCAATTACTGGATGAAACGGTACGAGATAACGATTGAACTGTAAGATTGAATTATAAACAGAGAACGGCTTGCCGCAAAGCAGGCCGTTCTCCCTTGAACATATTAAATGAATCCGGATTACAAACAGGCTGTCAAGTCGCGACGAATCAGCCAACGCTGTAAGCAAAATTGTATTGTAATTTTGCGGCTGCGCGACTTTGCCGTCAATCTGAAAATTATCTCAGCTTTGGCAGAATGTGAACCGCCGTGCCTTCCGCGTCCTCCGCCGCCTCGGTAATGCCCTCGCAGAAGGTCGGGTGCGGACGGATAACGGATGCCATCTGTTCCTGCGTGAGGCCGTTTGCGACTGCCGCGGCAAGCTCGCCGATCAGATCGGTGGCCCGCGCGCACATCAGCTGCGCACCCAGAAGCACGCCTGTCTTTTCCTCAAACACCAGCTTGATAAAGCCGCGCTCCTGCCGTGTGATAACAGTTTTCGCGTTTGCCGACATCAGGAATTTTCCAGTCTTTACGGCAATATCCTTTGCTTTTGCTTCGTCCGCGGTCATTCCGACGCAGGCAATCTCCGGCTCGGTGTAGACGCAGGACGGAACAACATTCAGGTTGACCGCGGCAGGTTTTCCGAGCATCGCGCAGACCGCGTTGCTTCCCTGCGCGGAAGCAGCATGCGCCAGCTGGATGCCCCGGATTACGTCGCCGATGGCGTAAACGGAGGGTACGGAAGTCTGGAACCGGTCGTTGACCGTGACCGCCCCGCGCTCGCATTCAACAGAGAACGGTTCGCCGAACAGCCCCTGCGTATTCGGCTTTCTGCCGACCGCGGCCAGAATACCCTCGGCTGTGACGGTCTGCAGCGTTCCTTTCTGCTCAAAGGTACAGGCAAGGCCGTTTTCTTCGCTGATTTTTGCCACCTTTGCGGAAGCGTAAATTTTCACGCCCCGCTTTTTCAGGATCATCGCAAGATTCTGGGAAATCTCCTTATCCATCTGCGGCAGAATCCGGTCCATCGCCTCAATCACGGTGACTTCGCAGCCAAGCGCGCTGTAAATGGATGCGAATTCCACTCCGATAACACCCCCGCCGATAATAACCAGCGAACGGTAAAGCTTCATGTCTCCGGAAAGAAGCTCGTCGCTGGTCACCACGCCGGGCAGACCGATCCCCTCTATGGGCGGAAGCGACGGGACGGAGCCTGTGGCAATTAAAATATTTTCTGCCGTAATTTGCCGGATTCCCTCCGCGCTTTCCACGGTAACCTGATGCGCCCCGGTAACCGTTGCTTTTCCCGTGATATTTGTAATTTTATTCGCCTTAAAAAGCTGTTCCACGCCGCCCCGGAGCTGTGCAACCACTTCCTCTTTCCGGGCGGACATCTCCCCGATATCAAAGGTTACTCCCTGCGCGTGAATTCCAAAGGATTCCGCGCCCTTGAATTCGCGGTACAGCTCCGCCGCGTGAAGAAGCGTTTTGGTGGGGATACAGCCGCGGTTCAGGCAGGTTCCTCCGGTTTTCCCGCATTCGATCACCGCGATTTTCAGGCCGTTCTGCGCCGCCTTAACGGCGGCAACATAGCCGCCCGGCCCTGCCCCGATGACCGCAAGATCATAATCATATTCCGAATTCATAGATTTCCTCTTTCTAAAGTGATACTACAACTTTTCAGTGTTCAGCATAAGGTACTTAAATGTTTTGTTCCATAATAAAGCCGCAGATATCCTCAACGATTTTTCCGTCAAAATCTTTCTCATGAACAAGGCTTTTCAGCCGTTCCGCCATCGCCCGAGAGGAAAAAAGGCAACCGTCAAAACGGATGGCGGAAATCAGCTCCTGGTCCATCGCATCGGAGTAGACGGCGCTCTGCTCCACAGCGCCCCTGCTGACCGAAAGCTGTATCTGGATATTCCCCCACGGGAAACGTTTTTCCGTCTCAAAGGTAAACGGAATCTTTCTGCCGTAAACCCAGTTCCATGAAGAAAATTTTTCCGTCAGCGCGGTGATCCGGTTGCGGTCAAACGTGTCTGCGTTCAGCTTTTCCGGCGTTACGCCGTAAACCTCGCCGAAAGCCTGAACCAGCTTTTCTTTCATCAGGCCGACGGTAATTTCCGGATTGTATTCGTACAGGTTCGCAACGCGGGATTTTACCGAGTCCACGCCCTTCGAGTCCAGCTTTTCACGGGATACGTTCAGATAGGCGGACAGTTTTTCCATATCTACATGCAAAAGCAGGGTTCCGTGGTGGTAGCAGCGCCCGTTGCTGGAATAAAACGCATTGCCGGAAAATTTTCTTCCGTCCACCGTAATGTCGTTCCGGCCGGATTTTTCCGCGCGGATTCCCAGTAGATTTACCGCGCGCAGGATGACCTCAAGCTGTTTCTCCACATCGTAATCGGCCTTGGGAACCAGAAAGGTAAAATTCAGGTTGCCCAGATCATGAAATACCGCACCGCCGCCCGAAAGGCGCCGGACAAGATAGCCGCCGTCGCTTTGGAGCTTTGTAAGGTTGCATTCCTTCCAGCAGTTCTGGTTTTTGCCGATGACGATGGTCTTCTGGTTCTGCCAAAGGTACAAAATGCAGCAGTTCTCCGGCACGGTCTCCAGCAGCCAGGCTTCCAGCGCGAGATTCCCGTAGGGGACAAACTGTTCCGAACAGTAATACAGGGCTTTGGTGATCACTTGATTTCATCCTTCCGCACAGCCCGCGTCTTTGCAGAAAATGGCGCGGGCGTATAAATTGTTATCATTACGATACTTTTAAAATTTTAGTCAAATGAATAGCGGACGTGCGGGTTTCTGGCGGCTCCCACTTCATCCAGACGGCGCACCTTCGCTTTTACCGGTGCTTCATGGAGCTGCTCCGGCGCGGTCTGCGCAATCTGATACAGCTTTATGAAATATTCGGCGGCCTCTTCCAGCGTTTCCTTGGATTCCGTTTCCGTCGGCTCCACCATAAGCGCCTCATGAACAATCAGCGGGAAGTACATGGTCGGCGGATGGATGCCGAAATCGAGCAGGCCCTTGGCGATATCCATGGCGGAAACGCCGGTTTCCTTCTTCAGCTTTTCCAGCGTCATGACGAATTCGTGCATACAGCCCTGCTGATAAGCCATATCGTAATATCCGGACAGCAGATGCATCATGTAATTCGCGTTGAGCACGGCGTTCTGCGCCGCCTCCGGGATGCCCCGCTTCCCGAGCGAGAGGATATAGGTCAAAGCGCGGACAACCACAAGGAAGTTCCCGTAAAACATTCTTACGCGCCCGATGCTCTGCGCATCCTTGGCTTCGAATTCATACCCGCTGTCTTTGAGCGTTACGCGCGGCGCGGGGAGGAACGGCTCCAAAAATTTCTTGCAGCCCACCGGCCCGCTGCCGGGGCCGCCGCCGCCGTGCGGGGTGGAAAAGGTTTTATGCAGGTTGATGTGCACCACGTCGAAGCCCATATCGCCCGGGCGGGCAATACCCATGACCGCGTTCAGGTTGGCTCCGTCGTAATAGGCAAGGCCGCCCGCCGCGTGGACGATCTCGGTGATCTGCAGGATATTTTTATCGAACAGGCCGACCGTGTTGGGGTTGGTCAGCATCAGTCCGGCGGTATCTTCGCCCACCACTTCTCTTAATTTCTCAAGGTCGACGCAGCCGTCGGGCGCGGAGGGCACGTTCACTACGGTAAAGCCCGCCATCGCCGCGCTGGCCGGGTTGGTTCCGTGTGCGGAATCCGGCACGATGATCTTCGTGCGTTTCAAGTCGCCGCGAACCTTGTGGTAAGCCTTGATAAGCAGCAGCCCGGTGAATTCGCCGTGAGCTCCCGCCGCCGGCTGGAAGGTCATGGCATCCATACCGGTGATTTCGCAGAGGTATTTCTCGGAAAGGGAAAGCACCTCCAGACAGCCCTGCGCCGTGTCCGCGGACTGCAGCGGATGGATATCGGTGAAAAGCGCCGCCGTTTCCTCGTTGATCTTCGGATTATATTTCATCGTGCAGGAGCCGAGCGGATAAAATCCGTCGTTTACGCCGTGCGCCTGCTTGGCAAGCGCGGTATAATGACGGCTGAGGTCGCATTCGGCAATCTGCGGCAGATGAAGCGGCTTTTTTCGCGCATATTTTTCTTCCGGCTGCACCTGCGGCACATCGCAGGGCGGCAGGATCGAACAGCCCCTGCCGCAGCGGCTTTCTTCAAAAATCAGTTTCATCGTGCGCAAGCCTCCTTTAAAATGCCGGCCAGCCGGTCAATCTCCTCTTTGGTGTTCATTTCGGTCACGCACCATAAAAGGCAGCCGTCCTGTTCTCCGGAAAGCGGCAGGCCGCCCAGAATTCCGTTTTTCTCCAGCTCCGCAAGTACTTTTCCGGTATCCACCGGGCAGGTAGTTGCGAACTCATGGAAGCGGGCGCCCGGGAAGCGCAGCTGAAAGCCGTCAATCGCGGTTATTTTTTCTATGGCATACTCCGCCTTGGACATACACTGGCACGCAGCTTCTTTCAGTCCTTCCTCGCCCATCACGGAAAGATAAACAGAAGCAGTCAGCGCGCAGAGCGCCTCATTCGAGCAGATATTGCTTGAAGCCTTTTCCCTGCGGATATGCTGCTCCCGCGCCTGAAGCGTAAGAACATAGGCGCGTTTCCCCTCAAGGTCAACGGTCTCCCCGACGATACGGCCGGGCAGCTTGCGCATCATCTTCGCGGTGCAGCTCATGAAGCCCAGATACGGCCCCCCGAAGCCAAGCGGCAGGCCGAGCGGCTGCCCCTCTCCCACGGCGATATCCGCGCCGCACTCGGCGGGCGTTTTCAATACGGCAAGCGAGATCGGATTGCAGCCCATGATGAACTTCGCGCCGCCGCTGTGCGCGATTTCGCCCAGCGTATCGGCATCTTCAATTAATCCGTAATAATTCGGCTGCTGTAAGTAAAAGCACGCGCAGTCCTCATCGAGCAGCGAAGCAAGCGCCTGCGGATCGGTAACGCCGTCCTTTTCCGGTACAATCACCAGTTCTGCGTTTGCGCCCTCGCAGTAGGTGCGCATGGTCTCAATGACCTGCGGATTCACCGCGGCGGATATGAGCGCTTTCGTCCTGCCGCGATCGCGGCACATGGCGAGGGCTTCCGCGGCGGCGGTCGCGCCGTCATAGACGGAGGCGTTGGCGGCGTCCATACCGGTCAGCTCACAGATCATTGTCTGATACTCAAAAATGGACTGCAGAATTCCCTGACTGATTTCCGCCTGATACGGCGTATAGGCAGTTAAAAATTCTTCTTTTGAAGTGACGCTTTTCACGATGGCCGGGATATAGTGCCGATACGCGCCCGCTCCGCGGAAAACCGTTTTGAAAACCCGGTTTTTCTCCGCGATGCCTTCCATGATGCGGCGGACTTCCAGCTCCGCCTTTCCGTCCGGAAGATCAAGCGGCTCTTTCCGCCTGATCTGCTCCGGTATCTGGGAAAACAGGTCGTCAAAGGACGCACAGCCGACGGCCTGCAGCATTTCCTTCTGCTCTGCGGAGGACGACGGGACATAGCTCCCCATAGGTCAGTCCTCCTTCAGTTCTTCCAAAAATTTTTCATATTCCGCGGCGGTAATCAGCTCGCCTTTTTCCGCGATCTCACCGGCTTCCACCAGCCACGCGTCATAGGGGGACTCGTTGATGGCCTGCGGCGCGTCCAAAAGCTCCTCGTTGACTGCTTCCACCTTGCCGTTTACCGGGCTGAACACATCGGAAACCGCCTTGACCGATTCCACGTCCGCAAAGGAGTCCTCAAGGGTCAGGCTGTCGCCGGTTTCCGGCAGGTTCACAAAGACAAGGTCGCCCAGCGCGTGCTGCGCATAATCGGTCAGGCCGATGCGTACGCTGCCGTTTTCCAGTTCCTTTAACCATTCATGTGTTTTCGTATAAAGAAGTTCTGCGGGAATATTCATAAGAAAACCTCCTAAATTTATTTTTTTATTACAAATTGTATAGGATACAGTTTTTAACTCTTTTTATAGAACGGCAGTTTTACAATCTTCGCTTCGACTTTCCGGCCCCGGATATCCACAAGCACTCCGGTATCCAGCTCTGCGGCATCCGCGTCAACAAGGGCCATCGCCGCGGCGTAGCCGATATGCGGGCAGAAGGTGCCGGAGGTCGTATGGCCGATGTGTTTCTCTCCGAGGTACACATCACAGTGCTCGCGCGCGATTCCCCTGCCGGTCATTTGGATTCCCACCCGTTTGATCTTGGGCGTTCCCTTTTCCTCCAGGGCCTTTTTGCCGATAAAATCCGGCTTTTGCATTTTTACCGCAAAGCCCAGCCCGGTTTCCAGCGGGGAAATCGTATCGTCCATTTCGTGTCCGTAGAGCGGCATCGCGGCTTCCAAACGGAGCGTATCCCGCGCGCCGAGGCCGCAGGGGATCAGGCCGTATTCCCTGCCCGCTTCCAGCAGGGCGTTCCAGAGGGACGGCGCATCCTGCGGGGCACAGTACAGTTCAAAG
This sequence comes from Bacillota bacterium, assembly GCA_023397245.1. Lineage (GTDB taxonomy): Bacteria > Bacillota > Clostridia > Oscillospirales > Acutalibacteraceae > DATAML01. The sequence continues at coordinate 5,295 of JAEWUH010000080.1, read as the reverse complement.
CCGTTTTCGCCGGTATACCCGGTCTTCGATACGATGCACGGGAAGCCCGCGACGGTTCCGTGTTCCACGCAGCTGTAATATTTTGCCGGAATAGATTCCGGCGCGGCAAGCTTTTGCAGGATTTCCAAAGATTTCGGTCCCTGCAGGGCGATCTGCGCCGTTTCGTCGGAGCTGTCGCGGAACTGCACGTCGCCGAAAAGATGCTCCCGCATCCACGCTACGTCTTTCTGCCGGTTTGCGGCGTTCACCACAATCATGTACCGTTCTTCCGCAAGGCGGTACACAATCAGGTCGTCGATGACGCCTCCCGCCTCGTTGCACATCGGGCTGTAACGCGCCTGCCCGTCGTACATCCCGGCACAGTCGTTGGTAACCAGCTTTTGAATGTTTGCCAGCGCGTCCTTCCCGCTGAACAGGGTCTCCCCCATGTGCGAGACATCGAAAAGTCCCGCTTTGGCGCGTACCGCCGTGTGCTCCGCGATAACGCCTGTTTCATACTGCACCGGAAGCAGATATCCGGCAAACGGGACGATTTTGCCCCCGCAGGCCACATGACAGTCGTAAAGCGGTGTCTTGAGTTCCATCTTCATTCCCCATTTCCAGTTTATTGAAAAGATAGACCGTACGCTGATAAATCATTTATGGCCCGCCGCCGTCGCGATTGCGCCGGAGCGCAAAAAAATGTACGGAGGCGAACCGATACAATTTATCGGCTCGCCTCCGTACATTAACCTGAAAGATTCTCCGTTGCCGGATTGCTTCTTCGGTGCCATTCATGGCTTTCCGGAGCTTCGTCCAATTCCGGTCCTTTTGCCTGAGAGTTTATTGCGACTTCACCTTCGGCGCTGCCTGCGCAGTCTCTCCCGGAATCTTCATACGAAATATTAATTTTTTTCATTGTAAAACCTCGGCATAAGAATGTCAACATAAAATTTGTCAAAATTCCATAAGAAAGAATTTAATAAAGTTTTATTTATATTTTTATTTAATAATCCATACACTGTAATCAATACACGGCCGTTATGGAAAATATTACATATTTGTTCATTGTTTTCTAATATTGAATATATTATGATAGAGTAAACTACAGAGCAATATGAAAACAAGCTTAAATTTGCCTGATTAAATTCACTTACATAGGTTAGGGGAAATCCATGAGCCTTATTTGCGTAAAAGATATCCGCAAGGTCTACCGGATCGGCAGCGAAAAAGTCGTTGCGCTGAACCGGATCAGCCTTGAAATCGAGCAGGGCGGAATCTGCTGCGTGCTGGGTACCTCCGGCTCCGGCAAATCCACGCTTCTGAACATTCTGGCGGGGTTGGAAAAGCCCTCAAAAGGCAGCGTGGTGATCGGCGGAACCGACGTCACCGATTACACGGAAAAGCAGTGGGCGCTGTTCCGCCAGAAAAATATCGGTTTTGTCTTTCAGTCCTACAATCTGATGCCGTCGCTAACCGCGGTGGAAAACGTCGCCCTGCCGCTTGTGTTCCGGGGCGTTAAAGAAGAAAAGCGAATAAAAAGCGCGGTGCACATGCTGCGTGCGGTTAATCTGGGGGATCGGCTGCAGCACAGGCCGTCCCAGATGAGCGGCGGGCAGCAGCAGCGCGTGGGGATTGCGCGCGCGTTTGTCTCCCGCCCCAAAATCGTATTTGCGGACGAACCGACCGGGAATCTGGACAGCAAGACCAGCCGGGAGGTCATGGAGCTGATGGTCTCGATGGCGAAAAAGCATGACGAAACTCTCATTATCGTCACCCACGACGCGGAAATCGCAAAATACGCCGACCGCATTATCACTATCCACGACGGGAACGTCAAAAGCGACGAGCCCAATCAATCCATTGCCGGCAGCACGGAAAACAGGGAGGAAAAGCACGATGAACAGGAAAATTAGAACGGTAATTTCGGTTTTTTTGGCGGCCTGCCTGACCTGCGCCGCTGTACTACATACCGATTTGGCGGTTCACGCAGTAAACAAAGATATAAGAGTTACCTATAGAATTGCCTCAAATTCTACAACCCCAACCATAAGCCGGGGGAGCAGCTTTGAAGCAGATTTTTATTTTTACGGCGCTGATGCTGATGATATAAAGTCCATTTCCGTAACCAGCCCGAACGGGTCAATTTCCGGCCTGCCGAGCGGTTCTATTGATAATTTCGAGAAAAATTATGCCTATAGTTCCACTGTTGACCCGTCGATGCTTGACGGAGCCAACATTACAAAACTGAATCTTCCGGAAAACAACCTACGCTATATTGGCACTGGAGCGGCAGTTCTGAAATTCAAGCTTACCACAGACGACGGTACTCTTTCTCTCCAAAAGACCATTACGGAATGCGTGGCAACCTCCACTTCCTCCGGCACCGGGCGCTCCGATCTGACCATGCAGTCCTACAATCTGAGCCGCAGCGGGATTAAGGAGGGGGAACGCTTTGCTCTGAACCTCACCGTGAAAAACAACGGGGACGTTGCGAACAACCATGTGACCGCGGTGCTGGACGGGCTGAACTCGGATGAAATCACCGTGGACGGGCAGATGGATACCAAAACCGTCGATACCGTCGACGCGGGCGGCACGGCGGTAATCTCCTTCCCCATGATCTGCAACCCGAAAATGGTGTCAAAAAACTATATCGTCAAGGTACATATTTCATCGGACGAAGCCACTGCTTCCGCCGATTACAACGTGTTCGTCCCCGTCACCGGCACAAAGAGCGATAAGGATACCGCCTCCTCCGCCGTGGGCTCCAGCAAGCCGCAGATCATTATTGAAAGCTACGATTACGGCGGAACCGCCGTAACGGGCGGCAAGGAATTCGTGCTGACCATGAATATCAAAAACACCGGAGCGACGGCAATCGAAAATATCAAAATGACCGTGTCCTCCGCGGAAAGCTTCAGCTCCGGCAGTGACGATACCGGCGGCGCGTTTACCCCGGCCAAATCCTCCAATACCTTCTTTATTAAGAAGCTGGAAGGCGGAGCCGTCATGAAAGAGCAGATTGCTTTACTGCCGAAATCGGACGCCGCCCCCAAATCCTACGGCGTGGGCATCGCTTTTAAATACGAGGCCGTGCTCGACGATAAGCGCGAGTCGCTGGAAGCGAACGAAACGATCGCCATCCCCCTCACCCAGCCCGACCGTTTTGAAGCAAACGACCCGGAGCTGCCGGGGCCAATGTTTCTCGGCCAGCCGGGGCAGCTGAGCATCGGTTATGTGAATAAGGGAAAGAGTAAAATCTTCAATCTTTCCGTCAAGCTTTCCGGCAACTTTACCACCACGGAATCAAACTCCTACATCGGAAACCTTGATTCCGGCACGGGCGATACCTTTCAGGCTACCCTCACCCCCGAGGCGGAGGGGACGCTGAAGGGTACCGCGGTTTTCAGCTATGAAGATGCAAGCGGCAAAACCAGGAACATCACCAAGGAATTTTCCTGCGAGGTGACGGCCGACCAGGGCCCGGGAGGCGAAGTCAGCTCCCAGCCGGCCGAAGAGCCGAAAGCAAAGAACACTCCGCCGCTGTGGGCCATTCTGACCGGCGCGGGCGTACTGGTTCTGCTTTCCGTCGGCTTTATTGCGTTCCGTAAGAAACGGAAAGCCAAAAAGCTCCGTATGCTGGAAGCAAGCGACGACTATGACGATGCGGTATAAGGAGTTCCCGGTATGAAATGGAAAGATATGATCTCGATGGCGGTCGGAAATCTGTTCAAGCGCAAGGTGCGTACCCTGCTGACGGTTTCCGGCGTTGTAATCGGCACCTGTGCGATTGTGATTATGATCTCGTTCGGAATCGGCCTGAGCCAGAGTATGGAAAAGATGATGCAGAATATGGGCGACCTGACGGTGATTACAATCAACAATTCCTCACAGTCGCCGGATTCCCAAGCACTGGACGATAAAATGCTTGAAAAAATCAAGTCCATTGAAAATGTTGTGGCAGTAACCCCGGTATTTAACCTTGACCCCTCCAGCGTAACCATTAAAAGCGGAAAATACAATTATCAGGGAATGATTTACGGTATTTCCATGGATGCACTCGCGGACTTCGGATATCAGGTTGAAAAGGGCGAGCTGCCCCCAAAAGGAGCCGAGGAAACGACCATCCTTTTCGGCAAAGACGCGGCGTATGATTTTATCGACAGCAAAAAGTCCAACAACAACATGGTCTACGCCAATCCGGATAAGAACGGAAATATGCCTGAGCCTTATGTTGACCCGCTTACCGACAAGCTGCAGGTAACCGTGAACCTGCCGGAAAACTCCACCGCCAGAGTAAAACCCATCAAGCTGAATTGCTGCGGCACGCTGGCCGAGGACTGGAGCAAAAACCCCTCCCCAAGCCACTGTGTTTTTATGGATGTAAATCTTGCAAAGCAGCTGAAAGAAAAATACAATAAGCTGAATAATGTAAAAAAGGACGCAAAGCAGAAAGACAGCTATGACAACGCCTGCGTAAAGGTAAAATCCGTAAGCGACGTTGCGGCCGCGGAGCAGAAGATCAAGGATTACGGATTTTCCACTTACAGCATGGAAAGCGTCCGGAAGCCGCTGGAACAGCAGATGCGGACCATCCAGATGATCCTCGGCGGTCTGGGAGCAATTTCCCTGCTGGTTGCCGCGCTCGGCATTACCAACACAATGATCATGTCCATTTACGAGCGGACGCGCGAAATCGGAATCATGAAGGTGCTTGGCTGCCACGTTCCCAATATCCGCACCATGTTCTTAATGGAGGCCGGCGCAATCGGCTTTCTGGGCGGCGTTATCGGCATTATAATCAGTTATGCCATTTCGTTCCTCATCAATATGGCCGCGGCTTCGCAGAATCAGGGGGATCAGGCGGGCGGCCTCTTTGCCTCCGGCTCAAGCATTTCCGTCATTCCGTTCTGGCTGGCGCTGGGCGCTCTGGCGTTCGCAACGCTCGTGGGGCTGGTCTCCGGACTGAACCCTTCCAACCGGGCCGTAAAAATAAGCGCGCTGACCGCCATCAAGCAGGATTAAAAAACAAAACAAAATACAGGAAAACGGGTGGACTGCGGCAAATCGCTCGGACGCAGCTAACGCAGGGAGCAAAACTGTTCCGCAATTTTGCAGCTGCGCAAACTTTGTCGCAGTCTGAAAATATTTTTATTGAACCGGTTGACAACGCCCCCCATATTCAGTATAATAATAAACGTTGTCAATCCAAATGGCTCGGTAGTTCAGCTGGTTAGAACGCTAGCCTGTCACGCTAGAGGTCGTCGGTTCGATCCCGATCCGAGTCGCCATTTGCTGCTATGGCTCAGTTGG
>JAEWUH010000039.1 GCA_023397245.1 Bacillota bacterium | reverse complement strand
CTCGATCGCCACCCCCTTTCCCAATGTTTCTTCTGAAAATGTTACGTCGTTCACCTTCTCAATTCCCACCAATTTCCCTTTGACCGGTGCCGCTATTACGATTTCTTTCTCTAATTTAAAAACTGATTTAAGGAATCCCATTTTTTTACCTCATTCGTTCTGACTTTATATATTTTTGCTTAATCATTAACACGGGGAGTATTCTATAGAACAGTCCGTCAACTTAACACAAAACCCGAACGGCAGAACACATTTCAGTGTTAAGCCGTTCGGGTTTTGCTGAACTGAATCATCACAATCCCAATAAAAGGAATATTATTGTTTGGTAATTCTTGCAATATGTACGGTAAGATACAGCAATTCTTCATTGCCCAGATCGTAATTGTATTTTTCCGAAATCATATCCTTGACGCGTTCCGCACACTTGTAAGACCATCTGTGCTTGAATTTCATCACATCAAGCAGATCACCGTCATCGTCGTCATAGTGTACTCCGTTGAGAAGACGCTGTGCAAAAAATTTTACATGATTGATAAAGCGATAGTAATTGAGCGACGATTCGTCAAACTCCATTTTAAAATAATCCTTGACGATCGCGCACACTTCCTGCATAATTCGCGTAATATCATAGACATTTCCCATCTGCTCGTTAAGCTGTGCGTTAACAAAATGTAAGGCGATAAAAGCCGCCTCGTCTTCTATAAAGTTTATTTCGGTTTCTTCCAGAACAATTTGATTTGCCTTGAGGCCAACATTAAATTCATCACGGTAAAAACATTTGATGTCCCACAGGAGCGGGTTCTTCAGCACAATACCATCCTTGTAACGGGCTATCGCGGTTGAAATATGATCGGGTAAAGTCACATAGATGATGTCATTGAGTTTCTTTCCGAGCTTGATCTTCGCATAGTCGATAATTCGGTCAGAGAGGAGCATATGTTTCATTGGGATATCCGCAAGCATGTCCTGAAATTTCGAAGATACCCCCTGATCCGACAGCGTATAGACCTTATCGATTTGCTGCGGGATAACTTCTTCCCCGGGCCTTTTATGATAAGCGATTCCCCTGCCCATGGCGACAATTTCTGTTCCCTTCTCATCCAGCGTTACAATTACATTGTTGTTAAGTATTTTCTGTATTGTCATATGGGCCACCCCTTTCGGCAGAATTTCCAGACAAAAGAAAAAGGCAAAACCTCAACAATGTTGATGGTTTTGCCTGCGTTACCAGTTACAATCCGTTCTGATTATTAAGTTTAGCCTATCCGCTTCTTTGTGTCAATAGATAAAATAAACAATCGAATTGTATAATTTTTGTTGATAGTGTTAATTTATTTGTCAAAATATGAACATCTGATACGGTATACCTTACCAACATTCTGAAGGATAAGGAAGAGTAAAATCCACTTTATATCTCCTGGGATTTACTTAAAGAATGATTTATGCACTGGCGGTCGGAGGCCCCTACCGATCATTTTTCTTCCATACTTTTACTCTCTGAAACAAACCCGTTCTGTACTATTTTTCCCTCCCTGCATACTTACTAATTAGAAAGAGGTGAAAATCCATGGCTTTGGCAATGCAGTGATAAAATTTTTTTTACCGTACGCTAAAAAGAGAGCTTGTTCAGGATGCCAATTATGACAATCCCGAACAAGCCCGTATGGATATCTTTAAATGTATGGAGACCTGCTACAACACAAAGCGAATTCGTTTGGTACTAAACTGGCTTAGCCCTGCAAGTCCGGACTATAAAATTCTTAACTTCTGTCCAGTTTTTCTTGACCTCCCCAGTTTTTGCAATACCTGAGATTAGAATATTGCAGTTTGTCTTGTAGAATCGCCATATGGCTTTCCACTCTTTCGCACCGTTACTTTGGTAGATGCGTGAGTGAGTAAATGATTGGTTTTGTCGTATACATCAAACATGATATACGTTACTCCAGTGTTCAAACCTGTTACTTGATAATTTCCATTTTTTAATTTCGTTACCGTGGCGACACCACTGTTAGAGGAATAGACCTTAACGGTTGGAGCTTGAGCGCTAACCAATTTGACACCTATTTCGTAATGATTTTTTGTAGTCATAACATAACTTTTGGTGTCAAGCGTCAGGGCATTTCCACATTTCACAATTGCATAGTAACTGAAATGTTCGGTTTCAAAGGTAAGGTAATCGCCTTCAACGGTCGCTCCCATATCGGTCAACGCGTTTGTGCTTTCGTCATACCAAAACACATGTAAGTTCCCACTCATGCCCTGTGGAATCAGTAATCTCACTTTGACTTTACCGATAAAGTTTGTAACTGGGCTGCTGCTTTGATTAAGCAATTTAATGTCATACAGTACCGACTTTCCAATCGCTCCGATCCTCAAATTGGTGTTTAAAATACGGTCAACCTCCGTAGCTTCTTTATCGACAGAACCTTTTGGGGTAACATTTAAAGATAAGCCAGTTACTCCGGCCGGAATCGTCGCATTGGAAACATCCACTGTAGCTCCAGTTGATGCATCGCTTATAATAGTTGGAATAGTGGTTGCTTTTGTTTTATTTTTGGTTTCGTCTTTATTGCTGCCAGAAGAAGTTGGGGTTTTAGTAAAGGTAACCGTGAGAATTGCGTTACCTGTAACATTTTTTACAATCGCAGTCGTCTTGGCTTCGTTGATGGATAACTCTGCACCGGAATCCACCTTAACTTCCGACACGTTATATCCTTCACCTGCCGTTATCGTGAATGTTGAGGTATTTGTGCCTTCTTTAACATACTGTGTTGCCGGGGTAATGGTGCCTCCGGCACCCGCCGCAGCGGTAACCTTGTAAACATTGTGGTCAACAGTTGTAGTGGCTGTGGCAGTATTACCTCCCTTGTCAACTGCAATTATTTTATAGATTCCAGCCTTTGTAAAGCTAAGTTTGCCATCGATCAGTTCTGTTAAATTGCCGTTCACGGTAACTGTGCCAAGATTGCTATCTTCAACAGTAACTGTCATTGGTAAGACCTTGTCATTTACTGTGATGACAGGAACCGCGGTATCACGAATAAAGCTAAAAGTACTGTTGGTATTATCTTTCACTGCAGTAATATCATACCTTCCGTCGCCGTACTCGGCAGCGGTAAGGTCCAAATTCAGATTGTACACACGCTGACTGGATTCTTGCGTTGTCTCTGTGTCATCCATGAGGATCAGATCCTCTGCTGTGTATTCTTGAATAGCTGCTCCGTTCTTTTTGATTTCCACCTTAGACAAATCATCGTTCGTCTTGGCAAAAATCTGGAAGGATGCACTATTGCTGTTAATGACGCTGCCATATTTGATGTCGGTTTTGAAATCTGGGTTTTCAGCATTACCTTGGTACTCCAGATTTGCAATTGCCGTCTTCAGATTGGCCATGCTTTGCTTGATTTCATCCTGTGTAGCTTCCGAATTCCCGATTACGGTGTTTGCATCCGTGAGTGCGCTCTGCAGATTACTCCAGCTTTTCGCTGTGTAGTTCAATTCCATGAGATTGCTGGTTTTGTCTACAACTGCCTGCAAATTCGCAATGGTGACCGGGTTTTCAGCAAACTTGATATAGTCCACATTGGCTACATATTTTCCATCCTGGCTGATAAAGCGAAGGTAAACATTGTGAACCCCGGTGATAGCAGGGGCTATATCAGCGCCTTCTACCACATAGTTGCCCCATCCTGAACCTGTAGTATGGGTTGGCACTTTTGCCGAAGGCTGGTTCGTTAATGAATCCAGAACTACTTCCACTCTGCCGGCAACAGCTTCATTGTTGCTGTTGCTGCTGGCGTAGGAAATATCAATATGTCCGGCTCCGATTTCACCAAAATCGACGTTTTTGTATTCTACCCATTCGCCACTCTGAACACCGCCGATGTTGGCCTGCCCGCTGCGTGCGGATTGGTTGCTGTCAATGGAAATGCCTTTCGTATCATCGTAACTTTCCGCTTCAAAATGATCCACATAAGCATCTTTTACTGTTGCATTGATCTTCTCAATGGCATTTTTCAGGCTGACAGCCGCGTTATAAATTTGCGCCGCAGTTGCTTCGGAATCGTTCCAAACCTGTTTTGCAACAAGAACGGCATCATCAAGCTCGCTGATAATATCCTGTGGTTTGTTGGTGGCATTGATGCTGCTGGCTTGGATAATCAAATTTTTGAGATAATCACGGTCTATTGATTTTTTAAAGTCGCCCAGCAGTTCCAGCTCAGCAACCTCAATCGTGGATTTACCGTTTGACATATCCAGACGGTAGTGCTTATATTTGTTTTGAAGCTTATCATCACCGAGCGCAAATGGACGGGTATATTTGTTCCAATCGAAGGCGACATTAGAACGGCTGTCCATCTCACTCCAGGTACTGCCGTCATTGGAACCGTATAACTTGAAGGCAGTGGGCGCATTCGTTTTATCGGTACCCGAAGTAATTGTGTACATCTCCGGATAAACCGGCGAGGCAAAACTGTAGTACACCGATGCCGTTCCATTCGCAGAAGAAACAAAGGTGGCTGTGGTCGAGGAACTGTTATCAAACAGATTCTTCACATCGCTGGTTTCCGCACTGTAAACAGAATCGGAAACAATGCTCTGCGTCGGAGCCGCATCCAACTTTTCCGGCGTGGTGCTTGTCATATCTGCAATCGGGTTAGGGACAGCGTCGGTTTTGGTAATGGAGGTAGGCATCGCGTCTACGGAGGAACCCCATGCAGAAGGCGTACTGCCCATCGCAAAATCAATCGTTCCGCCCTTTGCCAAGTCGGAGTGTTGGAAAGTTAATTTGTTGTAATCTTCCCCATTAAGCTTAACACTTTGAATGTATACATTTTTTTTGCTGTTTTCAGGCGCATTGATTACAAGGTCTTTGCCGCTTTCCAAATGAATTGTGGCTTTCTTAAACAACGGAGAGCCGATGGCATACTCCGGATTGCCCATACTCAACGGATAGAAACCCAGTGCACTCAGGACATACCATCCGGACATTTCACCGTTGTCTTCGTCACCGATATAGCCCTGCCCAAAGTCGCTGCCCACATAGATTCTTGATAGAATATCGCGCACAATTTTCTGAGTTTGATCGGGTCTGCCCGCGAAATCATACATATACGGGATTGCGTGGGACGGCTGATTGCTGTGTCCGTACTGACCCAGTTTGATTTCTCGTG
>JAEWUH010000026.1 GCA_023397245.1 Bacillota bacterium | reverse complement strand
CGGTAGGCTCATCCAAAATTAAAAGCTTGGCGTCCTTGGAGAGCGCTTTTGCAATTTCAACCAGCTGCTGCTTGCCGACGCCGATATCTTTAATCAGCGTGTTCGGGTCCTCGTTCAGACCGACTTTTTTCAGCATTTCGGCTGCGTCCCTGTGGGTCTTATCCCAGTCTACAAATCCGCGCGAAGCACGCTCGTTGCCGATGAAGATGTTTTCCGCTATGGAAAGATAGGGTATCAGCGCCAATTCCTGATGAATCACGGCGATTCCCTTTAATTCGCTGTCTTTTATCTTTTTAAATTCGCAAACTTTTCCTTCATATATAATGTTTCCGGTATAAGTTCCATAAGGATAAACGCCGCCCAGAACATTCATAAGCGTTGATTTTCCGGCTCCGTTTTCTCCCACCAGCGCATGAATCGAACCTTTTTCCACTTGAAAGGTAACGTTGTTCAATGCTTTTACTCCCGGAAATTCTTTTACGATGTTTTCCATCTCTAAGATATATTCCGACATAAACAGTCCCCCTTTTTGGTAAAGAACAGAAACGAAAGCTCTGTCTGTTTATTTTGATTCAAGCCGGACATTTGAATGTCCGGCTTGAGGTTTGCAGATGGTACAGCTTTTATTTCTTAAGGTCCGCTTCTTTGTAATAACCGGAATCGATCAGAATCTTCTTATAGTTGTCTGTGGTTACGGCGACCGGGTCGCAAAGGAAGGACGGAACGACCTTTTCCCCATTGTTGTAGGTCTTCGTATCGTTAACTTCCGCATCTTTGCCCTGAAGCACGGAATCCACCATGCCGACAACCTTGTCAGCCAGAGTTCTGGTATCCTTGAATACGCTCATGGCCTGTTCGCCGTTGATCATGGCAACTACGTTCGGCTTGTCGCAGTCCTGACCGGTCAGGATCGGGAAAGGCTTATCCTTGCCGTTGTAGCCGATGTTCTTAAGAGCCGCGACAACGCCGATTGCGAGGGAGTCGTTCGGAGAAAGAACAGCGTCAAGTTTTGTGCCGTTGGCATAGTTTGCGGTCAGCAGGTTATCCATTCTGGCCTGTGCGGTTTCGGATTTCCAGGACTGGATGGCGCATTTTTTGAAATCGGTCTGGCCGCTCTTTACAACGAGCTTGCCGCTCTTTATGTAAGGATTGAGAACGTCCATAGCCCCGTTGTAGAAGAAGGTTGCGTTGTTATCATCCGGGGAGCCGGCAAAAATCTCAATATTGAACGGGCCTTTGCCTTCTTTTAAGCCGAGCTTTTCCTCCAGGAACTGGCCCTGAATCGTGCCGACCTTGTAGTTGTCGAAGGTTGCGTAGTAGTCCACGTTCTTGGACTTCATGATCAGGCGGTCATAGGCGATAACCTTGATGCCGTTGTCGGCTGCCTGCTGCAGAACATCGGTCAGAGCGGAACCGTCGATGGAAGCGATAACAAGAACCTTGACCTTCTTTGTGATCATGTTTTCAATCTGGGAAACCTGGGTGTTAACATCGTTTTCCGCGTACTGGAGCTCAACCTGATAGCCCTTTGCTTCCAGAGCCTTCTTCATGTTGGCGCCATCCTCATTCCAGCGCTGGAGGGATTTCGTCGGCATTGCGACGCCGACAAGCCCGCCGGCAGATGCTGCTGAGGCAGGAGCCGCTGCAGATGCAGCCTGAGATTCAGCAGGAGCTGCGGAGGCGGCAGGTGCTGCAGTGGAGGCGGCAGGTGCTGAGGAGCAGCCGAAAGCTGTCAATGACAATGCTGCTGCCAGAACAAATGCTAATAGTTTTTTCATGACAATACACTCCCTATTTTATTTATTTTTATCCGCCGAGTTGTTTTTGCCGGTTCAGATTCGAATGAGTACAGGCCCTGACGGTTTTACATTCCGGCGCCAAATCCGACGCCGGCCGGTGCATATTTTCCGTCAGGTAAAAGGTCTTCTGAACCGGGCAAATACCGGCAGATAGTTTGGCAAACTAAATATTCTGCTTGATCTTTACGACGTTATTTGTGTAGTGAAAGCCGCCCTTTGGAATAACGCCTTCAATAAAATAATTAAACATATATTTAATGGCCTGATAACCCTGCTCAAACGGTTCCTGGCAAATCGTCGCGTCAATGGTTCCGCTTAAAACCGCTTCCCGGGTCGTGGGGATATCATCGAATGAAATCAGGTACAGCTTTTTGGCAAGCCCCAGCTCTTCCACCGCTCTGCATACGCCGGCCACGCCGGCGGCTGTAATATAGATGCTGTTGACGCTGTGGTAGCGGCTGAGGGATTCTTTCGTAACCTGATACGCAGTTTCGTCATCATCCTGGCTTTCCACAACATCCACGATAGAAATATCGTATTTGCTCTCCTTTACTTCCTTACAGAAGCCGTGTATGCGCTGATTATGCCCCTGCATTTTAACGGAACCGGTTACAATCAGCGTTTTCCCTTTTTCCTTTAAGATAAGGGAAAGGATTCCCGCGGCGGTCTTCCCGCCCTTTATGTAATTGCACCCCACATAGAACAGCCGCGAGGTTCCGCGAACATCGGAATTGACGGTTGCAACCGGGATGCCGGAACGGATCAGCCTGTTAATTTTATCCGATATCACCGGTACGTCCACGGTGGTAAGGCAAAGAGCGTCAACCCCTTTGTCAACCAGGCTCTGAATCGCCTCAAGGTGCGTTTCCACGTCATAGCCCTTTTGCATAACCAGTTCAAGGGAGAGTCCGTAATCGGAAAGTTCTTTTTCCGCGGCACGCAGGCCGGCGATTACATCGTTGAAAAACGGGTTATCCACGCTCGGCAGCAGGCACCCTACTTTAATGGGCTTTTTTCTTGCGGCCAGCGCCTTGCCTGCCCGGTTGGGCTTATACCCCATATCCGCGGCGATTTTTTTTACCCGCAGTTCCACTTCGCGGTTCACGCCGCCCCGGTTGTTCAGCGCACGATCCACAGTGCCTCTGGATACATTTGCTATTTTCGCAATGTCCTTTATTGTAACCGGCATAGGTACCTCCGATTCGTGCTCGTGCACTATAATTCGCGGAATTTCACAAGCTTCAAAAGCAAAATAAACGCCCATTTACACAAATATTTTTTAGGCATAAAACATATAATAATGCATTTTTCAAAATTAATTTTATATAATTTGTTTTTGTGCTCGTGCACGAGATTCTGTCTTTAGTATATCTTTGCAACCACAGAAGTCAATACTTGTTTTCCATTTTCAATAAATCACATAAATGTTTTTTAATTCATGTAGGCATAATGCATAAATAATTACACCTGATTTTCCGTGCATTGTGCACATAGGAAACCGGAGCCCTTTCCCGCCTTTTTCACCGTACCGGAAATTGAATTCCGCAAATCTTTGAATCAGTCTTAAAACGGCCGAAAAAAATCCGGGCTTAATTCACATAAGAAACCGCCGCAAGGCACAATAGTAAATATCGCGGCGCGGTGCAGTCCGATAGTTCGTCGGGCTCACAAGGCAAAAGCAGCGATATTTTGAGCAATTTAAAGTGTATAATAAAAGACCGTTTCCCTCGTGAAAACGGTCTTTTTTGTATGTTTATTCGTAATATACATTTCTCTTCAAATTGTGCCCATAATCCACAGCGGCTGATTCGCTACTTCTCCGGCTCAAAAGAGCAGTGAACATGCATTATTTTCCATTCGTTTTCCATGCGCTCTAAATACATCGTAGCTCTGACTGCAGGAACAGGAAAGCTTTTGTATCTGGCTATAAAACACAGGCAGGCCGAATCCGTTGTATGAAACACATGTAAATTTTCAATGATAAGAGGTTCTACTCCCCCGGACTCCGTTGCTTTTCCATTCTCAAAAAAGTCGGATATTAGGCGTAAATGTTCCTCTAAACAGTAGGTATCATTATTCTTATGATTGTCAAAGTAGATAAGGACATTGTTGGTCGAGTCATAGAATTCTTTTAGTTTGTTTATGTCTTTATCATAGAAGGCTTGATTGTAATGATTCAATAAATCGACAAACAACTTATCCATACTGCCACGTTCCATATAATATCTCCTTTAATAAATAGAAATTATTTGATCGCGTTACAAAAGCAAGCGAAGAATTTATAGGTGTATGGGAACAAATACGCCCGTTTCTCAAACCCAAGTTTTCGTAAACTGATTTACATTACGTTAACATGATCAAAAAATACATTCCAACGCCAATCAACGGCATACCTATGCTGCATAATAATAATACAATGCCGATCATGCTTGCCCGCTTTTCAATCACCTGTACATAATTCTCCTTCGGTTTTGCAGGATTATAATACACATCTAATTGCATGCCGATCGGATATAACTCTTTCATAGGGTTTTCCATGAAAAAGGCATTTCCCCGCAGAGTCAGAGTGTTCTTTTCAATGTTTGATTCCGCAGCAGACTGCTTTATCGATGCAGTCCGAATAATTTTATACGACCGCCATTTTCTCTTACCGACATATCGTTTTCCTTCCACAAAATATTCTACCAAAGGAAGACAGAGATCATTATCCATAAAACTGTATCTGAAAACTGTTCCTACGGTTTTCTGTATACAATTTTTTTGTTTGTTTTTTTCTTTGATAAAAAAGCAGACGGCCAGAACAAATAAAACAATCGCAGGTACGCCAAAACTAACTGAAATAATAATGAAATAATTCATTTTATACCTCCATGAAAAGGAGATCCGATAGACAGTTTGGCTTAATCCACAGGAAACGTTTTTTATATCCCTCAATAGAACTAAGGATTGGATTTATCTTGATTATAAATCCAACCCTTACAAAATACAATGCCTTAGAATAATCCGTACTGCCCGGCGAAATTGGAGTATCGGCTCCTGGCTCAAAAGCCGGACAAATCTGCCGCGGCCACACGTTACCCTCTTTTACACCAGCAATCGAACCCGAAAAACACCGTTTTCAATTTTATACAGCAGCTCGCCGTCATACTTTTTTGCAAAAGCGATAACGCTTTTGCTGCCGATACCGTGGCCCTCTTGATGAGTGACGGGATAGCCGTTTTCGTCAAGGGCAGTTTCCGCTGCACAGGGATTTCCCATTTCCAAAAGCAGCCGCCCCACGCTTCGGCAGGTGAAGCGGAGATAGGGGGCCTGATTTTCCGGCAGCCTTCCGCAAGCTTGAATTGCATTTTCCATCAGGTTTGAAACCACCAT
>JAEWUH010000012.1 GCA_023397245.1 Bacillota bacterium | reverse complement strand
ATATAGACATACTCCTGCAGGTTCGCTATTTCATCGCCTACGGTTACGGGTTTTGTGGATTTGCCGAGATTGTACCGCAGATAGTTTGCCGTACATTCGATAAGGTGCGAGGTTTCTTCGGCGTCCTCCATGTAGGCCGTCTGAGAGATCATGTTGAGTGTATTGAATAGAAAATGCGGGTTGATCCGTGCCTGCAGAAGGCTCAGCTGGCTGCTCTGCAGCGCGCTGGACATGCGGATATTCTTCATTTCGATTTCCTGCAGCTGTTCGCGGATGCTGGCGTCTTTTCGGATCTGGTCGATCTGGTCCTGAATCGTATCCAGCATTTTATTAAAGGCCGAAGCGAACACTTCCAGCTCGTCATCCGTCTTAATGCTGATATGGGTCTCTTTTTCCGGGTTTTCCGTAACCTGAGTGGCAAAATCGGTAAGCTTGGCGACGGAGCGGGTAATCCCGGTTACCACCCTGCTGTAAAAGACCAGAAACACGAAGAGTGCCGAGCCTAAAAGGAAGAGCTGCAAAACGGTAAAAATAATATTCAGCCTCTCCGTCTGCAGCCGCATTGCTTCCGCCGAAACCAGCTTTGCCGAATAGATATTTTTAAAGCTGACGTTGATATAGGACACGATGTCCTGCGTTTCCGAGTAGAGCCGGTTCACCTCGGAATTACTGTCAAAGCTTGCCGAGGTATGGTTCCCCTTCAGCTGCTGCGTAAGCTGTTCACTTTTTTCAAGATAGGTTTCCACCGTATAGCACAGGTCCGCAACCTCCCTTGACCAGTTCCCGTTCAGCCCCTTCCTGAGCGATTCGACACAGGCCCTTGTTTCCTTGGACGACTTGACGTAATCGTCGGAGCTGGAGGCCCGCAGGTATGTAACGACGTCAAACAGATGGGTGTTTGTCGTTTCAACATCCGCAAACAGCCGGTTCAGGCTCAGGAAGGAATCCATTTCCATTTCGTACTGCCAGGTAACGTACCGGTTGCAGACAAAGGATACCGCAAAAAGCAAAAACATAACCGTTAAAATCATCACATAACCGCAGCTGTATTTCCGGCTGATGGTCCCGGAAGAAAAACTGCGCAAAAAAGAGAAACGCTTTCCGGTGTTCTTATTCATCATACTGATAATGTCCTTCCTTATCGAGGTCAGCAGATGTGATAAAAACGGCGCTGGTGTTAATGGTGCTTTTGCTGTATTTCCCTGTCTGCTTAAAATTGTAAATTTCCTGAACACAAAGGTATCCCATTTTATGAATCTGCTGCAGGATCAATCCGTCGATAACGCCGCTGTTGAGTCCCTTAATAGACTCGTCGGAATAGTCAAAGCCAAGGATACACCGAATCTGTGTATCCCTGGTTGAAAGCATGTTGCCGAATGTCAGGGCGCCCGTACCCTCAATGCTGACGATGGAATCAATGTTCTGGCGGGACGCGCAGATTTCCCTGTACTTTTGCAGCACGGTTATGGAGTCGTAGTTTCCGTAATCCACCCTGACTATTTTCACGCCCGGATAGGCGCTGATATAATCCTTCAGTCCGGAAAGGCGCAGTTCAAGATTCGGGTATCCGGGTGCCCCGCTGATCACGGCAGCATTCGCCTTTCCTTTGGTAAGCTGCACCAGCTTTTCCCCCATAAGACGCCCCGCAGCATAATTGTCCGTACCCACATAAAGCCTGTTCCCGAATTGGGGAAGGTCCGTGTCGATAAAGACGACCTGAACCCCCGCGCTGCGGGCGTCCTCCAGCGCCTTGATGTAATCTTTGTTGTCAATGCCCTGCACAATGATTCCATCCACCCGCGCGGCGGTGGCGGCTTTAATCAGCTCGGTCATCTGCGGGATGTTGTAGTTCAGCTGCGGCATACAGAGCTTGATGTCCACAGGGAAATCTTTTTTTGCCGACAGAATCCCGTTTGAAATATCCGTCCAATATCCGTAGTCCTTGTGCGGAAGAACAGCCGTTATGCGCAAAGGCACCGTAACGGATGAGCTCGGGTTCAGGATGCTGCTCCGGCACCCAGAACAGCAGAACAGCGCAACCAAAGCCGCCAGCGAGAGGGAAAATAATCTTTTCATATGTACGTTCACCTTTTATGCCTAAAAACGGATTGGATTTATTTGCTTTTATTATACATTATTCATAAGATTTGTGAAACGGATATGAGGGAAATAATCGTTAATCTTTTTTAGCATATTTGCGAACGTCCAGCGCTACGGCGCCGATAATGATCAGGCCCTTTACAACATTCTGCCAGTACGGGCTGATGCCGATGAAGGTCAGCCCGTAGCTGATTACGTTAAAGATGATAACGCCGGCAAAAACTCCGCCTACCGTGCCGACGCCGCCTGTGATTGAGCATCCGCCCACAATGCAGGAGGCGATGGCGTCCAGTTCGTAGGCATTGCCGTATGCGCTTGTGGCGGAACCGGTTCTTGCCGCCTCCATGCTGCCGGAAAGGCCGTAAAGAAGACCGGCCAGGGTAAAGGTGATCATCTGGATTTTGAAAAGGTTGATGCCGGAAACGCGGGATGCCTCCGCATTGCCGCCCACCGCAAAGATATCCTTGCCAAGGCAGGTCTTTGTGAGCAGCATCCATACGACAACAAGGCATACAACAGCGACGATGATCAGGTAGGGGACTTCCAGAATGGAGCCGCTCCCAAAGTTGCTGAAGCTCTGGATAAAGCTTCCCAGCGGCTGGGAATTGTTCGGCGCCTTATTGAAGTACAGGCTGGAAACGCCGAACAGAATCATCTGGCTGCCCAGAGTGGCAAGGAATGCGGGAACGCGCAGCTTTGCAACGGTCCAGCCGTTGAACGCGCCGAACAGAACGCCGACCGCCATGGAGGCCAGAATCGGCACTACGACGGGCATCTCAGGCAGCTGCGGCCAGAATTTCAGGGAATAGGACGCCTGCTGCGCCAAAGAGCCTGCAACAAGGGCGGCAAGGCCAAGCATTCTGCCTCCGGAAAGATCCGCAGAGCCGGAAATGATGATAAACATACAGCCAAGCGCCATGACGATACGTACGGAGCTTTGCATCATTATGTCCCGGAATACATCCAGCGAAAAGAAGTTTGGGGAGATGATTCCGATAATGATAACGAGCGCAAGAAGGATAAAATAGATTGCGTAATTTATAAAGAGTTCTTTTGGACGAATTTTCGCATTTTCATTCATAGGGCTGTTCCTCCTTCAATACTGCTGCGGTAAGTGCTTGCAAACAGCATAATCTGTTCATCCGTGGCGGATTTTCCGTCCAGAATTCCGGACAGCCGCCCTTCGCACATTACCATGATGCGGTCAGACATTCCCATCAGCTCCGGCATTTCCGAGCTGATCATGATGACGCATTTACCCTCGCCGGCCATCTGTGCCATCAGCGTGTAGATTTCGTATTTTGCACCCACGTCAATTCCGCGCGTCGGCTCATCCAGTATCAGAATATCCGGGTTCGTGAGCATCCACCTGCCAAGCAGAACCTTCTGCTGGTTGCCGCCGGACAGATACTGTATCTGTGTTTTCATGGCCGGAGTTTTAATGGACAGCGATTCAATATACTGTTTTGTGTCTTTCCGCCGCTTGTTTTCCTTTAAGAACAGCCTGCCGCCGGTATAAATCCTGCGGTGCGACGTCTGGTTTGCAAGAACAAGGTTTTCTTCTACTGAAAGCATCGGGATGATACCGGTTGCCCGGCGCTCTTCCGTCAGCAGGGCGACTCCCTTTCGGATTGCGTCCTGGGGCTGCCGTATTTTTACTTCTTCGCCGTTTATGTATATTTTGCCGGAGGCAACGGGCCTGAGACCGAAAATGGATTCCATCAGCTCGGTGCGCTGCGCCCCCACAAGCCCGCCTACGCCGAGAATTTCCCCTTTGCGCAGCGTAAAGCTGATATCCTTAAAGGAGTGGGGGGAAGCGGAGGTAAGATGTTCCACAACGAGGTATTCGTCTCCCGGCGCACTTTCCCGCGCGGGGAAACGGTCGGTCATCTGGCGGCCGACCATCCGGCTGACGATTAAATCCTGCGTCAGCTCCGAGGAAGGCCAGTTTCCTACCAGCTTGCCGTCACGCATGATCGTGACCTCGTCCGATATCTGAAGGATTTCTTCGATTTTATGGGAGATATAGATGATTGCAACGCCCTGCTCGGTGAGCTTTTCAATGATTTTAAAAAGAAGCTCCACTTCCGATTCCGAAAGGGACGAGGTGGGTTCATCCATAATAATGACCTTTGCGTCGTAGGATACTGCGCGCGCGATTTCAATCAGCTGACAGTGCGCGGCAGCCAGTTCTCCGGCAGACTGTTTGGGATTCAGTTTGATTCCCAACCGGTCAAAGAGCGCCCTGCTGTCGTCATACATTTTTTTCTTGTCGACCCACTTTACACCGAGGCGCTTTTTATTTGGGATACGCCCGACCCAAAGGTTTTCCATCACGTTCTGGGTGCGAATCGGGTGCAGCTCCTGATGAATCATTGCGATTCCGTTTGCCATGGCGTCACTGATGCTTTTGAACTGGACGGTTTGGCTGTCCACTTTTATTTCGCCCTCGTCCGGATGGTACAGACCGAACGCACACTTCATCAGGGTGGACTTGCCTGCTCCGTTTTCTCCCATCAGAGCGTGGACGGTACCTTTCCGAACCTTTATGGAGACCTGGTCCAGCGCCTTTACGCCGGGGAAGGATTTGCTGATGTTTTGCATTTCAAGGACAATGTCCGAGTTTTCCACAAAACTTCCTCCTTTCTGAAAAAGCAGCCGGAAGGATTCCGGCTGCTTTGTTTAAGACATTGCCTTAATAAGATGCATCCTGGGTATTTTCAGCCGTAATGCCAACGTAGTTGATGTAAATGTGATGGCCTTTTACCGTGACGCCGTCAATGCCGATGTTTTCCTGAGTGATTTCCTTTCCTTCCTCCAGCAGGGACATCAGCTTATAGATTGACTTGCCGAGTGTTACAGGATTGTTCAGGGCGGTACCCAGAAGGGTTCCGTTCTTAAGGGCTTCCACGCCGACCTTTGTCGCGTCAACGCCGACTACCGGGATGAAGCTGTTTTTATCCTTGAAGAAGTTGCTGGCTTTCAGTGCTTCAATCGCGCCCAGTGCCATATCGTCGTTGCATGCGATTACCGCTTCCACGTCCTTTTTGCGCGCCTGAAGGATGGACTGCATCTGGTTCTGCGCTTCACCGCGCTGGTAATTGCAGATCGCTTCCTGCACAAGGTTTGTCTGGATTCCGGCGTCGTTGAGCGCCTGTACGGAATATTTGGCGCGAACCTGGGTGTCGTAGTGCTGCTGCAGGCCGAGGAGCATTACATAATCCAGTTTTCCGTTCTTGTTGCGGTCGGCTTCCGGATGTTCTTTCCAGTATTTCGCCAGCTGCTCGCCGATGATTTTGCCGGACTGATCGGCCAGGCTGGAAACATGGTATACCTTGTCATAAAGCTTGAATTCCTCGTCGCTCGGGCTGTCTGTGTTCGCAAAGATCAGCGTTGCGTTTTTGGCCTTTGCCTGCTTGATGATGTCCGCCTTCGCGTTGGTATTGATGTTGTTAAGTACAAGATACTTTACGTTCTGCGTATAGAAGTTGTTGACGTTGTTGGTTTGTGTAGCGATATCATTCTGGCTGTCCGCGTCGATGACCTTGATTTTTCCGTCCTTTGCTGCGGCGTCATTTAAGGTTGTGCGGGCGTTGGCGATAAAGGTATCGCCGAAGTTGTACCACGCGACGCCTGCCACAGGCTGTTTGCTGGTGCTCTTTGCCTCTTCCGATGCTGCCGGTGCGGCGCTCGCCGCAGCAGGGGCTGCCGACGCGGCGGCTGTCTTGCTCCCGTCGGAGCTTCCGCATGCGGTAACGCCGAGCATCATGGACATTGCAACAAGTACTGCCATTACTCTTTTCATAATACTGCCTCCTATGTTTTCAGAGATTTTCTCTCTTTCTGCACAGATTATATCAGACAGAATAACGGCACAGAATCATACATTTTTAGAATGATTGCACAATTATGCGAAAAGATTGAACTATTTTGCTGCCGATTGAACTTTCTTGCTATCCGAATCATTTTGCCGGGCACATGTCCTTTGCTATTTCATGCAGGATATCCTCCACCTGCGGGGCATAACCGAGCCGGTCGAAGGTACCGTGGAAAATCCCGCCGTAGCGTATGGCCCGGAAATCCACGCCGGCTGCTTTCAGCATCCCGAGGTAAGCGTCACATTCCGCCCGCAGAAAATCATATTCCGCGGTAACGATCAGCGTTTTGGGCAGTCCCTCGCACTTCGCGGCGATCGGGCAGTAGTACGGCGTACGCCGGTCCGTTCCCTCGGAAAGATACCAGCGGTCTACGGCTTCGCTCATTTTGCCTGTTGTAAACAGCTGTTCATCGATGATCAGGTTGTTTTCCGCATTGTCATAGATTTCTTTACTCCAATAATAATGCGGCTCCTTGGATGACACCGCGCTGCTCAGTTTCGGGTAAATCAGGCACTGATAGCTGATTCTGTGCGTACCTTCGTCACGGTCCGCAACGGAAAGAGCGGCGGACAGATTGCCGCCCGCCGAATCTCCGGCGACGCCGATCCTTTCCCGGTCGATTCCGAAGGTATCTGCGTTGGAACAAACCCAGTCCAGCGCGGCCCTGCAGTCGTCAAACGCCACCGGGTATTTATGCTCGGGAGCAAGCGGATAATCAATCGAAAATACAACGCCGTCCATAAGCTGGGCCAGCAGTTTGCACTGATTTTCCACCGTTTCAATATCTCCGGCCACAAACCCTCCGCCATGTATAAACACAATGCACGGGCGGGTTTTCTTTGTGCCCGGCGCCTCATAGCGCCAGACCGGGAACGGGCCGTGCTTAGATGTCAGAATATATCTTTCCTTCACGATGCTTTTGCTGAGATCGGTACTCCGCCAGCCGAATGTGTACCGCATCAGCGAAAGCTGGCTGTAATTTTCCGGTGCGGGCGGGCCGAACAGGCGGTCAGCATTGGCCAATAATTCCGAATCGTAGCGTTCCGGGTGCCGCATGAAATCCTCGCAGGTTGCCCTGCCTGCCAAAGAGGTTCGCGGGTCCATTTTCCCCGGTTCGCGGTCAAAGCAGTTTCGGATTTCCACCTCCGCGCCGTTTCCCAAAGTTTCTGTTGCTGCATTTTGCGATAAGCTGTTCAATAATTTCTGATAAGCAACCTTTTCCATTTTACTGTCTCCTTTAGACCAGGGTCTGCCGCCCTGATTCATTCTGTAAATATCATATCATTTTAAAAAGAAACAGTCGATTATAGATTCCTGCAATTTATTCTCTTATCTTGCACAAAAAAATTCAGGCCGGGAAGAATCTCCCGGCCTGAATATTCACAATGTGATTTTCTAATACATATCCTTCGTGGCGACAATATCGGCGGAGGTACCGCAGACGTTGCGGATAAGAACCTCCCCGGTGTGTACCGGCAGGGCGGCGGTGCGGGAACGGATTTCCCGGAGACAGTCCGGTATTTTGCTCTTCTCAATGGGTTGAGAGGTCTTTACCGATAACGGCTGCCTGCTTTCCCATACGTTCATCAGGGCGGTGACCACTCTTTTTGGGGCGGTAAGCTCCTCCTGTGCGTATTTTTTACCCACGTTGCAGGTGTATCCGTCAACGGAGAGAATGCGGCCGTCTTCGTCCAGCTCCGCGGTAATGCGGCATCCCATAGGGCAACCGATGCAGGTGATTTCCTTTAACATCTTACAAAGCCTCCACTTTCACGGTAAGATTATCGGCGTCCGCAATCTGCTTCAGCGCTTCCGGCGCAAGCTTCAGGCTTACCATTTCGCCGGGGGTAAGGATACGGCTCTTCCGGGAATAAATGACCTGCCCGCCGGATTCCACACAGACGGCGGCATTTTTAAAAACGTCCCTTGGCCGGAACATGACGGTCACCGCTTTATCGTCCGCACCGAGGCGGATGTGCTGCGGCACTGCCCCGGAAACGCCGAATCCGCTTAAAACCGCAACGGTTCTGCCGCCTTCCGGTCTTTCTCCCTTTATATAACGGAAGGCATTGGCGCCGGCCTGGGCCGCCTCTTCCGAGACGTTGTCGACCAGGTCGTGAACATGGAGTACGTTTCCGCAGGAAAAAACACCTTCCACAGAGGTTTCAAGGCTGTCGTCCACCTGCGCGCCGTTTGTAGCGGGGTCGATTTCTACGCCCGCCATCCGGCTCAGCTCGTTTTCCGGGATCAGCCCCACGGAAAGCAGCAGGGTGTCGCACGCGTAATACTGCTCCGTGCCGGGGATGGGCTTCCTTGTCTGCGGA
Organism: Bacillota bacterium; assembly: GCA_023397245.1. Lineage (GTDB taxonomy): Bacteria > Bacillota > Clostridia > Oscillospirales > Acutalibacteraceae > DATAML01. Next base: position 365 of record JAEWUH010000012.1, on the reverse strand, counting down.
TCGACCTCCGCGACCGTAGCGCCTTCCAGACGCTCGCGCCCGGCGATATCCACGACCGTATGGTTCAGCAGCAGCGGGATTCCGTAATCATCCAGACACTGCACGATGTTGCGCTTAAGACCCGAGGAATACGGCAGCAGCTCCACGCACGCCAGCACCTGGGCGCCCATGAACGTCATGCGCCGCGCCATGATGAGCCCGATATCCCCGGAGCCGAGAATCAGAACTTTTTTGCCGGGCATGATTCCCTGCAGGTTTACAAATTTCTGCGCGGTTCCGGCGGTGTAAATCCCGGAGCACCTCCAGCCCGGAATGGCAAGGGAGCCGCGGGGCCTTTCCCGGCATCCCATCGCCAACACCACGGC
>JAEWUH010000055.1 GCA_023397245.1 Bacillota bacterium | reverse complement strand
CGCTTGCCATGGTTCTGCAGGATACCCACCTGTTTACCGGCACGGTAAGGGAGAATATCCGCTACGGCAGGCTGGACGCGACGGATGAGGAAATTGTGGCGGCGGCAAAGCTTGCCAACGCGGATTCGTTTATTCGCCATCTGCCGAACGGATACGAGACGATGCTGACCTCCGACGGCGCGAACTTGAGCCAGGGGCAGCGCCAGCTCCTCGCCATCGCGCGCGCGGCGGTCGCCAATCCCCCGGTTCTCATTCTGGATGAGGCGACCAGCTCCATCGATACCCGCACGGAAGCGCTCATCGAAAAGGGCATGGATAAGCTGATGAACGGCCGCACCGTGTTTGTTATTGCGCACCGGCTTTCCACCGTCCGCAATTCCAACGCGATTATGGTGCTTGAAAACGGTGAAATCATCGAGCGCGGCAGCCATGAAGACCTGATCAAGGAAAAGGGCAAATACTATCAGCTTTACACCGGCCAGTTCGAGCTGTCCTGAGCTGCAGTCCCTCTTATTATAAAATTTAAAAAGCGCACCCGAAGGGAAACTTTTTAGGTTCCTTTGGGTGCGCTTTTCTGTAGGCGTTCATATATGAAGAAATATACAATTTCTTATGAACAATTATCATATAAGAACTTAATTAATCTTTAATAAATCATTAAATTTACCTTAAATTTGCCCAACACCCCTATTATGACTTGATAATTAAAGATCGGCGTACTAATATTTGGTGCATGAAAGGGGGGGAATATTTTCCAGTAAGAGAATCAGGGTAAGGCAAATCTTTTTGTGCCTTCCGACAATCCGAATATCAAAATAGAAAGAGGTAATTGTCTATGAAAAAAATCCTGTCGTTTGTACTCAGTCTCGCAATGATCGTTTCTGTTTGCGCCGTACCGGCATTTGCCGCACAGACAGCCAATGCAAAGCCGGCAGCGTCAACATCCGTTTCCACTACTGCGAAAAAAGCAGGTACCGCAGCACTGGCGGTAAAAAAAGCGGCCGTAAAGAAAACCGCGGTGAAGAAAGCAGCGAAAAAGACAGCAGCAAAGAAAACCGCGGTGAAGAAAGCAGCTAAAAGGACAGCGGCAAAGAAAACCGCAGTGAAGAAAGCGGCTAAAAAGACAGCAGCAAAGAAAACTGCAGTGAAGAAAGCAGCTAAAAGGACAGCGGCAAAGAAAACCGCGGCAAACGCAGCGGCTAAAAAAGCAGCAGCGAAGACAACCACCACGGTAAAGACAGCGGTTAAGAAAGCAGCAGCCAAAAAAGCTACGGTAAAAGCAGCAACTAAAAAGTCAGCCGTAAAGACATCCGCAGTGAAGACGGCGGTAAAAAAGACGGCGGCAAAGAAAAACCCACTGAAGAAAGCCGTTAAAAAAGCAGCTAAAACAAGCACGGCCAAGGGAGCTGCCTGAATAATCGGCCCTTTTAACATCCTTTAATACCCGTCCGGTTCGGACATAAAAAAGACGCTCCTTCTTAAATGGGAACGTCTTTTTTATTTACTTTATTCAGGGTTACACCTGAGAAACCATCGTCTTTGTGTCTCTCTTGCTGAGGAAAAGCATACCCATAGCCCCCGCCAGCACGATAGCTGCCGTGAGCAGCCAGGAGATACGGTAATTCGTTGCGGAAATTACATGCCCCATAACAAGCGGCCCCAGCGCGCCGGCTGTCCCCTGCAGGAACATGCGGATGGCGGTCATTCTGCCCAGATGGGCGCCCGGCGAGTGGTCCGCGATGAAGGCACCGATATTGATAACGACCAGAATTTCCCCAAAGGTATACAATGCGCCGGCCAGTACAAAAATCGGAATGCTTTGTGCGAACGCGAAAAGGACATAAGACCCAAAGTATAACAGACCTCCGCCGGTAACAACCGCAAGAGGGTGGTGCTTCATGGTCAGCCGCGTCAGCGGCGGGGTGAAGACGGTGCAGATCACGGGATTTACGACGCTCAAAAAACTGTAGAAACGCGCTCCGTTCTCTTTATACAATTCGCCGAATTGAAGCGGCAGCATAAAGCTCCATTGTATATAGGTGAAATCATATACAAATAAAAGCAGAAGGAAAAAGAGCAGTACCGGCACGCTTTTCAACGCCTGAAAGGTGGACACCCTCTTGCCGGAGTCCACGCAGTCAGCCGCATCGGTATCATTTTGGCGGCTCTTTTTCGGCAGCCTGACATACAGCGCGATCAGGTATGTTGAAAGCAAGGTCGTTGCCGCATCCAGAATAAACAAGACTTGCAGATAATCCTTAAACAGCAGCCCTCCGATCAGCGGGCTGACCGTCATGCCGATATTTATTCCCAGGTAGATCAGGGAATAGGACGCTTTCCGGTTTTCCGGAGTTGTGAGCCTGGCAACCATGGCCTGATATGCGGGGGACGCGGCTGTATATAAATCCGACGCGATGACAATAAAAATCAGCATAAGGGTATGATTATTAATAAATCCGCACATAAGATAGAAAAAGGAACCCAGTACATGGCATAAAACCAATATTTTTTTCTCGCCGAAAGCGTCAATCAGTTTACCGCCCAAAAGCAGGCAGGGCCCTTGAGACATTATTAACAAAGCGGAAAAATTTCCTGTTTTTGTCGCAGACATGCCCAGCTTCTGCGAAAGAATAAGCGTAAGCAGCGGAAGAATAAAGCCGCCCAGGCAGGTGATTACCCGTGCGCCGAATAATATGTAAATCTCCTTTGGCAAACCGTTGTAAGTTGTAAAGCTCTCTTTGATTCTAAGTTTCATAGCTGCTCCTGTTTTAAAATGTGGTTTCTATTCTTCATCCCCTGTGCGGACATAAAATAATGTGAATTCATAGGGCGCCGTTCCCTCCACCGGCTGCGCGTGCGCGTCACAAAAATCACGGAACATTTTGTTCAGCTCCAGCGTATCCTGTCTGCTCAAAAAAAGCATACCGGTTGAAAAATCGGCTGCGTCCGGGGTGCGGGGGATTCCGGATTCATCCAATGCCTCGACTGCGTCGGCCCAGTGATTAAAATTTTCATTTATATGGTTTTGCAATACCGCGCGCCGGGCGCTTGCCGCCTCCGGAGGAAGCTTCTCCAAACTGATGCTCACATTCGTCGTCTTGTAAAATTTAGCCGTAAAACCGTGCACCTTTTCTGTGCGCGCAAGCTCCACAAGGCCGGCCTCCTCCAGTTCGGAAAGGTGGTGACCTGCGCTGGACGGTACGATTCCGAGCGCGTCCGCCAGCTGTTTTGCCGTCATTCCGTCTTTGCTGCGTCCCAGTGTAAACAGAATTCGCTGGCGCAAGGGATGCATATAGGTTCGCAGTTCCTTTTCGGTCGTAAGGTATATTTTCTTTCGCTCCATGCTGTGCCTCCAACATAACAAAAATTGTTATGTTAAAGACTATATCATAACAAGTATTGTTATGTCAAGAGCTTCGGCAAATTTACTTTACAGTATGGCTGAAATCTGTCGGTGCAGCCAATGCAGCAAAAAAATTGTATCGCAATTTTGCGGCTGCGCGGTCTTGTCGTCAGTCTGAATGGTATAAAACACCGTCTGCGGATGCACACTAAAGTGCGGCGGGCTTGCCGGATTTATGTTTGAAGTGGAGATTAAAATGGAAAAAACGGATTTTAAACGACTGCCCCGGCATATCGGCGTGATCCCTGACGGGAACCGCAGATGGGCGGTGAAAAACGGATATGAAAAGCAGGACGGTTATCGGTACGGGATACAGCCGGGCTTTGACCTCTATCAGATGTGCCTGCGGCTGGGAATCGGAGAGCTTACGTTTTACGGATTTACCGTGGATAACACAAAGCGGCCGTCCGTACAGACGCAGGCATTTCAAAAGGCCTGCGTGGATGCGGTGCTCCAGCTGGCCAACCGCGACGCAGACCTTCTGATTGTGGGGGATACGAAATCGCCGCTGTTTCCGCCGGAGCTTCTTCCGTATGCCAACCGGGTGAAGTTCGGGCGGGGGCTGATCAAAATCAATTTTCTGGTGAATTACGGCTGGAACTGGGATTTGAACGGAGCGCTGCAGAACGGCAAAATCCGCCGCTGCGGCGAACTGACCGAGGGAATCGCCTCCTCCGCCGTATCGCGGATCGACCTTGTAATTCGGTGGGGCGGCAGGCGCAGGCTGAGCGGGTTTCTGCCGGTACAGACGGTCTACTCCGATTTTTTTGTTCTGGACGAGCTGTGGCCGGATTTTAAGCCGGAACAATTTTACCGTGCTCTGGAGTGGTACCAGGGGCAGGATGTAACGCTGGGGGGATAATCCCTCTTGGGCGCAGTTGCAGGCAAACCGGCAGACTGCGGCAAGTCGCGCAAGACAGGGCGGCAAACGCATTAAGCATTCCAAAATTTTGCGGCTGCGCAGCATTGCTATCAGTTTGTGCACTTTTCAAGAAAGAGGGCGATTGCTTTCTTTTGTTCTTCCCGGTCGGCGCCCAGCCGTCCCATCCGGTCGCAGAAGCCCAGCAGGGCGACGTCTTCAATATCGGTCTGCGTTTTCATGGCTTCCACATCCGCAAAAGCCAGAGACTTTGTTACAAAAAGCAGCTGCATATGCCAGCGTACCAGCGCGGAAACATCACGGATAAACTGATCTTCGCAGCCGAATTCCCGCAGAAATTTTACGCAGAGCTCGGCGCCGATCCGGTCGTGATTGTAGGAGGTGATCCGGCCCTTCCGGGTTTGCGTCGTATCCGGTTTGCCGATATCGTGCAGCAGCGCGGCCCACATAAAAACCCTTGCGCTGCTGCTTTTTTCCCGGCACCGTGCGGCCTCGTCCAGCACCAGCATAGTATGGTTCCACACGCTGCCTTCCGGGTGATATTTGGGGGACTGCTCCGTCTCTTTCAGCCTGTCCAGTATCGTCAGGGGATATTCCCGAAAGAGCGGCCCGCCCGATATGCGGTTGAGGTAATCGGACGGACTTTCGTCATGCAGCAGGTGGTATTCGATTTCGGAAAAAACTTCGGTTGATATCATTTGTCGGTATCCGTCTGCTTTTGACCAAACTTGGCCCTTGCGCTTTCCGCCTGCGGGTCATGCTTAATCTTTTTGGAATGAAACGCGCCGTCTTCCTTTTTCCCGTTCCGGGTGCTTTTCTTTTCGTTTCCCATTGCAATACTCCTTTTCAAATTTTTGTACTAGTATCTGCGCTTTGGCGCAGATTTATCAGCGGACGGATAAATTTGCGTATTTATCCGCGCGGCAGTTGCCGTAAGGCGGCATCCGTGATAAAATTCAAGTAATATTAAATAAGAGGGAAGTGCAAAAGATGGATTTTACTTATTATTTACCCGTTAATCTGATATTTGGAAGAGGAACGGTAAACGGTGTGGGAAAAATAACGGCGCAGTACGGGAAAAAGGCACTGCTGGTGACCGGGAAAAACAGCACAAAGAAAACCGGACTTCTGCAAAAGACGGTTACCCTGCTGGAGCAGGCCGGGGTGCAGCCGGTTGTTTTTGACAAGGTTACGCAGAACCCGCTGACGACCACCGTGGAAGAGGGCGCGGCTCTGGCGAAGGATAACGGCTGCGATGTCGTTTTGGGGCTTGGCGGAGGAAGCATTATGGACGCCGCGAAAGCAATCGCGTTTTCCGCTCTCAACCCGGGCGACGTTTCTGACTTTATATTCGGAATAAAGCAGGGAACAGAGGCTTTGCCCATTGTCCTTGTACCCACGACCTGCGGAACGGGGAGCGAGGGGAACGGATTTGCCGTACTTACCAACCCGGTAACAAAGGATAAAAAATCTCTGAGGACGAACTGCATTATTGCAAAAGCATCGGTCATTGACCCGGAGCTGATGACCACAATGCCGAAAAGCATTTTAGCGTCGGTCGGCTTTGACGCGTTTGCCCACAATATGGAGTCCTATCTTTCCAAAACGGCGCAGCCCCTGACCGAAATGCAGGCGTATTACGGCATGAAGCTGCTTGCGGAAAACCTGACAAAGGTCTACAGCGATCCCGGCGATATGGAGGCGTGGGAGAAGGTAACGCTGGCAAGCACGCTGGGCGGCATGGTTATCAACATAACCGGCTGTACCGCGCCCCACGGAATGGAGCATCCGGCAAGCGGCCTGCGCGATATTGTTCACGGCAGAGGCCTCGCGGCCCTTACGCCGGAAATCACCAGACGTTCCTGGTCCTATGCGCCTCAAAAATACGCGGAGATTTCACGCCTGTTCGGCGGCAGGGGCGCGGAAGACTGCGCGGACCGGATCACCGAGCTTTTGGAACGCATCAATTTGCGAATCACGCTGGGCGAACAGGGAATCGGGGAAAAGGATATCGACTGGATGACGGAGAACTGCCAGAAGGTTTCCGCGGCAACATTGGAGCACCATCCCAGAGTGTTCACCCCGGAGGAAGTGCGGGATATTTATTACCACACCTTATAATTGTAATTTATCTTAAAAGAGAGCGAAGCCGCAGAATTGCATTGCAATTCTGCGGCTTCGCTGCTGTCCGGGCGTTCCGGCTTCTGTGGAATGGTCTTACTTTTTCCAGGCGGGAAGCTCTGCCAGCGCGGCTTTTGCGGCTTCGCGTGCCTGTTCGGGATCAAACCCCTGCGTTTGGATAATGAACCCGGTCATTCCCTCCAGCGCCTCTTCATAGGTTTTCATGGAACCGTCCGGCCTTGCGCAGTAAACGCAGTAGTCCTTGCTTTCGTCTCCCATTGCAAAATCGGCCGCTTTTTCCATCGGCATTCCGCAGCAAATACAGGTTTTCATAATCAATACGCTCCTTTAATTTTCTGTTTTGTAGTCTGTTATACCGAGTCCGTTGCCGGACGGGTCTTCAAATTTGCACGCCAGCCAGATCATCTGCGGGCAGAAAATAATTGTCAGCACTGTTCCCGGTCATTTTCCCTTTCTCATAAAATCCACACCAAGCCGGGTGAATTCTTCTTTTCCCGTATCCGTCAGCCGATATACCGTTGACGTATTCTCCTCCCGCTCAAACCAGTCCAGCTCCAGAAGGCGTTCAAACAAGCGGTTGCCCAGCGTTCCGCCGAGATGTCCGTAACAGGACTTTGCTTTCAGTGTCTGCTGCGTACGATCCTCCATATGGCTTTTCTCCTTTCACCGTCAGGGTTTTATAATTTTTCTTCGCCGCCCGGCGTGATTTTCGGCTGAAGCAGGCTCATATAATGGTCAAGCAGGGCCTGCCCATACCGCCCCAGCACCGAGCCCTCCGGGGCAAATAAGTCCCCGTTCGTCAGGTAATAATTCACCAGCCCCATCCAGGTGTTGAAAAGAAAATGAATCGGCATTCGGGCAATCGTTCCGGCTTCCATCTCGCGCTGCGCCGCCTGGCTGAGATGGTGGGACATGGCGGAGTGTATCATGATCAGCGTATTCCTCGACGCTGCCGGAAGCATCCGGGCTTCAATGACCAGTCTTGTGTAGAAGCCCTCGTATTCCATAATGCCGTTCAGGTGTGCCTGCAGTACCTCGCGTACGCTGCCGGTGCCGCCCGCAAGCTCGTGCGTGCGCGCGGTCATTTTCCTGCCGAACTCTTCGATCACAGTGGTAATCAGGATTTCCTGCGTCGCAAAGTGAACAAATACCGTGCCGTGTGATACGTTTGCAGCTTTTGCGATGTCGGACATCCGCGTTGCCATAATCCCGTTTTTCTCAAACTGGTCAAACGCGGCCTGCAGCAGAAGCTGCTTTGTCTGTTCTTTTTGAAGCTGTCTTTTTGTTTTATCCATTTCAATGACCCCTTAATCATTGACTTTACAGTCATTATATAATACAAATTTTGTTTTGTCAAGTATTCATAAAAATTAGAAAACCATGTCATGAAAGACCGGACCGCAAAATACAAATAGAATATCGGAAAAATGAAGTACGTTTCTATTTTCGGCAGGCTGTAAACAGCGTCTGCCGCAACAATCGGGGTGAGTCAATGCGGGTATTAAGACTTGGAATGTCCGGAAACGATGTAATGGAAATACAGGCGCTGTTAAAAAAGATGGGGTATCCGATCGACCGTGTTGTTGGAATCTTCGGGCCGCAGACGCTTAAGGCGGTGATACAGTTTCAGCGCAATTTCGGCCTGATTCCGGACGGGATTATCGGGGTAAGCACCTACCGGATTATGGAACAGTTTTTGCTGGGATACGACCTCTACACCGTTCAGCCGGGGGATACGTTTTACGGCATCGCGCAGAAATATCATACCAGCCCGCAGGCGATCCAGACGGCGAATCCTGCGCAGAACCCGGAAAATCTTGCGGTAGGCACACAGATCACGGTGCCTTACGGCTTTGACGTGGTAGATACCAATATCAATTATACGTACGATGTGATGCAGCGGGATTTTGAGGGGCTTCGCGCCCGCTATCCGTTTCTGGAAACCGGCAGCGCCGGGAGGAGCGTGCTCGGCAGGGAGCTTTCCTGGCTGCGGCTGGGATCCGGCCCGAATCAGGTTTTTTACAATGGGGCGCATCACGCGCTGGAATGGATTACTTCGCCGCTGCTGATGAAATTTGCCGAAGATTTTTTAAAAGCCTATTCGCAGGGGAAAATGATCGGGGGCAATTACAATCCGAGGGATATCTGGGAGAAAAGCAGCATCTATATCCTGCCGATGGTCAATCCGGACGGCGTGGATCTGGTGCTGAACGGGCTGAAGCCGACCAATCCCTATTATCAGGATTTAATACGCTGGAACAACGGCAGCATGGATTTTTCCAAGGACTGGGAAGCCAATAACCGCGGGGTGGATTTAAACCACAATTACAACGCCGCGTGGCAGCTTTCAAAGGACGCCGAGGCGGAATACGGCGTTACCGGGCCGGGTCCGACGCGGTATTCCGGCCCTTCGCCGGAATCGGAGCCGGAAACGAAAGCGGTCGCCGGTTTTACCCGAAGCCACGATTTCCGGCTGGTCATGGCCTACCACAGCCAGGGTGAGGTGATCTACTGGAATTTCATGAATCTGGCGCCGCCGGAAGCACTGACGATCGGCGAGGAGCTTTCGCGCATCAGCGGATACAGCCTTGATCTGTCTACCGGCATCGCCTCCTACGCGGGATACAAGGACTGGTTTATTCAGGAATACCGCAGGCCGGGCTATACGATTGAAGTCGGGCTGGGGGAAAATCCGCTTCCCATCTCACAGTTCGACACCATCTACCGCGACAACCTCGGGATGCTGCTCTATGCCTCTACGGTATAATAAAAGCGGCGGGAAAAATTCCCGCCGCTTTGGGTTTATTTTAAGCCGAACTGTATTTTCATATTGAGCTTTCCGTCCTGAAAGGTCAGGTCTGCATAGGCGTCCGCCGAGCCGTAGCCCTTCCAGCGGTAAACAGCGGTATAAAAGTCCGTACTCTTTGTGCCGAACTCCGACTGAAGTCTGCCGGAACCGCCGATGACTGTTTCCGCTTGTTCATAGGTCATCCCGTCTTGAATTTTATCATATTCTTCCTGCGAAACGGACGAGCCGCTGTAACTGTCCGATTCCAAATCGACGTTTGAGGAAACCGCGGACGAACCGGAACCGGACGCCGCCGGCTGCGGCGCTTCCGATTGTGCGGACGAGGCGGAAGCGGGCTCTGATGCGGCGGAACCCGCAGGGAGGGCGTATGTATCGGCGTCCGAGGCCTTTGAGGCGGAACCCGAATCCGCGCCTGCGTGGGAAGAAGTGTCGGAGGAAACGGAATCCGAATCGGAAACCGTGCCGGCTTCGGATACGGAATAGGAAGACGGGGAAGGTTCCCCGGAGGTTTCACCGGACGAAGAAGCCGCGGAGGACGCATTTCCCGCTGAGGAACACCCGGCGGCTGAAACGGCTAACAGCACGCACAGAAAAGCAGCTAAGACTTTTTTCAACAAATCTCCTTCTTTGTATATGGCTCTGAACAGAAACTTCCTTTAATATTGAAAAACCATCAGCATTACACCCGCCGTTAAGACCCCGAAAAGGATTCCCGCCAGCACGTCGCTTGGAAAGTGGACGAACAGGTAAAGGCGTGAAAAAGAAATCAGTATGGCAAAAGCAAGCGCAATTATTCCCAAAACCGCATTTGTATGCAGAATCACCGTGGCGGCTGCAAAGGAAGACATGGTATGGCCGGACGGGAACGAAAAATCCATCGGGCACGAAATCAGCAGGGGAATATCCGTAAAAATATGGCACGGGCGCGGCCTTGCGACGACCAGCTTTAAAATAACGTTGGTAAACACCGCACAGACGGCCAGTGTTACAAACAGAATAATACCCATTCTGCGGTAACGGGGCGTTCTTAAAAAAATAATCATAACCACGCCCCATACAATGCCGAAGGTCCCCAGTGCGGTAATCAGGGGCATCACTTTATCCAGTACGGCGCAGCGCAGCCGCCTTTGTATCAGCGAAAGAAGTTTGATATCCATGTTCTGAATTGCAATCAGCATTTACACAGCTCCCCATTGTGTTTTTGACGGCGGTTGCCCAGAAAGTTCGTTTTATTCATTAAGAAAAGCAATTTGATTATAAACGGTATGCCGGTAAATAATTTGCCGTAATCAGGGGCAAATGTGAAAAAAACAGCCGGTTGTGGCACAGCGCACAAACGATAGAACAGAAATCCTGTTTATTTGCCGTTTATAAGCTGTGTAAGTGCATACGCACAAAAGAAACAGAGCACACCGGAAAAAACAGAAAGGACGGCAAAGAACAGAGCTTTTTTGCGCGCGTGTCCCTGGATGAGCCGCACACCCTCGACCGAGAATGTGGAAAAGGTGGTGAATGCGCCGCAGAAGCCGTCTCCGAAAAACAGATAGGGATTCCCTTTGAAGTTCAGCCCGCAGAGGACGCCGAGCAGCAGCGAACCGGCGGTATTGATCAGAAAGGTTCCGAGCGGAAAATTGTGCCGGTTGTACTTCAGGACAAGCTCGCCTGTTTTATGCCGTGCGGCCGCGCCCAATGCGGCTCCGATGCTTAAAATAAGAAAATTCAAACGGTTTTCCTCCGTTCCATGCGCTTGGCCGTCCGGATTCCGAGCCAGGCGGCGGTAAAGCCGAGGATAACGGAAGCCGCGGCATAGGCCGCGGAGAAAAACAGATGGCCGGACAGGGAAAGAAGCACGGCTTCTTTGCAGAAGGTGGAGAAGGTTGTATATCCGCCTAAAAAGCCCGTGGTTGCGCCGAGACGGATTTCCGGCCTGA
>JAEWUH010000205.1 GCA_023397245.1 Bacillota bacterium | reverse complement strand
GCTGAAAGCTGCCTTTACTTCCCTTTTCAAGGTATTTATAGTCAATAGCCTGATTGACCCTATAGACCCGCAGAAAAAGAAGAAGTCCACTCGGTCTGTCAGAAAAATAATCCAAATATGACTTCATGCCCCATGCAGGCATGTATTCGCGGCTTAAATACTTCATCACAGTTGAGGTAACCCGGAACTCAACTTCTGACTCAATCACTGTGACATAATTGAATTCCGGCTCCATCTTATTATCCCCCATCTGATCGTTTCATGGGCAATGAAAGGGCTGCGGCGGCTCGTGCAAAATAATTTTGCATTTTCCGAAGCAGAAGACGCGGCTCTTATTCGGCAAAGCAGAAAAATGCAGACAAACCCTGTGGATGATTTTCTGAGTGAAAACTGCCTTTTTAAAAACGGTAGCCGGGTTTTTTCAGTTAATCTCTACAGCGAATATCGGATTTACTGCCATGCAAACTCCTTGGAGGGACTCTGCCAAAAAAGTTTTACCTCCGAGGTCATCGCAAAAACAGAGGGTAGGGGAGTCATCCATAAAAAGCTGCGGATCGGCAAAGCAAAACCGCTTCTGGGCTTTGAAAACATGTGCCTCATAAATGAAATAAAAAGCGAGTCAGCGGAACAAGAGGAACAGCGGAACAATCCGTAAAAAACCGCATATTTGCATAGTTTTTCTGTTCCATATGCTATTTTAGCACATGGAACGCAACTGTACAAAGTATTTGTTAAAAAATATATTATTTTAGAAGAATACATCTAGGAAGGACGATTTTTAATGAATTTAAGTCCAAAAGTACCCAAACCCATTCTTGCAAAAATGGAACAGCTCAATCAACTGATCGAGGCATATCCGAACTACTTGCCTTTACCGAAATGCGCAAGCTTTTTGGGTGTTGACGATAACGGACTGCGCCGTGCGATTGAGACCAACCAGTGTCCGTTCGGGCTTGCGTGGAAGCGACCGGACGCCGCGAACCGAGCATTTAAAATCCCGACGCTTACCTTCGTAGCATGGTACACCAAAGGGATTATGTGGAATTAAAAATTCTACATAGATAAGCCGCTATATCTGCGCCAACAGACATAGCGGCCGCTGTCAACACAGGGCTGACAGTACGATGGAAGCTCGCAGCTTCATTGTACTGCATCAGCCCTCTTTTTACAAGGAGGAACCTCAATATGGCCAGACCAAAAAAAAGCACCAAACCATGGGGATCTGTATGAAGTAAAAATTACTCTGGGGAGAAAAATGGATGGCAGGCTGAACCGAAAGTCTTTCTTCAGTACAAAAAGCAAACAAGATGCCCGGATGAAGGCAGAGCAATATAGGCTTACTTGTTCTATGGGGCAATTTTCTGACGGCAGTGTAACCTTTGCCGATTTTGCAGGAAAATGGCTGATGAACGGAAAAGAACATTCTGTACGTGCCAATACATATGAATACACCTATAAAAACTGCGTCAACAATCACCTGATTCCGTACTTTGGCCGCTTTCCTATGGCCAGTATCCATAAGGCGGATATTCAGAATTTTCTCAATGGCAAGGCTTTTATGTCGGATAGTATGCTGCATAAGCTAAGGCTGACTCTGAACCTCATTTTTGAGGATGCCTGCGATAATGACATCATCTATAAAAACCCCTGCAAACATATCAAAGCGCCGCTGTCCCAAAAAGTCTGCAAAATGATAGTACCATACACGGCCGAACAAACTAAGGTTTTGACTGCGTATGCAAAATCCCATGCTAAAGGAATATCCGTTTTGCTGCTTTTGAAATGCGGATTAAGACGAAGTGAATTGCTTGGGCTGCAATGGGAAGATATTGACTTCGAAAATAATTTAATCCATGTCCGTCATGCGGTTACGGAAACGAACGGGGTTCTTGCATGCGGCAAGCCTAAAAGCAAAACTTCTGCCCGCACACTCCCGATGGACGGGGAGCTAAAAACAGCCCTGGAGCAGCTACCCCATACGGTAATCCGTCATAAGGGCAAAGGAAAAGACTGTGTTGTCTTCACTGTAAAAAATAAATACGTTATTTCCGACGTCAAAGGCAATGCCATGCGACCTTCAAACTGGGAAAAGCGCATATATAATCCCTTTATGGTAACATTCCATTCGGAATATCCGGATATTCCGATATTACGTCCACATGGCTTAAGGCATATCTACGGTTCACGTCTGTACAATAATGGACAAGGCGTTGATATTTACACCATTCAAAAACTGATGGGGCATTCCAGTATTGAGGTCACGACCAGAATTTACGTCAAGCATGATCAGGACTTCTTGAAAACGGCGTTTCAGCTGGATAATTAATTTTTCTCTTGTCTATTCAATCTATCATATAGGGATTCAAGAGGGCTGTTGGTTTTATGAGTGGGAACAGGCAGACGGGATTTTTCCTGTGACAACGTCACGGTTATTCCGGTTGCCTGCGAGCGCGCATAAAATTGACGGCCTCTGAATACCGTTTTTGGTAATCGGTAAGCATTTTATAGACAAATGCATCAAATAGTGTTACAATGTATATACTATATTGCAAAGGAGTGTTACAAATGGCACAAACAACATTAAGTATTCGTATGGATGAAAATGTAAAGAAGCAGTTTGACTCTTTCTGTGCCGATGTAGGCATGAATGCCTCCGTAGCGGTAAACTTGTTTGCGAAAGCGGTCCTCAGGGAGCACAAAATTCCTTTTGAAATTGCATCCAGCGATAATCCCTTCTACAGCGAAGCAAATCAGGCAAGGCTCAAAAAATCGGCGGAACAGCTTGATCAAAAAAACATGGTCGTAAAGTCAATGAAAGAGCTGGAGGCTATGGAAAGTGAATAATCTTGCGTTTTCTCCTGAGGCATGGGAAGATTATTTGTATTGGCAGACGCAGGACAAAAGGACGCTAAAACGAATTAATCAGCTATTGCAGGATATTATCCGAAACGGTTATGACGGAATCGGGAAGCCGGAACCGTTAAAGCATGAGCTTCAGGGCTGCTGGAGCAGAAGGATTGATGACGCAAATCGGCTTGTCTACCGTATTGTGGAAGGAAATATAGAAGTATTACAATGCAAGACACATTATGAATAGTTGACAATTTGGTTGAAATATCACTCTCTTAAATTTCCTCTGTTTTTTCTAAAATAAAACCGTATCTGTTGCTTTGCAAACGGCACAGATACGGCATTTTTTTTGATTTTTAGTACGACACTTTTACGACATAAAGGTGGATTTCACCCGGTTTTAACAACCTTCCCGGGATTATAACGGGCAAAAGAAAGACCATCTCAAACAGCCGGAAAACGGCTACATTAATAAGAGCAGTACCTATGTTTACAAAAGGTACTGCTTTTACCGACTTTTCTATCTGTAATTTTCAGGAGAGATTACCAAACACTTAAAATTTTTCAGTCATACACGCCTATGGACTCATCCGGCATAAGACGGGGAGCATCCATGGCTGGGCTTGCCACTATAATTTTTACCGGCGTGTCATCCTGGGCAACCGCAACAAAGTGCGCCTTATTCGGATGGATAATGATCTGCGTACCGGGTTGAATCCGGACAAGCTGCACGCTGTCCATATCAATTTTCCCGTTATTAATATCCGCAAACGGCATAATTGCTGTTCCCTGTATAAAGTAAAACATTTCGTTATCCTGATGGAATTCCAGTTCCCTGAAAACCGGGGTATATTTCCAAATATCCAGAACTCCGCCGGCTAGCGCCGTTGTTTTCATATTGGAACACAGTGTGGTCGCGGTCCATTCAAACCAATTCTCTTTATAAATCTTTGCCGTGCCGGGTAACTGAACGTCTACACCTTTTACCGCTCCCGGAGCAATCTCTGTTATTTTATACTTCTTCATTTTTGATCCTTTCAAAAGCATACGTGGGGTCACGCAACATTTATGGTAAGTAATATATTTGCAAAAGTTCTTTTTTCACCTGTCGAAATGGCGAGGCGCACCTCCGGTTTGCAACAGGCTTCATAATACGCATAGCGTTCCAATCCGCACAATTCAGTTTCCCCGAGAATTTTCCGGAGCTCACTGAAAATCGGGGGTTCGTCCCCGTCGGGCACCATCACTTCGGCTTTCTCAATATTGACAGCCTTACTCAAAACTTCAAGCACCTGGGTCACTTCTGGGCTACCGCTTGTTAAGCCTAAATAAACCTTTGCGGCATTTCCGGTTCTTGAATCAAGCGGATAATTACCGTCCGCGATGAGAATCTTATCGCCATGCCCGCAATAAGAAAGTACTTTCATAATTTCCGGATTAATGCATGCTGTTTTTAACATAACTGGCCTTCTCCCGTTTACTTTTCATTTTCCCTCAGGCTTCCAAGGGTTCCACCAGGATGCCACTTTACATATTCCTTTGGCGTAAGCCCCCTGGTCGTTTGGAGGATTATGCTCAGACCCTGGAGGACAAACATTTCCGCTAAGATGGAAGCACGCGGGGCACGGTTAAGCGGGCCGCCTTCCTGGCTTACACCGGCATACAGGAACGCGTCACCTTTTTGGGCAAGCCAGGAATCCGAGTTTCCGGATACGGCAATCACCTTGCAGTCATTATTCTTAATTGCCGTAACGGTGGATTTCAATTCCGCGGTTTCGCCGCTGTTGGAAATGCAAATGACTACATCACCCGGTACAAGCTGGCCGCAGGAGCCGTGAACCGCTTCAGTCCCATGAAGGAAATAGGTCGGCGTTCCTGTTGAAGACAGAAGCGAAGCCATATAATTCGCCACATGAGAAGGCTTGCCGATTCCGGTAATATGCACGCGGCTGCCGCTTTTTTCGGCATCCAATATGATCTCTGCCGCTTTTTCATAACTGCTCCCTTGAAGCGTTTTTGCAAACTCGTCAAACTCTTCTTTTGACACATCCACAAAGGTCTGTAACGCTTCCAGACTTTCTTTTTTAATCATGATATTACTCCTTTCCTATCCCTTTCAGTCCGCCCAGCAAGGACAAATCGAAACCGGAATGGTCTTCTTTTTTAATCAGCTCCGCCACTTCACACAAGTTTGGAAGCGAGGGCTGCGCTCCCATTCGGGAAACTGTAAGCGCCGCGGTATAATTTGCAAAAGTAAGCGCGTCCCCATGATTCAGTCCGGAACACACCGCCGTGGTAAAGGCGCCGATGAAGGAATCCCCTGCAGCGGTCGGGTCCAAAACGTCCACCACGTCGGCGCAGGGCTGATAAACAAATTCGTTCCGGTTCGCCACTACGGCACCCGCACTGCCCAGCGTAATAATCACGTTTTGAACGCCTTTATCCAATAATGCGTTAACGGCAGCTTTGACATCTTCCCGGTTCACGGTTTTTCCCTGTTTGCGGATTTGAATCCCCGTAAGGTCACAGGCTTCATGCTCGTTCGGCGAGATATAGGCCAGCCTTGAAAGCAGTTCGGAAGAAAGCGGTGCAGAGGGCGCCGAATTCAGCATTACCGGAACCCCTTTGTCATACGCGTATTGGGCAATAATCTCATTGATTTCCATCGGAATTTCCAGCTGAAGGATCACCATATCATACCGGTCAATGGTATCTTTTAAAAAAGCGACATCTTCCGGGATAATTGTCATATTGGCACCGGGAACCACAATAATTCTGTTTTTTGTTTCCTTATCTTTTACTTCCAGCTGAACGTTTCCCACCGCTGAAGAACCGGTTGGGTCTGTCCGCACATATTCGGTGTGGATGCCGGCTTCTTTGCAGGAATCTATCAGACTCCTTCCGAAATCGTCCTGTCCGACCTTGCCAATCATCGTAACGTCGGCTCCCACACGTGCCGCCTGCACTGCCTGATTGGCGCCCTTCCCGCCGGGTGCCGTACGAAAACTGCTGCCAAGCACGGTCTCTCCTGCATTCGGAAATTTTCCGGTGCTGACAATCAGGTCCATGACAAAACTGCCGACCACAAGAATTTTTGGAGTTCTGTTCATATGTATCTCCTGTTAATTTACATCTGCAGCGGAAAAATTCCGCCGTGTTTTTCCGGTCCGGCCTTTGAACGGATTCTGAATTATCCGCCCAGGTAGGCTTTTTTGATCTGGGGATCCGAAATCAAATCCTTGCTTTTGCCTTCATTCCTCATGTGCCCTGTTTCCAGAACGTAGGTTTTGTAGGAAATATTCAGTGCCATAAAAGCGTTCTGCTCCACCAGGATAACGGGAATGTTTTTCTGTTTATTGACATTCACAATGATTTCAAACATTTCGTCCACAATAACCGGAGCAAGGCCGAGAGAAGGCTCGTCAAACATGATCAGTTTCGGATCGCACATCAGTCCGCGGCCAATTGCGAGCATCTGCTGTTCACCGCCGCTCAACGATCCTGCCAGCTGCTTTGACCGTTCTTTCAGTCTTGGAAACAACGCATACATTTCTTCAATTTTATCCCTGATTTCTTTTACGCTCATTTTCTTACTGTAAGCGCCCATCTCAAGGTTTTCCACAACGCTCATTTCAGGGAAAATTTCTCTCCCTTCCGGCACATAGGCGATTCCTTTTTCCACGACCGTGTGAGTCTTGATGTTTGCGATATTTTGGTCCAGAAATTTAATCTGACCGTTTTTGCATTTGTTGATTCCCATAATGGCTTTCATTAATGTTGATTTTCCTGCGCCGTTCGAACCGATAATCGAAACGATTTCATTGTTCTCGACGGTCAGTGATATGTTATGCAGTGCTTGTACATTGCCATAGAATACATCAATATTTTCGACACTTAACATCGTAATTCCGCCACCTGTCAATTAATTCGCAATTTTATACTTTTCGCCGAGATACGCTTTAATTACCTGCTCGTTGTTTTGAATCTCCTTTGGCGTCCCCTCGGCAATCTTTGCGCCGAAGTTTAGAACCGTAATCTGGTTGCTGATATTCATAACAACGTCCATATTGTGTTCAATCAGGAATAAAGTGATTCCCTTATCAAATATCTTGACCAGCGCGGCAACAAGTTCCGCTCTCTCCGACGGATTTAATCCGGCTGCGGGTTCATCAAGCAGAATGAAATTCGGATTTGCCATTAAAGCTCTGCCCAGCTCAAGTATTTTTTGACGGCCATACGGCAGGTTTTTGACCAATTCATCCTTCACATTGTACATACCAATAAAATTCAGGATTTCTTCCGCTCTTTCCGTCAGCATTTTTTCTTCTTGTATGCTGGCTCTAATATCGAAAATTGATCTCAGAATTCCCAGCTTTGTCTCCTTATGACCGCCAATCTTCACATTATCAATGGCAGACATGGAACTGAATAATTTGATGTTTTGATAGGTCCTTCCAATCCCTTTTTGAACAATTTTGAACGTCGGCAGGTCTGTAATCTGCTCGTTATTGTAGAGAATCGTGCCGTCCGTTGGCTTAATGACGCCGCTGATCAGGTTAATGGTGGTAGTTTTGCCGGAGCCGTTCGGCCCTATCAGGGAATGAATGCTGTGTTCCTCGACTTTTAAGGACAGATCGTTTACCGCGGTCAAACCGGAAAATTTCTTTGTCACATGATCCAATTGTAATATGGTTGACAATTCAATTACCGCCTTTCTTTTTGATATCACCGTTAGTTTCCCTGCTCCTGCTCTTAAAGGGAATTTTGACAAGCGATACCAGTCCATTAGGCAAAAAGATTGAGAACACCAGAACGATCGCGCTGAAGATCAGCGCATAGTAATCCTGAAGGAACCGCATCATTTCCGGCAGGATCGTGACGATGATGGAACCGATAATACTGCCGCCTACGGACCCGATGCCGCCCAGCATAAGCATGATCAGGAAGCTAATTGAATAATCGGTTGTAAATCCGGCCGGGTTGATATATCCCATCAGATTTGCATAAAGCGCGCCGCCGATACAGCCGTAGATGGCTGCCACCGTAAAAGCTTTTACTTTAATATCGGCAACATCGATTCCAGAGCCTTCAACGGCCTCAATATTATCGCGGATCGCTTTGAACGCCCTGCCCCATTTTGAATTGATAAGCCTGACCGAGATTGCAATCATGATTAGGGTAATGACCAGCAGGAAATAGTAAAAGCTCCTCGCATTATCGATTGCCAGTCCAAAAACATTGAAGCCTGGAATATTGTTTACCCCGTGCGTACCGCCCGTGACCGGCTCCAAATTGGTTGCAAGCAATCGGACGATTTCTCCAAAGCCTAAGGTTGTAAGCGCAAGATAGATTCCCTTTACCCTCAAGCTCGGATAACCGAGGCCTTTCCCGATTAAATAGCCGGCGGCGATTGCCAACAGCAGGCCAATCCACGGTGAAATTGAAAAATTGACGGATAAAAGGGCGGATATGTAGGCGCCGATTGCAAAAATTCCGGCTGTGCCCAAATTCATCTGGCCTGTCAGCCCGGTAATAAAGTTTAGCCCCAAGACTACGATGATATTGATGAAGGTCTGACAAAACAGCATCTGATAATAATTGTTTTTTATAAACAGGGGCAGCAATAAGCTAAGAATCAGCAATGGCAATATAAATTTTAGTCTTTTCAACTTACCATCCTCCTTATGCAGACATTAACTGCGTTGGACAGAATTCTGCAAATTTCACATTCATGCCGGTCAAGCGGCTTTTTTCTTCAGGATTCCTCCGGGCACCACCAGAAGGAATGCTATAAGCAAAACAAACGATACAACATCCTTATATACCGCGGGGATGACCAATACGCTCAGGTTTTCCAGAATTCCGATAAAAAGCCCGCCAACAATGCATCCGGGAAGGTAACCGAATCCTCCTATAACACCTGCTGCGAATCCCTTTAAGCCGATCATACTTGCCATGTTTCCGTCAACGTTAAACAACGGAATGATAAGGATTCCAATGACCGCGCAGATCATCGAACTGAGTGCGATTGTAAGCGATATGCTTTTCGGAACGTTGATTCCCATCAGCGCGGAAGCTTCTTTGTTCTGGGCGATGCATCTCATGGCTTTCCCGAGTTTCGATTTCTTGAAAAACAACTGCAGTCCGCCCACCAGAAGCAGTGAAACAACAATGATATAGATATTTGCCTTTGCCATCACAAGGCTGCCGATTTGAATGGTCCCGGTTAAAAATCCGGGTATGGTAAATGGGGTGGGGCCCCAAATTAGTCTGACTGCTTCCGTCAAAATCTTCGCCAGCATAATTGTGCCCATTACGGCGAAAATGTCCGACGACATATTCCTCAGTGGATTGAAAATACCATAAGCGACAACAACTCCAAAAATTGCCATAACAACAAGCGTCAGGATCAATGCAACAATCGGGTTTAAACCAAGGTGTAAAACAAATGTGCCGGCAAAAATATAAGCGCCGAACATTATAAATTTATCATGAGCAAAGTTTACCAGATTGCTGGCATTGAATATGATCGTAAATTCAATGCCGACCAATGAGTAAATAAATCCCATTGCAAGACCGCTCAATACGAGCTGTAATACTGTCTGTGCCATATTTCCCTCCATCTTTAATAATAGAGCTATCGGGTAATGAATCGATTCATCCTCCGGATTTTTTCCGGTTTATGGCTGAATCGGGGCTTATCCTGTTTTAAATCGCATCTGTTTATGGAATAAGCCCCAATCCGTCCGTGAGTATCAATTATTCTTTTACGTGATCAACCATTACCGGGGTCTTATCCTTGATTTGCGCGATAACGCATTCATGAAGGAGTTCGCCCTTATCATTTGCGTTGTATTCGCCTTCCGGTCCCTTGAGGCCTTTGATTTCCATCAGCGCTTTACAAATCTTGTCGCTGTCGGTGCTGCCGGCCTTTGTAATTGCTTCTGACAGGATAATTGCGGCTCCGTAATAGGCGGAGGAGTACAGTTCGGGAGAAGTGTTGTATTTTGCCGTAAAGTTCTTTACAAAAGTCTGCACATTCTCATTGGTATCCGTCGGTACGATATCCGTAATGCAGTAGAAGCCTTCAACCCAATCTTTTTCCATGAGGTTCAGTTCCTGAGGCATTGCAAGGCCCGGGTTGCCGATGACCTTTACGTTAAGGCCAAGCTCTTTGATCTGTCTTGCCGTAACGGCAAATTCCTGATCATGCGTCCAGATCAGCAGGGTATCCACGCCGGCATTCTTCATCTTCACCAGCTGGCCGGTCATATCCTTATCCCCGGTGTTGTGCCCTTCGCTTACATACGAAGCATTGATGCTTTTGAAGTATGCTTCCATTACGCCTTTTGCGCCGGTGCCCATTTCATCGTTATTGTAGAGGATGCCAATCTTTTTTGCCTTCAGATTATCCACTGCATATTTTGCAGCAACCTTTGCCGTGGTTGAGTCCGACGCGCGGACGCGGAACAGATAGGGGTTATTCAGCGTAATCAGTTTTGGGCTGGTCGCGCCGGTCAAGCAGGGAATCTGGTTCTTCTTAATGGTCTGCTCCGCTGCCATTACAGTAGAGCTTAACGTCGGGCCAAGCAGGGCGACAATATTTTCGCTTGCAAGCTTGTTCACAACATTTACAACCGTAGTAGCGTTGTTCTGGTCGTCTTCAAAGATGAATTTAATATTTTTGCCCAAAACGCCGCCTTTGTTGTTGATTTCGTCCTGTGCCAAAAGGATGCCGTCCTTAACCTTTTCACCGTCCTGTGTAAAGGAACCGGTCAGTCCAGTGGAAACGCCTACAAGGATTTCCCCTTTTGCCGCGCCTGCGCTCCCCGTACTTGCACTGCCGCCGGCCGCGGCGGTGGTGTTGGAAGAGCAGCCTACCGCTGCGGACAGTACAAACGCAACCAATGTAACCAGCGAGAATGCTCGAAACAACCTATTCTTTTTCATGAATAAACAACTCCTCACTTCTTAGTTTTTAAACCTTTTCTATTATAATCGCCAGCTGAAAACCGTATGGTTCCCCACCGATATCTTCCCAAAATCATCCGTCCGGACTTTCCGCGCGGTGTGAGTTGACGACGGCCAAATTCTCTATAAATCAGGGATTATAATTTTCCAACTTCCTTTAGGGTTTTTACCAGTACCTCTTTTTCTTCCGCGGTGATGGGTGCCAAAGGACTTCTTGCAGGGCCGACCTGGATTCCGGTTACCAGCTCGATCGCGGGACGCATAATGGAGTTTGGAAGGATTCTGCCGTTTTGGCCGCAGCATTTGCAGAATTTGTAAAGAGGTACAAACAAATCCTTCGCTTTCTGATTGTCTCCCGAGTCAAACGCCCGGAAAATCTCTCTAATCTCATGCCCGAAGATATGCGCTCCGCCGCTTACAATGCCCATAGCGCCCTGAACGATGGTCGGAAGAAGCATGACGTCATCTCCGTTAAATACAACGAAGTCCGGATTTACCGCTTCTGTTGCAAGGAAGAAGTCGGTAACCTGAGTCGGGTTGATCCCCGCTTCGTCCTTGATGCCGATAATATTGGAAATCTCAGCCAGCTTTGCTACGGTTTCTGCTTCAATATTAACACCCACAAAGATTGGAATGTTATAGAGCAGAATATTTGCCGTGGTACTTTCTGCCACAGCCTTATAATGGTTGTAGATGCCTTCCTGCGTCGGTTTGTTGTAGAACGGGCAGACGACCAAGCACAGGTCGATTCCGCAGGCTTCCGCCTCTTTTGTTAAAGCAACGGTCTCTTTTGTGGAAGCGCAGCCGGTACCGGCAATCACTGGTTTTCTGCCTGCTGCGGCTTTTACCGCAGTCTTCATCAGCTGTACCCTCTCGTCAAAAGTAAGCAGGGAAGCTTCACCGGTAGTTCCGGTTACAATCAAAGAATCGCACAGATCATTTTTGATCAGATATTCGATCAGTTCCGCGTATTTGGCGTAATCAACTTCCTCGTTTTTGTCGTAGGGGGTAACCAGCGGGAGTAGAATCTTCCCGTACTTTTTTGTGAATTCCTGTTTTTTCATTGGATAGTCTCCTGTTCTTTACTGATTTTAAAATATATTTCTGCTCATAAACAGAGCAAATTACTGAATAAACCCAGCCTTTTTCATGGCGTCCTCAATCCTGGCTTTGTCCTCATCGGAAATATGTACGATCGGCGCACGCGGGAATCCGGGATTTCTGCCGAGAAGACGAAGAGCATATTTAATACGTATTGGGAACTGGTTCCCCGCGATTGCCTGCCATGTGGTATATACTTTATTCTGAAGCTCCAGTGCGTGGGCCATGTTTCCGGTTTTAACATCTTTCCACATCTCTACGCACTGTTCGGGGAAAACGGTTAAAATTGCGGAAATGGCGCCGTCCGCCCCCAGCTCAAACGTGGAATAAAGCATATCGTCAGTTGCGCTAAATATTTTCGCATCGTTTCCGCAATACATCTTCATTTCATAGAAGGCGGCGATACCGCCGCTGCTTTGCTTGATTCCGATAATGTTTTTAATTCCTGTAATTTTTTTGAACAATTCCGCACTGATTTTATTTTGAGGCACTACATTGTAGATCACGATCGGCAATCCGACTTCTTTGGAAATGGTGTCGTAGAAGCTGTAATTGCCCTCATCGTCCGGTACAAGGACATTGTAGGATACCGGCGTTACCATCAGCGCATCCGCGCCGGCCGCCTTTGCGGCCAAGCAGGCTTTTACCGCTGCGCGCGTACTGTTGCGGATAACTCCTGCAACAATGGGGATATCCCGATCGATGCTGCGGATAATTTTTACCATTCTTACAAGTTCTTCATCCGTAACCGCGGCGCCTTCTCCTGTGCTTCCCCCGGGGCTGATGCCGTCGACGCCGGATTTAGTTAAATAACGGACTTCCTGCTCGACGAGTTTTTCATCCAAATTTCCGTCCTGTGTAAAGGGCGTAATCAATGGCGCAATGATTCCCTGAATTTTTTTAGGCATCAAAATTTTTCCTCCATTCATTGGCGACTAGGTTTTATAAAATTGTCTGACAATCTTATAGTCTGCATTATATCAACGTTTCACACTAAAGTCAATATATAATTTTAAAAAATAAGATAAAAATTTTATTGATTATGACCAATACATATTAAAATAAAGCTATAATTTGAATTGACATTTTAAATTTTCTTTGATATAATCAAATTGTCAGACAAGATTATTTGTATTTTATTATATTGATCGGTGGTCATATGGAAACAATAAAACGCGTTCCCATTGTGGAACAGGTTATGCGCAATTTGCAGGAATTAATCATTGAGCGTGATTATAAACCCGGCGATAAAATGCCCACGGAAAAAGAAGTCTGTGAGATGTTTCATGTGGGTCGGTCTACGGTACGGGAGGCCTACCGTATGCTGCAGATTATGGGAGTCCTTGAAAGCAGACAGGGGAGCGGCTCGATTGTCGCGCAGAAAATAAGTCAGTCCCAGCAGACCGGCGTTAGAGAATGGTTTAAACAAAACGGAACAAAAATATCGGATTATATGGAAGTCCGCATTGCGTTAGAACCAACAGCAGCTTCTCTGGCGGTTCAGCGTGCTACAAATAAAGAAATAAATCATATAAAGGAAATCCACGATCTGTTTTGCCAGGCGTTTGAACAAAATAACGCCTTAAAAATGTCGGAATATGACGAGGCTTTCCATATGGCAATCGCGGAGGCAAGCCACAATCAGTTAATTGTTAAAATGGAAAAAATGATTTCGGATTGCATTTCAGATTACCGGAAGCAGTCTTTCTCTGTAATTGAAAATGCAAAGCACGCAGTACTGCCGCACAAGATCATTTTGGATGCACTTTGCCAAAGAGATCCTCAGGCGGGAGAAAACGCAGTAAAACAGCATTTGAAAATTTCATTGGTTGACATGGAGGGCATCATAAATCCATAATGGAAACTATTAAAAATCCCTTGAAAGAAGGTTAGAATAAGTTGGAGCCAATTAAAAGAATATCCCTCACAGATGAAGTAGTAACAAGTATCAAAAACCTGATTAATTCCGGAGAATATACCGTTGGACAAAAGATCCCTTCTGACACTCATCTGTGCGAGCAGCTCGGCGTCAGCCGACCAACCCTCAGGGAAGCGATTAAAGTATTAAGCGCTATGGGTTACATCAATCTCGTTGTGGGAAAAGGTGCATTTGTTGCGGATTATTTAACCAAAGGCAGTACAAATAATTCAAAGCGTATTTCCGACATACAGAATTTCAAAGATTTTATGCAGGTTCGGCTTGTACTGGAACCCGCCGCAATGGCATTGGCAGTGCCCAACATGACCCAATCTCAAATTGACGGGCTGGAAAAAATCCACACCGCATTTATCAAAGCTTCCGCCGGCAAGGACATTGCCAAGCTCATGATGCTTGACGAAGCGTTTCATGCCACGATCATTCAATATTCCGGTAATAAAATCATGTCCGATATCATTAAAAGCCTGAATAATAACATCCGTCAGTTTCGCGCGGATTCTTTTGCCGACAATTTCATTTATCAGAACTCGCTCCAGCCTCATGAAGAAATTCTGTATTATATTAAGCAAAAAGATACCGAAAAGAGCGTAGAAGCACTCAGATGCCATCTTTTAAGCGTCCAGGCAGATATTATGCAAATGCTTGAAAACGAACAGTAAAATTTCCGTTTTTACCTACAAGTCCTTTTCCTGACTTCTCATAAATAGAAAAAGCAGTACCTTCAACATTTTCAAGTTGGTTCGGGTACTGCTTTTTCAAAGCAGCCATAATTCCAAATCGTCATAAAGTGGATACATGAAAAGGAAGCCGAATGGTAAAGGATGATATTTACGTCTGTTTTATCAGGTTGACGGAATCAAAAACGGGTTATTCTATTGAACCGAATATTTAAAAAACCGTAGAACGGTAAACTTTACTTAAGAAATTATTAAAGTTGGAGATGTAAAAAATGAAGAGCATAAAAGGTAAGTTGCTGGCCGGGATGGTACTTTTATCTTTTGGTATTTGTCTGATGATGACAGCACTAAATTCTGTAATGCTTTACAATACGTCAAAGGCAGGGATGGATACAAGTGTAAAATCATCTGTCGCCGCATATTCAGCGGCAATTGAAAATGCAATCGGCACCTACAAGTCCGCAGCAGAAAACATGGCAAGGGATGACCGTATTACACCAACCGCATCGGTTATGCAGTTAAAAGCAATTCGTAATGATTTAAAGCAAAAATACAATTTCTCCGATGTCGTTTTTGTTGACAGCAACGGCAGCTGTTTTGATAATAGATCGGTAAATCTTTCAGATCGCGACTATTTTAAATCAGCAATGTCAGGAACAGCCTGTATATCAAGTCCGATGAAAAAAGAGTCCGACGGCTCTGTTGTTTTCTATATTGCAGCGAAAGTAAACAACGATTCCAATTATAACGGAGTTGTAATCGCGGAATTGAGCAATGATGTTTTCAGTAAAATAATCAAAGATGCCGTCATTGGTGCGAACGGCTACGGTTTTATGATTGATAAGACCGGTACCGTTATTGCACACAAAGAAAACTCTCTCGTCACGTCATTTACCAACTACGTTACTCTCGCAAAAAAAGATTCTTCTTATAAAAGCATCGGCGCATGCGTAACAAATATGATGGGGAAAAAAGCGGGTACTGCTGAGATGAATTTCAAGGCGGCTGAAAAATATATTGCGTATGCGCCGGTTAAGAATTCCGACAGTTGGGTTTTAGCTATTGTTGCAGACGAAAATGAAATGATGGCAAGCTTTCGTAATAGTATTGTTCTCTCATTGGCAGTGGCACTGTTATTTATTATCGTTTCG
Organism: Bacillota bacterium; assembly: GCA_023397245.1. Classification (GTDB taxonomy): domain Bacteria; phylum Bacillota; class Clostridia; order Oscillospirales; family Acutalibacteraceae; genus DATAML01. The sequence goes on along the minus strand of JAEWUH010000205.1, from coordinate 4,360 downwards.
TGCATCATAGCGACTTTGTTTGCAACCTCCATAGCAAAGCCGATCTCTCTTGTCTGCCGTAGATTGGAGCTTTTGTCGGACGGTGATTTGGACTCCGATATCATAGAGATTCGTAAAAAAGACGAAACCGGTATTCTAGCATCATCGCTCAATAAAACAGTCACCTCACTGCGGGGTTACATAGCTGACCTGTCAGGAAATCTGTCAAAAATGGCACAAGGTGATCTGCGCATTACCAAATCAGCAGAATATAAAGGAAATTTTATCGAGCTCGAAAAGTCTATGATCGATATAGCCACATCCCTCAATGATGTATTATTCCAGATTCACCAAGCTTCCGAACAGGTTGCAGGCAGTTCCGGCCAAGTATCCAACGGCGCGCAGGCACTGGCGCAGGGAGCAACAGAACAGGCGAGTTCTATCCAGGAGCTCTCTGCCACGATTGCTGAAATATCTTCAAATATAAAGACGAATGCAGAACACGCAGCAACCGCCAGCATGAATGCTCACCGTGTCCGCTCTGAAATAGATGCCAGCAGCCGGCACATGAATGATATGGTTGAGTCCATGACGCTAATTAGCGAGTCATCCAGCCAAATTGGGAAAATTATCAAAGCCATTGAAGATATCGCCTTTCAAACAAATATTCTTGCGCTAAATGCGGCTGTTGAAGCAGCCAGAGCGGGAGCCTCGGGGAAGGGCTTTTCTGTTGTAGCAGATGAAGTGAGAAATCTGGCCGGCAAAAGCGCGAAAGCAGCCAAAAGCATTACTTTCTTAATTGAAAATTCCATAACTCAAGTGGAAAACGGTACCCGAATTGCAGATGAAACCGCTAAATCACTTTTTAAGGTCGTTGAAAGCGCAAAGGCGGTATCCGATACGGTTGAACATATTACTATAGCGTCAAAATATCAGGCGGATGCAATCAGCCAAATCATGGCGGAAGTCGATCACGTATCAAGCATCGTACAGATCAACTCCGCCGCAGCCGAAGAGAGTGCCGCAGCCAGTGAAGAGCTCTCGGGGCAGGCTCGAGCTATGGAGACACTTGTCGGTAAATTTAAGCTCAATAAAACGGCCGAAGAACAGTCAAATGGCGGATAGACTTCAAGTCTCTGCAGTCGAAGAGCTTTGATGATACGAATCGGCCTGCTCATTGTACACATGTTATTGTGTATGAGAGATTACTTACTTAATATTGCCAAAATAAAAACCGTATCTGTTGCTTTGCAAACGGCACAGATACGGCATTTTTTGGATTTTTTAGTACGACACTTTTACGACATAAAGGTGGGTTTTACCCGGTTTTAACCACCTTGTGGGAATTATATAGGGTAAAAAAAGACCGCCTCAAACAGCCGAAAAATGGCTATCTGATGCGGTTTTTTTCTGGCGCGCCCGCAGGGATTCGAACCCGGGACCTCTTGATTCGTAGTCAAGCACTCTATCCAGCTGAGCTACGAGCGCATATTAAAACGGTGCTGTAACTGTGACAGCTTTACTATTATATTAGATACGCGGGCAAAAGTCAAGTTTTTTTGAGAGATTGTTTTGAAAACGGTCATCTTTTCAAAACTTATTTGCCGTGAGGCAATAAAGCACAAATTTCGCTTCACACTTTGCGGCTGGTCTGAAAAAATATGAAAAAACACTTTGGGCTGTACGCCATGCGAGCGTGCAGCCCTTTTCAGTGTTCTTCAAAATTCAAACGGTGCCGCCTGTCTGCCAATAAATTTAGGGAGATCAATCGGACCTCAGGGACACCGGGGTAAAATCAGACTCTTATTTCTGATTGATGGCGTCGAGATAGAACTCATAAGCCTCTTTGTCGTTGAAGCCCTCGTGCACAACCTTGCGGATTGCCGCGGACATTTCAACGGGATGCTCGCTCTGGAAAATGTTGCGTCCCATATCAAGACCGCGCGCGCCGCCGCTGATGGCTTTGTAGGCCAGAGTCAGCGCTTCGTCCTCCGGCAGCTTCTTGCCTCCGGCAACAACAAGCGGAACCGGGCAGGCTGCAACGACTTCTTCGAAGTTTTCGCAGTAGTAGGTCTTGATGATGTTGGCGCCCATCTCCGCCAGAATACGGGTCGCCAGCTTGAAGAAGCGGTCTGTGCGCTCCATCTGCTTGCCTACGGCAACAACGCCCATGGTGGGGATACTGTGGCGCAGGCCCGCATTGATCATCTGTGAAAGATTGTCAATGCTGGAAAGCTGGCCGTCCGCTCCGATAAAGGTCTGAACCGCCATGCAGTCCGCGTTCATGCGGATCGCGTCTTCAATATCAACCGCGTTCACTTCATGGGAAAGGTCGTCGTTGAGCATGGAAGAGCCGGATGTAACGCGCAGTGCAATGGCCTTGCGACAGTCCGGGGATACACAGGTACGCAGCGCGCCTCGGGTGCCCATCAGAACATCAACATTGGGCAGCAGCTTCGGAATCACCAGATCCAAGCGCTCAAGGCCGGCTGTGGAACCCATAAAGTAGCCATGATCAAAAGCAAACATCACGGTATTTCCGCTCTTCGGATCAAAGATGTTGGATAAATGCTTTTTCATGCCCCAGTCAAGATTATTGGCACCTTTTACATGAAAGTTGCCCTGGTTCGCAAAAGGTACTTCTACATGATAATCTTTTGCAACTTTTAAACCGTCTTTATCAGCCATAACGTAAAAATCTCCTTCACTAAGTCAAATCACAATTCGTTCATTCAATCTTTTAAACTTGAGTTTTCTTTCCGTTCCCGGTCTTTATCATTCTTCGATGTGATATTCTCAAAATTTTTCCGGGAGTCCTTCAGATGTCAAGAAAGGAGGCAAGCCTGTGCGGCAGATCACTTTTTCGACAACCTATCTCCCCCGGAATCCGGGGGAAGACGGCGTCTTACAATTATACTTCCGATTAGAAGTTGTACTTATCCATGTTTGCGGCGCTGAACACAACGCGCTCAGGAAGCAGTACAACACCGTTATTCTTGTCCGCGGTCTTTGCGCCCGGTACGAGGCAGTCATTTGCTTTTACTTCAACTTCGCCGATGCTCGGGATGTTGATCTTGTCGCCGACCTTTACGGTGTTGCCGGCAGCCACGTAAGCGGCCAGATAGCAGCCCATAGCGCCCTGGATACCGCAATCCCACAAGCCCCACTGCTCAATGATGTTTGCTTTGCAGTACTGCTTAATGGAGTTCGGGGAAGCAAAACCGGTGATGGTAACGTCTTTCTTTGTGAGACCGGCGTTCTGAGCAGCCTTTAACTGGCCGGGCAGAGCGGTGGAGTCGTTGCAGATAATAAGGTCGATGTCCTTGTGGGCTTCAAGGATGGAAGCGCCGACGGAAACGGCCTTTTCAGCATCCTGCTCGGAATAGTAGTTGCTCTTCGCTACGTTTTCCCAGTTCGGATAGTTCTTCTTGATATACGCTTCGCCCGCTACCTGCCAGGAGTTCTGGTCAGCAACGGTAGCCTGTGAATAGTGCCAGCAATACTTGATTTTGTCTTTCTTAATGTCTTTGCCGCGCTTGGTCAGGGAATCCGCGCCCATGTCTACCAGCATTTTGCCGAGGATTTCCGGTGTGCCCTGAGAAACCATCAGTGTACGGGCATCGTTCGATACGTCGGAGTCCCATGTTACAACTGCCATGCCGGCTTGCTGTGCCTTCTTCAGAGCGGAATCAAGGCCTGTTGCGTCAACGGAGGAAATGCAGATCGCGTCTGCGCCGCTCGCGATGGCATTGTTGACTACCTGAACTTCATCCGCAACAGCGGCGTTCGGGCTGCCCTGATAGTTCACGGTGAATCCCCAGTCCTTGGCGTACTTCTGAGCGCCTGCGTTTGCGGATTCAAAGAATGCGTTGCCGGTCAGCTTCGGAATGAATACGACGGTCTTTCCTTTTACGTCGCCGCCCGCTGCCGCCTTAGAAGCTGCCTGGGATGCTGCCGCGGAAGCCGCCGGGGCCGCGCTCGCCGCTGCGCTGGAGGCAGAAGCGTTGCCGCCGCAGCCTGCCAAGGATGCCGTAATGGACGCTGCAAGAACAAGTGCAAGGATCTTTTTCATAATTGGAACCTCCTATATAATTATTGTTTTATCAGCATGGCTTTACGCCAATGCATTTTAACGTTATGCCTTTTTTTCTTCCCTGCGGGAGAACATGCCCGCTACAAAACGAATAATCCTGGGATTGTTGGCAAGCGAACGGCTGATTACCACAATCAGCAGCAGCAGTCCGACCGGAATATCCAGATACTGCGTATTGATCTTGAAGCAAAGCGGGAGTCCGAAGCGCAGAATGCCGATAACCAGAGCCGCCAGAGCGGTGCCGATCACGCTTCCCTTGCCGCCCGTGCTCAGCGTTCCGCCCAACAC
>JAEWUH010000041.1 GCA_023397245.1 Bacillota bacterium | reverse complement strand
GGAAATGTTTGAAAAGTGCGGCCGGTATATCGAAAACCTAAAGGTGAAAACGCCCTCCGTCAAAACACTGGTGCAGAATTTAAGCGGAGGAAACCAGCAGAAGGTAATCTTTTCAAAATGGATTATGCGCGACTGCAATCTTCTGCTGATTGATGAACCGACACAGGGAATCGACGTGGGCGCAAAAAGCGAAATCTATAAGATTATCAATAATATTTCGGAAAACGGCAGAAGTATTATTATTGCTTCATCCGAACTGGAAGAATTGATGACGATCTGTGATCGAATCGCAGTCCTCTATGAAGGAAGAATTATAAAAATCTTTAGAAATGTTGATCTGAACCCAGATGAAGTTCTACAGACATCTGTTTCAGGGAGGTAAGGAAATGAATCAATCAAAGCTGAATAAAAAGTCCGTAATGGGGTTTGTTAAAGAGTATAACCTGTTTTTGCTTCTGGCCCTCTTCGTTATTATAGCAGCGATTCTCTCGCCTGATTTTTTGGAATTTCAGAATATCACCAATCTTTGGCAAAGGTCGGCGGTTCCCGGCATTATTGCAATCGGCATGGCGTTTGTTGTAACAGTCGGCGGTATTGACCTTTCCGTAGGGTCTGTAGTCGCTCTCTCCGGCGTTTCTGTCGCGCTGCTGATGAAGGCGGGCGTTCCGATTCTGGTGTCCGTGATTCTGGCCACCCTGATCGGTGCGGCGCTGGGGCTGCTCTCCGGCATGCTGATTACAAGGTGCAACCTGCCTGACTTTATCGTTGCAATGGCGGTCATGACCTCTGCAAGAGGCGGAGCGCTGCTGATTACAAACGGAACACCGATTTTTAATCTTGACAAGAGCTTTCAGTATCTGGGGCAGGGCATTGTCGTCGGATTGCCGTTAAGCGGAATTATCTGGGTGATCCTGACAGCGATCGCATTCTTTGTACTGAAATATACAAAATACGGCAGAAACCTCTATGCAATCGGCGGTAACAGGGAAGCTGCTTACCTTTCCGGTATCCGGGTCAAAGTCATTTACACGTCAGTTTATGTCATTTCTGGTTTCCTGTCAGCTTTTTCGGGCGTAATGCTTGCATCTTGGTTAGCGACCGGCCAGCCGACGGAAGGTTCCGGATATGAGTTAAACGCAATAGCTGCTGTTGTTTTAGGCGGCGCAAGCCTATCAGGAGGAAAGGGAGGTGTAGTTGGTGCTTTCGGCGGCGTCATTCTTCTGCAGATCATTACGAACATATTCAATCTGATGGGACTTTCATCCTATTATCAGCAGATTTTCAGCGGCGTTATCATTGTGGGGGCATTGTTGCTGAATAAGGTAATGGAAAATCAAAAGCAGTAATCGTATTTGCAAAATAATGTGCCGATTTGAAGCAACTTAAAGCAACCGGCAGTAAAGCAAAAAAGTAAGGAAAGTATTGAAAAGTAACTGTGAATAAGGGAGGAATTAAAAATGTTAAGAAAAGTAAAATCTGTATTAAGTGTACTCTTGGTATCCACAATGGTATTGGCAATGACCGCCTGCGGCTCCGGCAAGACTGCTTCATCCAGTGAAGCGGCTGCTTCCGAGGCAGCCCCGGCAGCATCACAGGATACTGCGGCGGCATCAGCTGCTGCGTCCACTGCTTCCTCTAAGAAAATCGTAATCGGATTCTCACAGTGCACACTGGCTTCTCCGTTCTATGTGGCAATTATGGATGCTGCAAAGGCGGAAGCAAAAGCAAAAGGCGCGGACTTTATTTACGCCGACGCACAAAACGGTGTTCAAAAGCAGAACGCAGATATTCAGGATATGATTTCCAAGGGTGTAAATGTGCTGCTTGTTAACCCGGTGCAGTCTTCCGGCGTGCAGCCTGCAATGGATGCGGCAAAGGGCAAAAGCATTCCGGTTGTTGCAGTAGACCGGAACATCCAGGCCGGTTATACATCCTTCGTCGGCAGAGACAACAAGGCAATGGGCAAGCTGGCCGGTGAAAAAGCGGTTGAGCTGCTCGGCGGTGCCGGCAAAGCAAAGGGCAAGATCCTTGAGGTTCAGGGAGCTGCCGGTGACCAGGTTATGATGGACAGACGCGACGGCTTCCACTCCGCAGTTGACAAGGAGCCCGGCATCAAGGTTGTGCAGACCGCTTACTGCGATTATGAGAGATCCAAGGCAGTTACCGCTTCCCAGGATGCTTTCCAGGCAAACAAGGATATCGCCCTGATCTATGCCCATAATGACGATATGGCTCTCGGCGCACTTCAGGTTGCCACTCAGAGAGGCCTGAAGGATGTCAAGGTTGTCGGTGTCGACGGTCTGATGGAAGCTGTGAAGCAGATCGCTTCCGGCGGGAACTATCAGGCGACAGCCCTGAACGACCCTGCATATGAAGGCAAACTTGCCGTGGATACCGCGCTTGATATTCTTGCCGGCAAGACGGTTGAAAAATATGTGGATTCCAAGACCGGCCTGGTGGATACCAACAACGCTAAGGATTATGTTAACGATTCTCTTACCTTTGCAGCGTTAAAGGACGTTCAGTAAAAACAGACCGTTAAAGAAAATGACTTCAGAAACAGAGACGGTAAAATAAAGGATTCAGAAATACTTCAGGAATAAAAAAATTCGATTGGGAAACACGGCTGGCGGCCGGTTCCTGTTTGGCGGAAATCCGGCAGACAGGAACTCCCGCCGGCAAAAAAAGAACGGATGATGTGATAAATGCAGAAAGATAAAATTTCAGCTTTGGTAAGGGAAAAGGTTTATCAGGCTGTACGGAAGCAAAAAAAGTTTGTGATTGCAGCAAACTGGAAAATGAATATGACGTCTGCCGAAACAGAACATTACCTGGAAGTGCTGAACCATTACGATTTCAGCGACCGGAATCCGGTCATTCTTTTTCCGCCCTCTCCGTATCTTTATCTGATGAAAAAGTTTTCCGGACCGCATATTCAATACGGCACGCAAAATGTCTATTTTGCGGAAAAGGGTGCTTTTACCGGCGAAGTTTCCACTGTTATGGCAAAGGATTTGGGCTGCGCCTATTCGATTTTAGGACATTCGGAACGCAGAAATATTTTTGGGGAAACCGACGAACTGATTGGGAAAAAAGTTAAGGCATGTTTCAAAGCGGGAATTCGCCCGGTGCTGTGCATCGGGGAAAAGCTGGAGGAGCGCAGATCCGGGCAATATGCTCAGGTGCTCCGGTCGCAGCTTAAAAACGCGCTCGCGGACACAGCGGTTCGGGACGCGGAGCATTTGCTCGTCGCGTATGAACCCGTTTGGGCGATTGGAACCGGCGAGAGTGCCGCGCCGGATCAGATTGAGGAAACACACCGGTTCATCCGGGAACAGCTGGTTTCTATTTTTGGCGCTGATTCCGGCCGTGAGATTCCGATTCTGTACGGCGGAAGCGTAAACCCGGACAATATCGAAAAAACAGCGCTCTGTGAAGAGGTTTCCGGCTTTCTGATTGGCGGGGCGGCTTTGGATGCCGGCAGGCTGATGCAGATGATGGATGTTTTTAATGAGAAAAAGCCTTGATTTTATATAAATATTCAAATTAAGTCTTGCGTTTGCAGGAATGCAATATTTAAGGAGAAGCAATGGAAATACATAACGATGAATTGACTGCCATGGTTCGGAAATCAGTCGAAGAAGCTCTGCGGAGAGAATTCGACGGGGAACCTTCTTTTCAAATTGAAGAAGGTCAAAAGAATCTTTTGGTACTGGTTCCGGACTTTGTGGTGCAGCTTCGCAGCCAGCTGGATTCAGTGGTAAAAGCGCACAAAGGCTACAAAATCTTTTTGTGCTCCTATAAACCGCTCGCGCCAGGTCTGGAGAACGACTGCGTAATTTCTGCGAATATACGGGACGACAGCGTAAGGGAGGCAGTCATTGACCGCCTGAACGCGTTTGAAAAAATCTGTGTGTTCAATACCGGAATCCGGCAGCTGAACCGGATTGTGAGCGGCGACGAGGATGATTTCGCATCCAAGGTAATCCTGCTCGGTCTGCTTCATGATAAACAGATTCTGCTTCATTTTGATTACAACCCGTTTGAAAGCAAATCCCCGCTGGCGGAAAAAACAGTCCGGCTGATCCGTTCCGCGGAATCAATGAAGATCCTGGTTTCCTATCCGGGCAGCGAGAAAAGCAAAGGTGCGGAGCAGACGGGACTGATTACGCAGAAGGATGTCGATGATCTGTGGCAGGCCGGAGGAAAAGAAATTTCCGTCAGCCCGAAATGCATCATCACGCCTCTTGCAAAGGACCGTATCAGAGAACTCAAAATCAGGATGATACCTTCTTAGACGGGACTGAAACAGCGCATTTTAATTTTATTTATATGATCCATTAAATTAGAAAGGAGAACATCATGGAACAGGAAGCGTTGGGCATGGTGGAAACCAGAGGGCTGATTGCTGCAATCGAAGCGGCTGACGCCATGGTGAAAGCCGCAAATGTAGTGCTGGTTGGGAAAGAATGTATCGGCAGCGGCCTTGTAACCGTAATGGTGCGGGGCGATGTCGGGGCGGTAAAAGCCGCAACGGACGCCGGCGCGACGGCTGCGAAACGAATCGGCGAGGTTATTTCCGTACATGTTATTGCAAGACCGCATACGGATGTGGAAGAAATCCTCCCGAATAACAAACCGGTTCTTGCAGAAATCAAAAAGCCGTTAAATACCGTTGACGCAAAAATCGTTATCAAAAAATAATTATAAAAAACTGAAAGGGGCTATTTTCAATGGAAATGGAAGCTTTAGGAATGGTTGAAACCAAGGGGTTAATTGCATCAATCGAGGCTGCGGATGCGATGGTAAAGGCAGCAAATGTAAAACTCATCGGAAAAGAGTGCATCGGCAGCGGTCTGGTTACCGTTATGGTAAGAGGAGATGTCGGCGCGGTCAAGGCTGCGACGGATGCCGGCGCGACAGCGGCAAAGAGAATCGGCGAGGTTATTTCCGTACATGTTATCGCAAGGCCTCACGGCGATGTTGAGAACATTCTGCCGAAGTTAAAATAAGGATGCAAATACTGGAACGTTTGTAAAATACAGGAGGTCAATATGGAAGTCAGCGCTTTGGGATTAGTCGAAACAAAAGGTCTTGTACCTGCCATTGAGGCTGCGGATGCCATGTCAAAAGCCGCCAACGTAACACTGATCGGCAAGGAAATGATCGGCCACGGCCTTGTTACCGTTATGGTGCGCGGCGATGTCGGCGCGGTTAAGGCTGCGGTGGAAGCAGGTTCGGCGGCGGCAAAGAGAATAGGGGAAGTCCTTTCGGTGCATGTCATTGCAAGGCCGCATGATGACGTTAATAAAATTCTTCCTGCTATGAAATAAGAAGAACGTGTAAAACGAAAATGAATTCTAAAACGAATAATGTTGAAAGGTGAAACGGCATGGAAATAGAGAAATTAATTGATCAGATTTCCGACGAAATCTATCAGAAGATTCAGGGCGAGAGCAGGCCGGTAAAGGCTGCGGAACAGGAGAGTACAAAACCGATGGGTTCAGTTGCCGGGATGATCGACCATACGCTGCTGAAAGCAAACGCTTCGGCAGACCAGATTAAGAAAATATGCGAGGAAGCACTTCAGTATCATTTTGCATCTGTGTGCGTGAACACCTGCTATGTTCCGCTTGTTGCAAAAATGCTCAAGGGCAGCGGCGTAAACACCTGCTGCGTGGTTGGCTTCCCTCTGGGCGCGGCATCCACACGTTCCAAGGCGGAAGAGGCAAGGGAAGCGGTTGCCAACGGCGCCAATGAAGTCGATATGGTGATCAGTATCGGCGCAATAAAATCCGGAGACTGGAATTATGTCAAAAACGATATCGCCGAGGTAGTCAAAACGTCCAAAGACGGCGGCGCAATCGTTAAAGTGATTATTGAAGCCTGCCTGCTGACGGATGAGGAAAAGGTTCTTGCCTGCAAGGCTTCCAAAGAAGCGGGAGCGGCGTTCGTTAAGACTTCAACCGGCTTCAGCACCGGCGGCGCAACCGCAGAAGACATTCGTTTAATGAGAAAGACAGTTGGCCCGACCATGGGCGTTAAGGCTTCCGGCGGAATCAGGAGCTACAAGGACGCAATGGATATGATCCGTGCCGGCGCAAACCGGATCGGCGCAAGCTGCGGAATTGAAATTGTGCGCAGCGAAGCCAAGGAAGCGGGCGGCGCTCCGCTGAATACGTCCGGCATCAGCACGCAGAACTATCCTGGAAGCAATATGCAATATTGATTCAAAACGGGGAAACGGCATGACAGCTTCCGTGTATGCTGCTTCCCCGCTTTCTTTAAAATTTTGTTTTGGCTAAGGGAGTATTGAAATGATTGCCTGCAGAATTATTGGAACGGTGGTCTGTACAAAAAAAGATGATAATTTAGTCGGATTAAAGATGCAGATCGTTCAGCCTCTGAACTTGTTTACCATGGAGAATCAGGGCTCTCCGATCATTGCGGTCGACGCGGTCGGTGCGGGCGATGAGGAAATTGTGCTGGTTGTATCCGGAAGCTCTGCGCGGCAGACCTCCGTGACCGGCAGCAGGCCGGTGGACGCCACGATCATGGCGATTATCGATACGATCGATATACACGGAAAGAAAACGTTTGATCGGAATAAAAGCAGTTCCGTTTGAGGTAGCAGTATGCAAGTTGTAAAAATTATAGGGACGGTAGTTTCCGTTAAGAAATCGGAAGGCCTGCAGGGTGTAAGGCTTTTGGTGGTGCAGCCTGTGGACTCTGAGTTCAAAGCATACGGCGAGCCGTATGTTGCAGTGGACGCAATCGGCGCGGGATACGGGCAGATTGTATGCTGTTCAAAAAGCAGGGAAGGGGCAATGACGCTGCCAAACCCGGATGTCTGCATTGACGCCGGCGCTGCCGGTATCATTGACTCCGTTTATTGCCCGTAATTTCCGGGGGACTGGGGGGACGCTTTCCTATGGTTTTCGCAAAGGTTGTCGGCAATGTTGTTGTTACAGTGAAAAATC
>JAEWUH010000155.1 GCA_023397245.1 Bacillota bacterium | reverse complement strand
GTGGCCAAGTATTATATATAGGAAATGTTATACAAAAAGATGGTGTAAAATACCATTGTTTTTACCAATATTACATTTTAGGGGTTGTACTTCTTCCATACTTATGCTAAAATGTAACCAATTTGTAATGATTGTAATGAAGATGTAATTTATTGATATGAACGAAAAATCAGGAGGCGCAGGATGAAAAAAGGATTCTTTTTTATGACCTCATTCGCCGCGGCAGTAATTGCCCTTACAGCGGTTTTTCTTAATAGTGCGCCGGTTGCCGAAGCAGCCGCTACGAAGACGGGCGTCGGCCTTTCGGAGCATGTTTTGAGTGCATATGATCAGGGCTGGAAATACCGCTCCGGGTGCTACGGCCAGTTTGTAAAAGGAACCCGCGCTACGGATTGTTCCGGTCTGATTAAATCCTACCTCTGGTGGACCGGGGACGACACCAATCCGGATTCGGGACTTGTTCAGGTTGCGGGCAGTTCCGGTTCCATGCTCAGCTCGGCAAAAACCAGCGGAACGATTGACTATTCCAATAAATCCTCGCTTCCCAGAATTCATGGCCTGATTTTGTACCAGCCCGGTCATGTGGGAGTTTACGTAGGCAACAATATGGCAGTGGATAACCGTACAACCGGTGTAAATATCAAGTATGAAAAGGTCTTTGGACGCAGTTCTCCAAAGTGGACAAAGTGGTTTAAGCTTCCGCAGATCAAATACCCCACAACCGGTTTTGAAACGTTTAATGGGGAACAGTATTACTATGAAGACGGGCAGTATGTTGTCAATACAACGAAGACCATTGACGGTGTTACATATACATTTGGTTCAGACGGTGTTGCCGTACAGAACTGATTCAAAAATGCTTTCAAAATATCCCGGCTCTTTTCAGAGCTTGGGATATTTTTTTTATGTGCGCCCAAGGCGGCAGGGAGAAACGTTTTTTGCACTTTCACGTAAGATAAATGAAGAATTTCAAAGAAAAATGGAGGAAAATAAGGCATTTGTTAAGATAAATTAAAAAAATAATAGAATAATGCAGAAAAATATTGACATTTAATGCTAAAATATATATATTTGTTATGTTGCGTTTACATCTGTACTGCTGTCCGGCGGCGCTGTGCCGCCCCAAAACCGCTGATTGCATGAAGGATATTCGGGCTGCCGTTGAGGTGAAGACCGGCGGAAAAAGACCCGGCACAATGCAGAAATCTCTTTGTGGCAGACAGTGAAAACAGCGCGGCCCGGATTTTGCTTCACCGGCCGGCGAAACGCAGCGAATCATACCGCAAAGGGGATGCATGGAATGAATGATAAATCCATTATTTCATTAAAAAATATTTCGGTATCGTTCGACGGAGAAACGGTGCTGAAGGACTTTAACCTCAGCATACGCGACGGCGAATTTGTTACCCTGCTCGGCCCTTCCGGCTGCGGAAAAACCACCACTCTCCGGATTATCGGCGGATTTGTCCGGCCGGATTGCGGCGATATTTATTTTAACGATAATAAGATCAATGACCTGCCCCCGCACAAGAGGGAAGTCAACACCATTTTCCAGAAGTACGCGTTGTTCCCGCACCTGAATGTCTACGACAACGTCGCGTTTGGCATGAGAGTTCACGGCAAAAGTGAAAGCAGCGTAAAAGCCAAGGTTCATGAAATGCTGAATATGGTCAACCTGAACGGGTTTGCCCACCGCAATGTGAATCTTTTATCCGGCGGCCAGCAGCAGCGCGTTGCAATCGCACGGGCGCTGGCAAACGAACCGAAGGTTCTGCTTCTGGACGAGCCTTTGGGCGCGCTGGACCTAAAGCTGCGCAAGGATATGCAGGTTGAGCTCAAGAAGATACAGCAGCAGACCGGCATCACGTTTTTGTTTGTTACCCATGACCAGGAGGAAGCCCTTTCCATGTCCGATACCGTTGTTGTAATGGACAAGGGTCAGATTCAGCAGATCGGTACCCCTCAGGATATTTACAATGAGCCGCAAAACGCTTTTGTTGCCGACTTTATCGGGGAAAGCAATATTCTGGACGGCGTGATGCACGAAGACTACGCTGTGGAGTTCGCAGGTCATAAGTTTCAGTGCGTAGACCGCGGCTTCCAGCCGGACGAACCGGTTGACGTCGTCATCCGCCCGGAGGATATCGACGTTGTCGAGCCGGATGCCAGCCATCTTTCCGGCACGGTTACCAGCGTAAACTTTAAGGGCGTTCATTACGAGATTATCGTCGATATCCGCGGCTTCAAATGGATGATACAGTCCACCGATTTTCAGGAGGTCGGCAAAAAAATAGGGCTTGTCCTTCAGCCGGACGATATCCATATTATGCACAAGTCGGAATATTCCGGCATGTTCGGTGATTACAGCACCTTCAGCGATGAGATGGACGAAGACAGCCATCCTCTTGAAAAGGACGGGGAGGATGAGGTTTAAGAATGAAAGCAAAATCTGCTGCGGCGCCTTACGTCGTATGGATGTCAATTTTTATCATCGTCCCGATGGTATTGGTTGTAATCTTTGCGTTCACCGATCGAAGCGGCGCATTCACATTTAAAAATATTGCCGAGGTAGGCCAGTACTCCAACGTTTTTCTGCGTTCCATCTGGCTTGGTGCTTTGGCAACGCTGATTTCCCTCCTTTTGGGTTATCCGCTCGCTTACATCATTTCACATATCAGCGCGCGCCGTCAAAGCGTAATGATAATGCTCGTTATGCTGCCTATGTGGATGAACTTCCTGCTGCGGACTTACGCCTGGATGACGCTGCTGGAAGACAACGGCATTATCAACAGCTTCCTTGCGTCTGTGGGGATGGCAAAGCTGCAGCTGATCAACACGCAGGGCGCCGTTGTGCTGGGCATGGTTTATAATTACATCCCCTATATGATTCTGCCGCTGTACTCGGTTCTTACAAAGATTGACCCGAGCGTGATTGAAGCGGCGCAGGATTTGGGCGCGAACCGGTTTGGCGTGTTTTCCAAGGTGATTTTCCCCATGAGCATGCCGGGCATGATTTCCGGCGTTACCATGGTGTTTGTTCCCGCGGTCAGCACCTTCATCATTTCCAAAATGCTGGGCGGCGGAGCGAACCTGCTCATCGGCGACCTGATCGATATGCAGTTTCTCGGCAGTGCGTACAACCCCAATCTGGGTTCCGCCATTTCATTGGTTCTTATGGTTCTCATCCTGATCTGTATGGGCATCATGAACCAGTTTGACGACGGTGAAAGCAATGGGGGAGGGATCATGATATGAAAGCACTCTCAAAAATCTACACCGCTTTTATTTTCGTTTTCCTTTACGCGCCGATTATTGTACTGATTGTTTTTTCCTTCAATGATTCCACGACCATGAGCCGCTCGGTCTGGTCCGGCTTTTCCATGAAATGGTATTCCAAGCTTTTTCAGGACGGAATGATCCTCAACGCGCTGCGCAATACGCTTATTATTGCGCTGGTGGCCGCCATTGTTTCTACGCTGCTCGGAACCGCCGCCGCAATCGGAATCAACGGGATGAACAAATGGATGAAGCGGGTCGTAATGAATGTTACCAACCTGCCCATGGTGAACCCGGAGATCGTAACCGGCGTTTCGCTGATGCTGCTCTTTGTGTTTGCGGCAAGGGGGATGGGAAACCAGTCGCTCGGTATGCTTTCCCTTATTCTGGCCCACGTTACGTTTTGCCTGCCCTATGTCATCCTGTCTGTCCTGCCGAAGCTCAGGCAGATGGATTCCCATTTGTATGAAGCGGCGCAGGATTTGGGCTGCAATCCCATCCGCGCGTTTTACAAGGTTGTTCTGCCGGAGATCATGCCGGGCATCGTAACCGGGATGATTATGGCGTTTACCCTTTCCATTGATGACTTTGTCATCAGCTATTTTACAAGCGGAACAACGCAGACTCTTCCGATTTATATTTATTCCATGACAAGAAAACGCATCAGTCCGGAAATCAACGCGCTTTCCACGCTGCTTTTCGGTACGATTATCGTACTGCTCCTGATTGTGAATTTCCGCCAGTCCAAGGAGAAAAAGGCGGAAGAAATTTTTGCGGAGGAGGTATGAGCTGTTGATAAAACGTTTCGCGGCTTTCTTTGCCGCCATGCTCATTGTTGCCGGCGTCTGCGCGGTTCCCGCCTCTGCTCAGGCCGTTCAGGAAACGCCCGCCGCTCCAAAGACGGGCGTAACCATCAATGTGTACAACTGGGGCGAATATATCTCTAACGGCGTCGACGACACCATTGATGTAAATAAGGAATTTACGAAAAAAACCGGCATTGACGTTAACTACACCACCTTTGACAGCAATGAGTCACTTTACTCCAAGCTGGCCGGCGGCGGTGCAAATTACGACATCATCATCCCCTCCGATTATATGATCTCCAAGCTTATTCAAGAGGGACTTGTTGAGAAGATCAATTTTCAAAACGTGCCGAATTTCAAGTACATAGACCAGCAGTTCCGTAAACCGAAATACGACCCGACAAA
The DNA here is from genome assembly GCA_023397245.1 of Bacillota bacterium. Classification (GTDB taxonomy): domain Bacteria; phylum Bacillota; class Clostridia; order Oscillospirales; family Acutalibacteraceae; genus DATAML01. Next base: position 42 of record JAEWUH010000155.1, on the reverse strand, counting down.
CGAGTACTCCGTTCCTTACACATGGGGTGTGGTCGGAATTTT
>JAEWUH010000037.1 GCA_023397245.1 Bacillota bacterium | reverse complement strand
CAAATTGGTGACAGACGCGGTGGAGATGTTTTTGTGATTGCTCGCATTTACAAAGATGCGTTCAGGCATCAATTCGGACTTGACCCACTTTTGGTATTACGCGAGTTTGCTCGGGATGGGTATCTGATCCCTCACTTACAGGGTAAAGGGACGACATTAGAAGTTGCCCATCGAATTGGGGGCATTCCGGTGAAATGCTACCAATTTCACATTACGCAGGAGTGACCGGGTGTAAAGGCAGGAAGGGAATCGCTTTATAAGTGGTTCCCTTCCTGTCATGGTTTATCATATAACGTTCATTGGGTGGTATGCTGCAGAACGCTACTCAGTCAATTATTATTACAAATCGCGGGGGGGGACAGAACTGAGATTCATTTTATAATCTTATTTCTTTTATTAGTCGGTGAATGCTCATAAATTCTAAATCAAACACATAATGGAAAGAAAAGGATGTATAGATTTTAATACAGTTTTATCATCATCTCAAAATGATATGCGAACGCTGATAAGACCTATATAATTTCATCATAGATGAATAGCCTTTCCGCATAGGGCCTTGCATTCGCGAATAGATGAATGACTGTTGGCATTCCGGTACCAAAGAGAATCATGGGTAGCTTCATTTGATTCGATTTATGAATAGCCATGCATAGGGATTCTGCTTCGATTTTGTTTAGACAATGTATGTCTTCAATGAACAAGCAGATGATTTTGCCTGATTGCTTTGCCTGAAATCCTATTTTTTGAAAAGCATTGGCTAAGAACATAGAATCGATTCTTGAAACGGAATCTGGTTGTACTTTTTGAAAAGTTAACATTATACTTAAGTCTTGCAAGCTACGGTACAGAACACTTAGAAAGCTGTCGCGTATGGCTGTGATCCACACAGATTGACTGGGGAATGAATCGGCAGTTACCTTTATTTGATGTAGCAGTTTCCCACACTTCTGTTTATCGCCATAAAAAATATATGAACGCTGCGAGTAATTTCTAGACAATCGTAAAAAGGCCTCTTCAAATTCTTCGATTAAATATGCCCCCTTTGTATCTCAAAATCGCCAGTAAAAATCGAACTACAACTACCGATAAAAATCGTCAATCTGAGAAACGCCAGCTATTCTTTCGCTGATTTTTTCAACGCCGGGATTTCTTCCGCTGAACAGTTTGAATGCCGGATTTGAGCCTGCCCTTCAGCCGATAGGTTTGATCCCGGATGTTGATCATATGAGCATGGTGTAGCGGCAGTCAAGCGTTGCTATGGCAATCACAGTGTTGCTCAACAGCTCCATGAGTTGAAATATTTGTTGCTGGTTAAGATGATGCTTCCGATTTTATATCTTTTCATCAGTTCTCGGATGTACTCAAACTGACCACGGTTAAACTTCGAATAAAGATGTGAGCCCATCTTTATCTAAATTCTGCCCAATTACACATAGACGGCCTGTATAATCTGAAGCGGTCTCTTTCTGGGATACTTCTCCTGGAACATAGTCAAACTGAATCCACTGATTATCTTCAACTGGCACGATGCCTTTTGCCCGGAGAATCATGCCATACCGGTTAATATTTTGAAGGGCTTGTTCAATTTTATGAATTTGAAACACTTTCGGCGTTTCAATGCTCCAAACTCCAAAACTCTCATTCGCATGATGTTCATGACAATAATCATGGTCATGCTCGTTAAGAGTATGATCACTGCAACAGCAATCATGACAATGTTGCTGTTCCATATGAAGATGCGTTTCAATTAACCTCGAATTCTTGTTTTCTGCAACGGATCGTATTTTATCCGCACTCAGCTGTTCCCACGGAGTTGTAATGACACTCGCACCCGGATTGTGCTTATTAATGCTTTTCACAGCATACTGCATCGTTTCTGCAGATGCCTTTTGTGTTCGGCTTAAAATAATCGTTTTCGCATTTTTAATTTGATTCAAAAAAACTCAGAAAAATTTTTCTCATATATCAAATATTTTGTTACATCGACCACAGTAACACAAATTCCGAGTTCACCGTTATACCTTAATAATATATTCTGGCACGAAGCAATAATATCTGAAAGTTTACCAACACCGGAAGGCTCGATAATGATTCTGTCAGGCTGATATTCTTTTATAACATCTTTTAACGTGGCATTAAAATCTCCTGCCAATGAACAACAAATGCAGCCTGAATTTATTTCTTTTACAGAAATTCCAGATTGCTTTAATAATTTACCGTCTATTCCGACGCTGCCGAATTCATTTTCTATAATAACAGTTTTCTCCGACTTATCTTCAATTAATTTCTTGATCAGTGTGGTTTTCCCAGCACCCAAAAAGCCCGATATAATGTCAATTTTTACAGACAAATTAAGTCCCTCCATCTTTACGACGCGACTTGTAGATTAAAAGTATTTCTAAACTTTTTTGTTAAGCCCTTTCGCTTGGCATTCCGGGCAATAACCGTAAAGGCTTAGTTTGTGGTCGGTAATTATATAGTGGGTTTGCTCTTCAAGATTTTTTTCATAAGTTTTTAACGGGCAAATATCGATGGAAATCATTTTTTTACAACATAAACACACCAGGTAATGTTTATGTATCATACTGTTGTATTCATAAAGCGCTTTATTGCTTTCATTAATCGTTAGTTTTAATGCTAATTGATTAATAACAAGGCTGTCCAATTCCCTGTATACCGTTGATAAACTGGTGGGAATTTCCAACTTGCTTAGTTCAAAAAAAATTTGTTCCGCAGTTACTGGTTGAACTTGTACTTCCAGTATTTCCAAAATGGCAGCACGACGTTTTGTGTTTTTTAATCCGGTACGTTTCAAATCCTCCCGATGGTCTGCATTGTTTTTCATAGTATCACTCCCGTACATTTTGCGATGAATTATAGATCTTGTATATTAATATCCGTTGAGTTTTTAAGAATGCTTGGTAGATAAACATAATTCGATTAAAAGATTAGAGTGCGCTACCGAGCAGAAGGGGAGAAGTTGTCCACGAAAACGCATCTGCTCAATACTAGTCCCAACAGCAGTTTAAAAATATATACAAATACAAGATAAATTATAACACATCTTACAGAGAAGGAGTACTTTTGTCATTTTAAATTTCATATTTTTTTAAACATTGAGAGCCAATCTCAGGTAAGATTGGCTCTCAAGCATTTTTCGAAAAGTACGTTGATAGTAAATTGAAAAATTTGCATGTCAGGCTTTTTCTTCCATTTTTGCAAAGCATTCACTGCAGTATACCGGGCGGCCTTCCGTTGGTTTAAAAGGAACTTTGCAAGGCTTTCCGCAAGCTGCACAGACAGCGTCATACATTAATCTCTCTTGGGTTTGACCCTCCTTGCGCTTTTTTCTGCATTCGGGGCAGCGCTTCGGTTCATTTACAAACCCTTTCGAAGCGAAAAACTCCTGTTCCCCGACAGTCCAAATAAAATCTTTTCCACAATCCTGGCAAACCAGCACTTTATCTTCAAACATATTTTTCCTCACTTTACTTAAATTTTCTCAGGAACGGATTCCAACTGATACCTTTGGAAGTATTATCACTCTTGCGTTAAGTTTCGAGTGTGAATTAATACAAATTTTACTATCATTTTAAACTTCCATATATTTTTGACAAGTTGTTTTCCACACGTTCGATATAGTTTTTATTATCCTCGCCGCTCTCAATCGTGTAGATCGTTTCCACTTGAGCTCCAACTTCTTTGGCCAGCGTTTTTGAAACATCGGGGCTTGCCATTTCTTCGGCAAAAATAGTGGTCACTTTGTTTTGCTTGCAATATGAAACAAGTTCAGACAACTGCTGTGCGCTGGGTTCTCCTTCCGCAAAAACATCTTCCACACTGTTTTGCTTAAGCCCAAAATCACGGCACAGATATCCAAAGGCAGCGTGCCCAGTTACAAAGCTCTTTTTTTCCGCAGATTGAAATCTTGTATGATAGTCCGCATAAAGCTTTTCCAATTGTGAAACAAACTCATCGCAATTCTTTTCATAATACTCTTTATTTGATACGTCCGCTTTTATTAATGCGTCCTTTATATTTTTCGTCTGAATTTCTGCGCCTTTCAGACTGAGCCAAATATGCGGATCATACTGCCCGTGTTCCTCTATCTCTCCAGGATCCGTATTTTTAATCGGTTCTGCACCTTTAGACGCTTCCACAACGATCATATCAGAATTATTGGCCGCTTTGACCGCGTTGTCCACCCATGCCTCCATGCCAAAACCATTGTAGACAAAAACCTTCGTTGTACTGAGACCGACAAGATCCTGCGCTTTGGGCTCAAAATCATGCGGTTCCGTTCCGTCAGGGATGATCGTGGATATATCCACCTTTTCCTTGCCTACTGCTTTTACAAATTCTTTCATGGCGTCAAAGGTTACGGAAACTTTTAACTTGCCGCCGGAAGTATTGCTTCCTTCTGAGGACGGAACGGCAGACGATGCCGTTCCGGAAACCTGCGAGCTTACTGAAGCACCGCTTCCGCACGCCGAAAGACTCACACTCAAAACAGCCGCCGCACAGAGCAGGCAAGCCGTACACCGTTTTAACATTTTTTAGCCTCCAATAAAATTATACTTGCAAATGCAAACCATTTGTATTTATAATATAGTCTGTAGGAATTACTTTGTCAAGAATAATTCCAATATATCCCAAATAATTTTAAGAGGCGATTTGTTATGATTAAAGCAGAAAGTTTATATTTTTCCTATACGGGATCACCACCATATGTTCTTAACGGCCTTGATTTTGAGATACAAAACGGAGAATATGTGTCGGTAGTAGGAGAAAATGGCTGTGGTAAAAGCACTTTGATGCGGCTGATCCTGAAGCTTATAAAACCAACGGAAGGAATTATCGCATCTCAGTCCCAGAGAATCGGATACGTACCGCAGAAAAATGATTTTTCAAATTCCAATTTTCCAATTACGGTGTGTGAAATGTTAAACTCCTATCGCAGACTTTTGAAGCTGAAAAACAAGGATATCGTCAGGAAATACCTCGATCAGGTCGGAATGTCGGCGTATACAAATTCGATGGTTGGAACGCTGTCCGGGGGACAAACGCAAAAAGTTTTAATTGCAAGAGCCTTAATCGGCGATCCTGATTTACTGATTTTGGACGAGCCTTCTACCGGTGTGGATATCAGCAGTCAAAAAGAAATATACGGTTTTTTAAAAAAAATCAACCAAGAGAATAAAATTACAATTGTTTCCGTAGAGCATAATTTAGATGCTGCCGTTTCAAATTCGACACTGATTTATCATTTGATAAACGGTCAGGGACATTTTTGCTCTCCTCAAAAATACGCGGACGAATATCTTAGAAACAGTGGGGGTGATGCAGATGTTAAATTATAGTTTTATGCAAAACGCAGTATTTGTTTCTGTATTCATTTCATTCCTGTGTCCCTGCATAGGGATTTTTTTAGTCCTCAGACGCTATTCCATGATTGGAGACACCCTATCACATGCTTCGCTTGCCGGTATAACAATAGGGTTACTGCTTAACCAGAATCCCGTTCTTGGAGCGTTTGTTTTTACCTCTATCTGCGGTGCTTTGATCGAATTACTCAGGACATATTTTAAAAAATATACGGATCTGATTCTTGCGATTGTGCTTGCCTTAAGCATAGGTACCGCTATCACGATTATCAGTTCGGGTAAGCTCCATGCCAATGCGGATTCCTTCCTGTTTGGAAGTATACTTACCGTTACCAAAAACGATATGGTAATGATAGTTATCCTTAGTGTGATTTCAGTTTTGGCTCTGATTTTCTTATATCATCAGATGATCTATATCGCATACGACGAAGAAACCGCCAAAATTGCGGGTGTAAAGGTCAAATTAATCAATTATGTTTTTTCCATTCTTGTAGCATCCGCAATCTCTGTATCCATCCGGATTGTTGGCGTCTTAGTACTCAGCTCGATGATTGCGCTTCCGGTCGCTACCGCCCTTCAGCTTGGAAAAGGGTTTAAAGTCACTCTAATCTTTTCGATCATTTTTAGCGTTATGGATATTATGGTAGGGCTGATTGCTTCTTATTATGTTAACGTTGCTCCGGGTGGTTTTACCGCTCTTGTTTCTGTTGCAGTTCTTGTTTTGGTGATTCTAGCAAAAGAAATATGTTCCGGTATCCGAAATTGCTGCAAACGCTGACTCCATTGAAAGAAAAAACTTCTGCAGATAATGTTACTGCAGAAGCCTTTTATAGATAGAAACTTAACTATAACGCGCTCTTATCGAAATTTACACTGGCTAATCTTGCGCGGATCATTTCCGACATCTCGTTGAATATCCTGTAATACACGCATAACTCCAGGTTATCAACGCCGCTGCACACACAGTTTTTCTCGCAACGGTTTATCATGATAGGACCGTCAACTGTTTCTATGATGTCTCTCAGATTGATATCGTGGGGACTGCGGTTCAATTCGTAGCCGCCCGCTTTTCCTGAAAAAGAACGTATGATTTCTGCCTTGCATAGTTTGCTTAAAATTTTCAGTGCAAATCGCAAGCTTACTCCCGTGCGTTCCGAGATGATTTTTGCGCTCAATCTTGAATCCGCCTTTGCCAGACAATCAATGATTCTGATCGCATAATCCGATTCAAGTGTAATGTGCATAATCATTCTCCTTTTCTATTATGATGCATGAATCAGAACCTGTACGGCTCTCTTTATGATCCTTCCGCGCCGAGGATAACAATGCCTACGACTGCGATAGCGATTGCGGCATATTGTTTCCAGACTAGCTTCTCCTTGAGGATAAACCTTGCCCATAGAACAGAGAAAACGCAGTAGGAAGAAATCAGGGGAGCAGCAACAATCGCGTTGCCGCCAAGTGCATAAATATAGGCAAACTGTCCTGCGGTTTCAAATAAGCCCGCAAGTATTTTAGGCTTTTCATCAAACAAGTTTATTTTTTGATTCTTGATAAACACCACATAGAAAAAAGCAAGTACAGCCAAAAGGAGAAAAGTCAATTCGTAGGCGATATTTGCGGATTCTTCATCGATTAGTTTGTTTAAAACAAAAGCGTCGGCAAATGTTCCAAGGCCGTCAATCATGCAGTAAAAAATAGGGAACAGCAGAGCAATCAGACTGTGGGTGTACTTTCTGTCCGTAACAATGCCTTCCCGGGAGCGTTTTAAATCGTCCTGCTTCTTTTCCAGCACGGATAATGAAAAAATTCCTATAGAGACCAGCGCAATGGCCAACAGCTGAAATCCGCTCATTTTTTGGTTTAGAAAGAGAAAGCAAAGCAAAGCGGCGACCGCGCCGGAAGAATTGCAAATCGGGGTGGATACCGAAAGCACCACATAGCGCAGTCCCACATAACCAAGTATCATTGCGGATATGTAAAGAACCGATACCGGCAAATAGGTAAGTAAATCGGAAAAACATAATGAAGCTCCCTGTAAAAGCTCAATAAATGCATGAATCCCCATAACAGATCCAACTGCCATAACCATTTTCCAATGGCTGTACAAATCATCCGGCTTTGAGCCGATTTTTGAAAATAAATCCGATCCGCTCCAAAATAGAATAGCAACGAGGGATAACCAAAACCACATAACATTCTCCCGGTTTAATAAATTATAGGTATTATAGTACGGAATAAAACAGCTGATTCTCTGTATTATGGAAAAAGCGTAGTACCCGGTAAGATGGTTAAGCCTTATCGGGTACCGCTTTATATTATCTTATTCTCCGCACTCGTCTGCGTGCTGGTGCTCATGGCAGACGGATCCGGTGGATTTCAGCGTTCCACGCAGATAACCGTTTACGGCAGCGTCCGCGTCTCCGGATGCCCCGGTGATAACTTCGATTCCCTTTTCGTTAAAAATATCGATTGCGCCGCCGCCCATGCCTCCGGATATGATTATCTTAACTCCCTTATCGTTCAGAAAGTTTGGCAGAAAACCCGGTTTGTGTCCGGGGTTCGGAATAAACACTTTTCCTGTGATCTGTTCGTTTTCTGTCTCGAAAATTTCAAAACCTTCGCAATGTCCGAAATGTTCTGTGACATACTTTCCGTTTTGTTCGCTTGCAACCGCAATTTTCATAATAAAATCTCCTTCACATTTAATTATTATTTGATATAGGTTTTTAATTCTTTCCAGATGGAAGCAACGGCTTTTCCCGCAGGACTTTCCGGATAGTCCGCAATACTCTTTCCGTGGTTTACGGCGTGCGGCACAGTTTCATCCAGCGGAATTTTTCCGACCACCGGAATTCCGTTTTCGCCGCAGAATTGCTCAATCTCTTCGGTATTGCTTAGGTTTACGTCATATTTGTTAATGCAGGCCGTATATTTTACGCCAAAATGCCGAGCGGTATCAAAAATCCTTTTCATATCGTGTATGCCGGAAACGGTAGGCTCTGTTACAATCAAAACCAGATTTACTCCGCTGATGGAAGCAATGACCGGACATCCGATACCTGGAGACCCGTCTATTATAGCCAAACTGGTTTCCGGCGCAGCCTGCGTCAGATTTTTCTTTACCGTCGTTACCAGCTTGCCGGACGCGCCGCTTCCCATTTTCAGCTGAGCGGTAGAAAAAACCTTCTCTGCCGATTGATAAAGTATCAAGTCGCCGGAAGAATAATTAACGAGCTTTATGGCCTTAACTGGGCATAGCTCCGTGCATAGGCCGCATCCTTCACATTTATAAAAATCTGTCAAACCATTGCGAATCGCACCAAAATGGCAGTTCTGCTCACATAAGCCGCATTGCAGACATTTTGTCTGGTCAATTACGGCTTTTCCAAACCCATAGTAATCCGTTCTAACAGGATCAGATAACTGCTTAAGCACCAAATGCAGGTTAGGAGCATCCACGTCACAGTCCGCAAAGGCCTGGCAGCGGCTGAGCTTAATCAGTGCGCATGCTACGGTAGTCTTTCCGGTTCCGCCCTTACCGCTGAGGACCAGGAGCTGTTTCACGTAACCGCCCCCTTTATGATTTTATCCAGAAGGTTTTGGAAAATCACCCGGTACTGCTCATTTTCACGCACAGCGATGCGTCCCTGCGAATTTAGATTTCCCAAATCAGTGCTGAACGGAATGCGGCAAAGGACAGGAATATGATTCTCGACACAGAAATTTTCTGCGGGGTTATCACCGGGAATGCATTTATTCAGTACTGCGCCGAACGGCTTTTTAAAGAGCTTCACTAGATCGTAAACCATGGATAGGTTATGGACCCCGAACAGGGTAGGTTCCGCAATCATCAGACAATAATCCGCATTGCGAATACTTTCCATTACGGTGCAGGCGCTGCCCGGCGGGCAGTCAATAATCACGATGCCTTCATCCGGCAACTTCTCCATAAGAGTTTCTATCACCGGTACTCCGGATACTTCACCTGTGTTCAGACAGCCTGACAGTGTAATAACTTTGCCGGAACGCCCTTCCTCGACCATGCCAATCGCGCGCTCGCTTTTTACCAGTGCCCCGGTGGGGCATAAAAGGACACAGCCCTCGCAGGAATGGCAGACTTCGGGAAATATCATGAGCTGATTCAGAACATAGGCGAGAGCGTTAAATTTGCAGAATTCCACACATTTCTTACAGCCCGAGCATTTATCGGCCAAGAACAAAGGATTCATTACTTTTACCGGTGTGCTATTTACAATTTCGGGCTTTAAAAACAAATGTCCGTTGGGTTCTTCTACATCGCAGTCTACATAAACGGCCTTTTCAGCGGCGCAGGCAAGATTTACGGACACAAAGGTTTTCCCAGTCCCGCCCTTGCCGCTGAGTACGGCTATTTTCATTATTGGGTCCCCCCATGATGGTGCAATCCAGCATGAAATTCGCAAAGTTCCGCTAAAAGCCCGTTTTTAAACTTTGCAATATTCTCTTCCACAGTGCCGTCCTGCGCCTTATACATTTTGATTCCGGCCGCATTCAGAACTTCGGCGGCGTTTTCTCCACATCGATACGTGATTAGGATTTTCGCGCCGCTGTCCGCAAGGAACTGTGCCGCTTTAATTCCCGCACCGCCCTCACTCTGCGCAGCACTGTTTGTCAGAAAGTCACTGCTCTCCTTTTCCGTATCATAGAGCGCAAACAGTGGGGCGCGTCCAAAAGACGGGCAGACAGAGTCTTTTAACGACTGGGTTTCAACTGGTAGAATTATTTTCACAATTTAGTCCTCCTTTTTATTTTCAATCATTTTATCCAGTATTTCTGCTGCACAGCCTACCAATTCGGCACAAGGACGCTTTTTATAGTATTCTTTTGTCCTTGCTTCCGGAGTGGGACTGTCCGGCCCTGCGCTTAAGCCTAATAGTTCTCTGCATACGATTGATCTGTTTTCCTCTTTGAATTGAGCGGCAAGCTGCTGAATTATTTTATATTGTTCTGCTTTTGCTTTCGTATCCTTGGGATCACTGTACCCGTATTTTAATCCGGCTACCATAAACATCCCGCTTACTGCGCCGCAGACTTCACGCAATCTGCCCATTC
>JAEWUH010000024.1 GCA_023397245.1 Bacillota bacterium | reverse complement strand
CTCGGCGGGCGGGGCCTTGCTCAGCGGCGGAAGCTTCCAGCTGACCAGAACCGATTCTTTGGGGAACGCGGTCAGTAAGACCGCTTCCAGCTCGGGCGGTACGGTTTCCTTCCAGAACGTCCCGCTTGGCAGCAGCTACGAGATTCGGGAAGTGACTCCTCCTTCCGGTTTCGTGAAAACAAATACGGTGCTTACGGCAAGTGTCCAGTATAACAACGATCAAACCGCTGTTGTAACAAACGTCAGCCAGAATACACTGACAAACAGCCCGGCTTTGGGTACGGTTTCGTTTCAGAAGACCTCGGCGGGCGGGGCCTTGCTCAGCGGCGGAAGCTTTCAGCTGACCGGAACCGATTCTTTGGGGAACGCGGTCAGCAAGACTGCTTCCAGCTCGAGCGGAACGGTTTCCTTCCAGAACGTCCCGCTTGGCAGCGGCTACGAGATTCGGGAAGTGACCCCTCCGGACGGATATCTGAAAGCTAGTACGGTGCTTACGGCAAGCGTCCGGTATAACAATGATCAAACCGCTGTCGTTACAAGCGTCAGCCAAAATACGCTGGCAAACAGCCCGGCTTTTGGTACGGTTTCGTTTCGGAAGACCTCGGCGGGCGGGGCTTTGCTCAACGGCGGAAGCTTCCAGCTGACCGGAACCGACTCTTTTGGGAACACGGTCAGCAAGACTGCTTCCGCTTCGGGCGGAACGGTTTCCTTTCAGAATGTCCCGCTTGGCAGCGGCTATAAAATCCAGGAAGTGACCCCTCCGGACGGATATCTGAAAACAAATACGGTGCTTACGGCAGGCGTCCAATATAATAACGATCAAACCGCTGTCATTACAAGCGTCAGTTCCAATACACTGACAAATGATCCGGCTTTGGGTACGGTTTCCTTCCAGAAGACTTCGGCGGGCGGGGCATTGCTCAGCGGCGGAAGCTTCCAGCTTACCGGAACCGACTCTTTGGGGAACGCGGTCAGCATGACGGCTTCCAGCTCGGGCGGAACGGTTTCCTTCCAGAACGTCCCGCTCGGAGACAGCTACACGATCGGCGAATTGACTCCTCCCTCCGGGTTTGTAAAAACGAATACGGTGCTTACGGCAAGTGTGAAGTACAACAGTGACAAAACTGCCGTCGTAAAAAATATTAGCCAGAATACGCTGACAAATACTCAGGCTCCTCACAGCAGTGGAAGCGGCGGCAGCGGTGGAGGGACTATTCCAGCCGTCCGTTCATACAGTATCTCTGTTACAAAAACCGACGAAAACGGAAAGCATCTCGCGGGGGCGCAATTTACGCTGTATGGTACAAACGGAACCGCCCTGTCCACAGGTGTTTCTGATTCGAAAGGCGTGGCGGTTTTTGATAATCTTGCGGAAGGCAGTTATACCATTCGTGAAACCAAGGCTCCGGACGGCTTTGAATTAAATAGCCAAAGTATCATCGCAACGGTAAACGATTCGACGGCAAATCAGTTTACGGTTGTCGACAGGGCCGTCGCTTCGACTGGAACCGTCCAGATTAAAAAGACGGACGAAAACGGACATGCACTGTCCGATGCGGGATTTACGCTGTATGACGCGAAGGGTGCTCAGGTTGCCAGCGCTTCAACAGGGTCGGATGGTTTCGCGGTTCTTAAAAATCTCCCGCAGGGCCAATACACGATTTATGAAACTCACGTTCCGAAAGGGTATGCCGCCGGTACTTCCAGCATCACTGTGAACGTAAAGACCGGAAAAACCACGGCACTCACCATTACAAACAGAAAGATCGCAGAAAATACCGGCGATATCAAAGTCAAAAAGGCGGACATAAACGGCGCTGCGCTGTCCGGTGCGGAATTTACGCTGTATGACGCCGACGGAAAAGCAGTGCAGAAAGCGATTTCCGGTTCGGACGGCCTTGTCGAATTTGCAGGTCTTGTGCCGGGCAGTTATTCCTTGCATGAGACGGCTGCACCGGCAGGCTACAAGCTTTTCAAGGAAGCTTTGAGTGTAACATTGGAGGCTGGACAGCAGTTTTCTTATACATTGCGGGACGAGCGCGAGGGAGACAAAAGCAAAGCGGTTCTGGGCTGGACCGACAACGGCAGCCTGCCCAAAACCGGAGGTATTCCTGTGGCGGCTATTGCTTTTGCGATTGGTGCGCTGCTGATTTTTGCCGGAATCGGAATCCGAAAGGCTCGCTGGAGTACTGCAAAGCATACATTTCAAAAATAAAAATGCACTCAGGTCGTTACGAAGCTGAACCAAACAGAATTGTGTAAATCCGTCTACATTATGTTCGGCGTGTAGACAATAAAAACAAGCTGCTCACCCATGCTTCCGTACGGATTAATGTGATCAGGAGCACGAAACCGTTCGGAAATTCCGCAAGGCAGGCGGGTATGTTCTGAATAAAACAGTGGAAAAAACAGAAACCGGGGATTCCAGCCTCTTCTTTCTTGAAGAGTGCCGGAATCCCCGGTTTTTTTCGTCCCGGCAAATCGGAAATTAATCCATAATTTACAGAACCGAAACGAGTATCTTACAGACATACGTTAAACTGATTCCAGATTAAATAAAGGAGAGAAAAAAGTGGGGAAAAGATTATTAGGTGCGGTTGCCTGTTTCTGTGCGGCTGCTGCGATGCTTACTGCCTGCACGGCCGGTAACGCCGCAAAAAAAGTGGACCTGAACAGTATGTCTGTTGAACAAATTGCAGCGGAAGCTAAAAAAGAAGGCCGGGTAGACTCTGTTGGCATGCCGGATTCCTGGGCAAACTGGGTCGGAACATGGAAAGACCTGAAAACAAAGTACGGCATTGATCATACGGACACCGATATGTCCTCCGCGGAAGAACTGGGTATTTTTGAGTCGGAGAAAAACAACGCGACCAAGGATATCGGCGACGTAGGCCAATCATTTGGCCCGGTTGCGGTAAGCAAGGGACTGACCCTTCCCTATAAAACGAGCTACTGGAAGGACATCCCGGACTGGGCGAAAGATAAGGACGGAAACTGGATTATCGGTTATTACGGCACAATGACGATCATGACAAATACAAAATTAGTTCCGAATGCGCCGAAGTCCTTTGCCGACCTTTTAAAAGGCAATTATAAAATATCCGTGGGCGACGTAACAAAGGCGAATCAGGCACAGAACGCGGTGCTTTCCGCTGCGATTGCGAACGGCGGTTCCGAAACCAACATTCAGCCTGGCATTGACTTCTTCAAGACGCTTGCACAGCAGGGCAGACTGGATAAAGGCGAACTGACCGTTACAAGACTGGAAAAGGGCGAAATCGCGGTTGCCATGCTCTGGGATTACAACGCGCTGAACTATCGCGACCAGATTAAAAAGAACAATCCGAACGCTTCCTTTGAAGTAAATGTTCCTTCCGACGGAGCGATTCAGAGCGGTTACTGCACGGTCATCAACGCATATTCCAAGCGTCCCTACGCGGCGGCGCTTGCCCGTGAATACATACTGAGCGACGAGGGGCAGATCAACCTGGCCCGTGGCTATGCGAAGCCGATCCGCAGCAACATAAAGCTGCCGGACGACGTCAAAGCAAAGCTCCTTCCGGATGAACAGTATAAAAATGCGAGAATGATCAAGGATGCCGACGGCTGGGGCAAAACCACAAAGGGACTGGGCAGCAAATGGCAGGAAGAGGTTATTACCGCGGCAAAATAAGCGGACCATTTGAATATTTATAAATGAAAACGTAACACTTCTCTGATTTCGGAGAAGTGTTGCGCGCTGTTTGGAGAATGATATGGCAAAAACAATATTTGTACTTTTGGACGGCTGCGGCTTTGGCGCAGGGGAGCGCAATCTCGGCTACCTGGAACATTTGGCGGAACAGGGGATGGGCGCAAAATACTGCGTACAAGGGGAGCTTCCGTCCCTTTCACGTCCGATTTATGAAACTCTTTTAACCGGTCTGCCGGTTTGCAGACACGGAATCAGCAATAACCTTGCGGTCAGGCGTTCCAACTGCGTCAGCGTATTTGACCTGTGCCGGAAAAACGGGCTGAAAACAGCCGCGGCCGCCTATTATTGGATCTGTGAGCTTTATGTGAAAGCGCCGTTCTGCTACGCGGCCGACCGGATTCAGCTCGGGACGGACAGCGCCATACAGGATGGAATTTATTATTTTGAGGACAACTACCCGGACTCCCATGTTTTTGCGGACGCAGAGTTTCTGCGGGGAAAAAACAATCCGGATTTTCTGATGATACACAGCATGAACATTGATGATGCCGGACATCGGTTCACGTCTGAAAGCAGGGAATATGAGATGGCTGCCGCAAAAGCAAATATCGTGCTTTCTTCCTGCCTGCCCCTGTGGCTGGAACAGGGCTGCAGCGTGGTGGTCACAGCCGACCACGGGATGAATGGGTACGGACTTCACGGCGGAAACACGGAGCTTCAGCGCAGAGTTCCGCTCTATTTGTTCGGCACCAATGCAGTACCGGGCGATTACTCGGAAAAATGCATTTCCCAACTGTGTGTGGCGCCTTTGCTTTGCCGGCTGCTTGGCATTGAAAAATCCGAGGAAATGAAAATTCCGGAGGAATTGGGAGTGAAGCTTTTTGAAACATAAAAAAGCGGGTTTTTACCTTCTTGCCCTTCTGCCGTTTTTTCTTCTTGTCCTTTTCTTTGAAATTGTGCCGCTGGTTATGGTGATTTTTCGCAGCTTTCTGCCGGAAGATTCTTTTGGGTTTACGCTGCAGAATTATGTAGATATATTCGGGAAAAAACTGTACCGGCAGGCGGTGATCAACAGTGTGCTTGTGTCAGCCGTTTCCGCGCTTGCGGGGATCATTGTTGCGTTCTTTGGAGCGAAGGCGGCGCAGAATGTCGGGGGAAAGCTCAGGGGCTTTTTTCTGAGCGTTCTCAACATGACATCCAATTTTGCGGGAATTCCGCTGGCGTTTGCCTATATTATTCTTCTGGGAAATGTGGGTGTGCTGATTATCGTCGGTAAAAAGTATGGGATTTCTTTCCTGGCGGATTTCAATCTTTACAGCATCACCGGTTTAATGATGACTTATGTCTATTTTCAGGTTCCGCTTGCCACAATGCTGCTGATGCCCGCGTTCGACGGAATTCATCCGCGGTGGAGGGAATCGGTTGAACTGCTTGGCGGCGGCGGGCTTGCTTTTTGGAGGAAAGTAGGCATCCCTGTTCTTATGCCGAGCATTTTGGGTACGGTCAGCGTATTATTCGCAAATTCCCTTGCCGCATATGCAACAGCCTACGCGCTGCTGCAAAATAATTTTTCGCTGCTTCCCATCCGCCTGCAGGAGCAGTTTACCGGCGATATGGTGCAGCATAAGGAATTCGGCAGCGCGCTTGCGGTTGTGCTGATGATCCTTATGGTCTGTGCCGTTGGAATAAACAACTTTATTCTGAAGAAAAACAGGAGGAATGAGTTGTGAAACGAAAAAAATCATCCGTTATCATTGTAGTGATTCTGTGTCTTTATTTGATTCTTCCTCTTGCGCTCACCTTTCTTTATTCGATGTTTCAGCAATGGACGGATCTTCTGCCGACCGGTTTTACCCTGCGGTATTTCGGGCAGGTATTTTCTGACACGAGGTTTTTGACCGCGCTTGGCCGCACCGTGCTGATTTCCGTTTTGCCGATTCTGCTCTGCACGGCGATTGTGCTTCTGGCCATGTATGTCGTCGTTGTTTATCTGCCGTGGCTGGACCGTGTGATGCAGGTGCTTTGTATGATTCCGTATGCGATTCAGGGGATCATACTGGCAGTCGGTATTTTATCCCTCTACGTAGACGCACCGGAACCCTTTTCAAATCGAATCTTTATGCTTACGGCCGCCTATTGCGTTATGATTCTGCCCTATATGTATCAAAGCATAAAAAACAACCTGACTGCCGTAAACGCTTCCCGTCTTCTGGAGACCGCGCAGATTCTTGGGGCAGGAAAGCTGCGTGCTTTTTTTACGGTGATTGTTCCGAATATCCTTTCCGGTATTGTAATTTCCATGATGCTTTCCGCCTCTATGGTATTTGGAGATTTTGTTGTGGTAAATACAATCGGCGGCAGCTATTTTGAAACGGCGCAGATGTATCTGTACAAAATGCTGGCGGTTTCGGGCCAGCTTACCAGCGCGTTGATCGTCCTGCTGTTTCTTACAACACTGTTGATTTCCGGCGCATTGGTCAGCCTGAAAAACAGAAAAAAGGATTCCGGGATATACAAAACGGAAAAAACGCGGGAATGAGAAAGGAACAGCCATGTTATACATACAGTTTGAAAATATTCATAAATCCTTTGGCAGCAACGAAGTGCTGAAGGAGATTAATTTATCGGTCGAACGGGGTCAGCTTGTCACGCTGCTCGGCCCCTCGGGCTGCGGAAAAAGCACATTGCTGCGCTGCCTTGCCGGGCTGGAGGATGTAACAGCGGGAAAAATCTATTTGGATGGGGAAGACATTACCTGCAAAAGTCCCAAAGAGCGTAAAATCGGCATGGTGTTTCAGCAGTACAGTCTTTTCCCGAATCTGAACGTAACGGAGAATATTGCATTCGGTCTGAAAATGAAGAAGATGCCAAGAGATAAAATGGAACAGCGTGTAAAAGAAATGGTGAAAATGGTAAATCTGGAAGGCAAGGAACGGCAGTATCCACACCAGCTTTCCGGGGGGCAGCAGCAGCGTGTTGCGCTGGCACGTTCCATTGCGACGGAGCCGCGCGTGCTTTTGCTGGATGAACCGCTGAGCGCGATTGACGCCAAGCTGCGCAAGGAACTGCAGACGCGTATCCGGGAAATCAACCAGACGCTGGGAATCACTACGATTTTTGTGACGCATGATCAGGACGAAGCCATGATTCTCAGCGATGTGATTCATTTGTTTCACGAAGGAAAAATAGAGCAGTCCGGCAGGCCGACGGAGCTTTACACAGCCCCTAAAACGAGGTTTGCCGCGGGCTTTATCGGCAGCTACAATATTCTTTCAGGCACGGATTTTGGGAAAATGGTCGGAGTTGAGTATAGAGCGCAAAAAAGCGTAGCCATAAGGCCGGAAACATTTGCCGTTTCCACGAAACCGGTGGAGCCTGTCTCGGAAAGCTACACCTTTGAGGCGACGGTTGATTCCCATATCTCCCACGGCAATGTGCTCCGCTACACGATGCTTACCAAAGAAATCCCCTTTCATGTAGATGTTTTATTCCGCAGCTTTCAGCTTTTTGAAAACGGGCAGAATCTCTACCTCAGCGTCGAAAAGAGAAACTGCATTGAGGTATGAAATTCCTGAATATTATGAAGGTGATTCCATAAGGGTGTCCGGATATTGTCCGCCGGCACTTCGGGAGTTTCGGAGTATTGACAACCAGGGCTACATCTAATCGGAATCTATTTTGCAAAAATGCAGCACGAATATAGCGAATCATTGATCACAAAAAGTCAGGGATTCCGGTGCTCTTCCTATCGAAGAGCACCGGAATCCCTGACTTTTTTCTGTTTTACCACTTTATAGGAAGTTTTTAAAAAGAAAAATGCTTTCCGACTGAATCCGCAAATTCCATAGCCTTGAGCTGCTCCAGCAGCGGGATGAATTCTCCCAAACGGGCAATGGCAAAATCCGCGCCCGCTTTTTTAAATTCCTCCGCGACACGTCGGATGTACTGTTCCCGGCCGGTTTCGTCCAGAGAGTGGAAAGCATCCTCGGAAAGCCCCATTTCGGAGCTGCCCTCGATTACGCCCACAGTAAGGACCCCCGCGTTTTTGCCTTCCAGAATATCCGCGACGGTATCCCCGATCTTGACCGTATGCTTTACGGAAGTCACTTTCAAAGCCTGCAGATTTTGAAAAATCATATAGGGGTACGGCCGGCCGTAATTTCCCGTGGAATCCGGGCTGACCCACAGGTCTGGCGCATATCCGAAGCTTTGGGCGGCCGGCGCCACAACCTCCATCATCCGGTTCGTAAATCCGGTTGTGGAACCGATTTTGATTCCCCTTGCGCGCAGCTCCCGCACGGTTTCAAGCGTATCGGGCTTCGGGCGGGAATATTCGGGCAAAACGCGGAACAGCTTTTCTTCAAACATTCGGTACAGGTCTTCCGCGTCTTTCTCATCGGAATCCCGTCCGTGGACTTCCTTCCACTTTTCTCGGATGCGGGGCATGGAAAGCATCGCGGTCAGATGATCCCGCTTGCGCATTCCCATGGGCTCACGCGTTTCCCGCGATGTAGGATCGACGCCGAATTCGTGGAAAGCCTCCATAAAAGCCTGAACCGGTGCAAAACAGCCGTAATCGATGGCCGTGCCGGACCAGTCCAGAATAACCGCCTCAATTTCCATTTTGCGGCCCTCCGTGTTCCTTGGAAAAACTGCGGATGATCTCCGTCAGCTTTTCAATATCCTGCGGGTAGATTTCTCCAATGTTCCCGATGCGGAAGGTATCCACTTCGGTCAGCTTCCCGGGATAAATCACATAACCGCGGTCCTTGATATACTGATAGAACTCCGGAAAGCGGAAATTCGCCCATTGGGGGTACAGGAATGTTGTAATAATGGGAGACTGATGCTCGCTCCCAAGGAACGGATGAATATCCAGCGTTTCCATTTCATCGATCAGAAGGCGGTTGTTGAGTGTATATCTCCGGCTGCGGGCGGAAATCCCGCCCTCCGCCTCCAACTCGTCCAGCGCTTTGGAAAAGGCCAGCACCGTGTGGGTCGGAGAGGTAAAGCGCCATTTCCCGTCCCGTTCCATTGCTTCCCACTGATCGTATAGATTCAGGGAGAGATTTCTTCCCTTTCCCTTGCTTTCGTCCAGCTTTTCACGGTTTGCAAGGATGAAGGAAAAGCCGGGAACGCCCTGAATACATTTATTGGCGCTGCTGATCAAAAAATCAATGTTCCAGTCCGCAACCGGGATTTCCATTCCGCCGAAGCTGCTCATGGCGTCCAGAATAAAGGTCTTGCCCCGCTCGTGGGCGAGTGCTCCCATGCTCCGCGCGTCGTTCAGGATGCCGGTGGTCGTTTCACAGTGCACCATGGCAATGTGGGTAATAGCGGAGTCTCCGTCCAAAAAACGGGCGGCTTTTTCGGCGGACGGAATGCGGTCGCAGGGCTCCTGATAATGCACATAGGGGATGCGGTTCCATTCGCAGATTTCCGCCATGCGGCTTCCGTACGCGCCGTTCGAGCAGATCAGGAGCTTGTCGGTATTTCCCACCGTACTAGAAAGTACGGATTCCACTCCGAAGGTACCGCTGCCCTGCATCAGAACGGAGGTGTACCGTTCGGGCGTGACGTGCGCGAGTTGTAAAAGCCGGCTGCGAATGCTCTGCGTGATGTTTTTGTAGTCGTCGTCCCAGGTGCAGTGATCAAACAGCATTTCCCGCTTTACGGTTTCGGTGGTGGTCAGCGGACCCGGGGTTAAAAGCTTGTATTTGTTCACGGTGATGAATTGTCTCCTTTGGTCAGGATTGTGCCGCTGCTTTGGCAGCTTCGGAAATCTTCTGATGTTTCTCCAGCAGTTCAACCGAAAGCGGCTGGCTGAACGTCTTGGGATATTTTGACTGGTTTGCCGCGTCGGCCTTTTCTCCCTCATAGAGAGGATTGGGATAGGTCTTGATCAGAATCGGGCGGCCCTTTTCAATGATGCATTTTGCCATTTCCATTGCAAGAGGATTGGTTTTATCACCTTTGTCCAGAATGGCGACGGATTCCGTCAGGGGGAAATTTCCTTCCGAGGGATCAACGAAGTCGATGGGCAGACCCTTTGTTTTATCGGCGACCGCCTGATGCCGCAGGCCGAAGCCGATGGCAACGGAGCCGGCACGTACGTTTTTGAGCGGTGCGGAACCGGATTTTTCAATATGGGGGCCACAGTTCTTATAAATCCCGGTCAGAATCTGCTGTGCCTGATCTTCTCCATAGGCCGAGACCAAAGCCTGCACCATCAGCCAGGCCGTGGAAGACTGGGTAACGTCCGGAACGGAAATCTGCCCCTTGTAGACCGGGTTCTCAAGGTCCTTAAGGGAAGCCGGCGTCGGCAGATTTGCTGCCTTGAGGGCGTCTGTGTTCAGCAGGATGGCCCCCTCCTGCGAGGTTGTGGGGGAACGGTAGGCCGGTATGGTTTTGTCCATCGGCTTTGCGTTAAAAGTCAGGTCTTTGAACATTTTATTTTTCGCCTGGGCGCTGTCCACATAGTAGGAGCTCATTGTAATGAGGTCGGCTTCCAGATTCTTTCCTTCCGCAAGAAGCTTGCCGCCCAGATCGGAAGTGCCGAAGCCCTGAATGACGTATTTCCCTTTGTAGCCGTTGCCGTCCAGCGCGTTTTTAAAGCCTTCGACCGCTTCGTCATCTGCGTTCGTATAAATTACCACCTGCTTTGAACTGTTCGCATTTGCGGGGGTACCGGCGGATTTGGCGGCGGGACTGCACGCTGTGAAGGAGAGCGCCAAAAGGGATAGGCAGGCGGTGCAGGATAAGATTTGCCGAATACGCTGTTTCATAAAATTATCCTCTTTTCTTTCTTATAAAATCAGAGCTGGTTTTAACGGCCAGCTTTACCGTCAGGTTGGTCAGAAAAATGAGCACCGAAAGCGCAAAGATTTCATCGAAATCTCCAACATGCTGCAAATACTGGATCTTTGTGGTAATCACCATCGTAAACGCGCCGGTCAGGAATACCACCGCGCTGATGGTCACCATTGCATTGATGAAATAGTAGCCGAAAACATCCAGAATCGTGGGGACGGTGTTGGGGATGAGAACCCGGCGGACGGTCTTCAGCCAGCTGTCTCCCATCAGTTTGGCCGTCGGTTCCCAGGAGCTGTTCAGCTTGGCGAGCGTCTCCTTGATCATGAAATAGGGGGAAGAGAAGTAATGAATGATATTGCACAGGATGATGAGTAAAAAAGTATTGTGTAACGGAGTACCGGAAAAAGCAAGAAGAAAAGAAATACCGAGCACCATGCCGGGAACCGTGTTGGTGACCAGAGCGATGCCGTCCACCGACTTCAGCCATTTTTCCGGGATTCGGCTCCGCGCCGTTACCAGCGCCGCCGCGTAGGCCAGCAAGGTGCCGAACAGCGCCGTCATTGCGGAAACGAAGAGCGAATTCAGATAGACGCCGCACAGATCGGGGGCCTCAAAGACAGCGGCTATATGCGAAAAGGTAAAGGTCAGACGGTAAGGCCACATGGTTACAAACGGCACGATGAAAATCACAAGGAAAATAGAAAGGACCGCAAGCAGGATGAAAACGGAGCATACGGCGCAGATAAAATCCTTTATCGGGGCTTTTTTGAATTCGATCTCCGAAATTCGGCTGTAACGGAAACTGTATCTGCCCAGCCGATTTAACAGGAAAATGCTTGCCGCGGACGGAATCAGCATAAAAATGGCCACGGCGGAGCCTTTGCCGAAATCGGGTACCGAACCGAGCATCTGGTCGTAGAGGACGGTTGCCACAACATTGTACTGGCCGCCGACGGATGCCGGTATGCCGAAATCCGTAAAGCTAAGGGAAAAGGACTGAATCAGCGCCGTCCCCAGCGTGCCGGCCAGCGGGCTCAGAATGGCGGTGAAAAAGGCTCTCAGCGGCCGGTCTCCCATCAGCCGGCAGACCAGGATAAACTGCTTGTCTATGTAGCGGAACCCGTTGTCGATCAGCATAAAGGAAATGGGCAGTGTATAGACGACATAACCGAATACCATACCGTTGAAGCCGTAAATCTGCGGGTGATACCCGCCGAAGAGCCGAAAAATGAGGCCTTGCCGGTCGTAGGTATAAATGATTGCGAAACCATAGGTGATGGTTGGCAGCAGCATGGGAAGACCCGTCGCGACCGTGATGAGCTTTTTCAGCCGGACGGAAAGATTGGTGCAGTTGACCGTGTAGGCGAGCAGGAAGGCCAATGCCATGGAAAGGGCGCCGCTGCACAGGGAAACCCACAGGCTGTTGCCGAATGCCCTGAAAAAGCTGTTCTGTGTAAGGACGCCGATATAATTCCCCGGCCCAATGCCGGAGTCTGTCCGCAGCGACTGAAAAACAATCAGAATCAGGGGAATCGCCAGAAAAATGAGGAAAAATCCCAGCGCGAAAGTGAGAATGAGCCGGTTTTCCCGTTCCAGCCGCCTAAGCATGGCACTCCTGAAACAGGGAAAAAATATTCTTCCGTTTAATAACAAGCTGATTCAGAATGAATTCTTTGATGAAATCGTTTTTCGGGTGGTCAATGATACTCCTCGGAGTGTCATACTGGGAAACTACCTTGTCCTGCAGGATTAAAACCCGGTCGGAGAGGGTAAGCGCTTCTTCCGGGTCGTGCGTAACAAGAATTGTCGTCAGGCGGTACTGCTCTGCCACCGCCTTGATGCGGCTTTTAATGGATTCCTTGATGACCCCGTCCAGCGCGCTGAAGGGTTCGTCCAGCAGGAGGATTTTCGGTTTCATCACGAGCGTGCGTGCCAGCGCGACGCGCTGCTTCTGGCCGCCGGACAGCTGGTCGATCCGCTTGTCAAGATGCTCGGAAAGCTCCAGCAGGCGAATCAGGCTTTCCACTTCTTCGCGGGTGGAAACCGAAGGGCTGTTTTTCAGGCCGTAAACAATATTCTGCCACGCGTCCAGGTTCGGGAAAAGCGCGTAGTCCTGAAATACAATGTTGAAGCCCCGGAGCTCCATGGGCTTTTTTGTGATGTCCTCACCGTTGTAGAGGATACGTCCGGCGGTGGGGTCGGTGATGCCGAGAATAATATTGAGAAGAGTTGTTTTTCCGCTTCCGGAAGGGCCGAGAATGGAGACGATCTCACCGTCTCTTACATCCAGGGTAATTCCGTCAAGCACCTTTTCTTTTCCGTAGGATTTTTCGATTCCGTCCAGCGTCAGCATCCAGGCAGAACTCCTTTCTGAATTCAAAATGAAGAACGGGCCGTTTCATTTCGGTCTCATTCTATCACTCAAATTTCCGGAACTCCATTAAATCGAATTTAAAAATAAACGAGAAAAAGGTTAAAAATTACATAAAAAACGGGGCCTGTTGTAGAAATTCTGCAACAGGCCCCCGCAAAGCGGAAGAGAAATTACACGGGGGGATACCCGCGGTCGGAAATCAGCGAACCGCTCCGGTCCAAAGCTTGTGAAAATCTTTTGTAATCGCTCAGGATTACGCCCATATAGAGCATATCCACCACAGCCAGCTGGGTAATCCGTGAGAAAATGGCGTTTCCGTAGATCACGTTACTGCCGCTGCCCGCAAGGATACAAACGTCGGCTTCCTTTCCAATTCGGGCGTCCTCAAAATTGGTGACGGCGATCGTAGCCGCGCCGGTTCTGCGGGCTTGCCGCAGGGCCTTGATGGTGTCTATGGAGGAACCGGAATAGGAAAACGCGATGGCTACGTCCTGGGGGCCCAGATGTCCCGCGGTGATCTGCTGGAGATAGCTGTCGCAGTTCAAACGGCAGGCAAGGCCCAGGTAGCTGAGCTTGTTCAGAAGATCGCTTGCCGGCGTAACGGAATTTTCCACACAGTAGATATCGATGAGCTTCGCGCCCGCAAGCATGCGGACTGCTTTTTTAAATTCATCCGCGGATACCGATTTCAGCGTGTCGTCCAGCAGAGTCTTCATTACCTGCACGGTTTTCAGGGGAATATCGGAAAGAGAATCCCACGGCTTCAGATTAAATCCGGCCAGCGCGTCAAATTTGACTTCAGAAGCGCCGCGTGTCCTTTCCAAAAATGCGGTATGCCGAAAGTCCCGATATCCGTTGAAATCCAGCGCACGCACAAAGCGGATCACCGTCGGCTGGCTTACGCCCGCGTTCTGTGCCGCTTCCATAATGGATAAGTCTTTCAGAGTGTCCAAATGCTCCAGCACATAATCGGCGACCTTCTTTTCCGAGGGGCGCAGGGAGGCATAAACGCTCCTGATCCGGTCGATGATTGCCACATGACAGCTCATAGGCGGCTCCTTTCGTTTCAATCCCCGTTTTCTTTTTTTCTGCATAAAATTATTTTTTTGTATGTTTTCAGCTTGAATATTTCAATTTCACGGCGTTTTCTGTCATTTACGCATATTTCAGTATATAAAAACCGGGCGGAATGAGCAAGAGGCCGGAAAGCATATGCGCAAAATTTAATCCGGATTTTACAATCCGAAGGAATGCGTGGATTCTTGGCTTTTCTGTGCCCGGCTCCCAAAATATAATTTCAGAATCATTTCAGAGCCTTATGATATGATCGTAACAGCAAAATTGACAAATTATCTTAAAATTATTAAGAGGGGAAGAATTATGAGAAGCGATCAATCACAGGAAATTCACAATCCCTTTGCGGCGGCGCATCTGCGCAAATTTATGAGCATAGTACTTACCGTCTGTATGATCCTCACCATAATGCCCGTGAATTACGCCGCGGCGGAAACAGTAACGGAAACAAAAAATGTGACGTCGGCTGATGTAACCATCTCTGACGCATCAAAAAATTACATCATTACCGGCGGCACGCAGGAAACACCCGCAAAGCATTCCGTCGCAGTAAACGCCGGTCTTGGCGCGGTCAACATTACGCTGAAAGATACTTATATCGCCTTTCAGGATGCTGCGCCGGTTGCCTGCGCGTTCAACATCGGCGCGGGCACAACGGTCAATTTAACGCTCAGCGGCAACAGTCAGCTGGCGAGCAACGGAACCTTTGCGGGACTGCACGTGCCGGAGGGCGCTGTGCTGAATATCACGGCTCCGGATATAAACAGTACTCTGTGGACAGTGGGAAACGGTTCCGGTGCCGGAATCGGCGGCAACTCCGGTGAAAGCTGCGGCAAGGTAACAATTGCGAACGGGACGGTTGAAGGGATCGGAGTTACCGCAGCCGGGATCGGCGGCGGTGTGAATGGCGGCGCCGGCGATCTGACCATTACCGGAGGCATAGTTTACGGTGCAACTTATACGCCCGGCGCCCCTGACATCGGCTGCGGTAAGGGAGGCAGCGGAGGCAAGGTGACCGTCAGCAGGGGCTTCGTCGAGACTGGGGGAAGCTTTGCTATCGGAGGTACCGGAACCGTCAACACGTTTACGGGCGGGTCCGTTTACGCGAATACCGTTACCCCGACTCCTACCGACGGCAATCATAACAATGTTTACCGCACTCGCATCGAATTGCCGAGTGCAGATAATAATACGGTTATTACCTATAAGGTCGGCAGCGGAAGCACCTGCTCCGCCGACATGGGTTTGCTAAACAATCTTTATTATTTATGGCTGCCGCAGAACAATGAGACTGCGGTTACTATTACCGGCACAAACGGAACCACAATTTATAAGGCGGGCGGTTCGGTCAATGCGGGCAACAATAACACGCTGGAATTATACAAGGATCTGGCTATTACCGCGCAGCCGGCTTCCGAAACGACCGTAGCGAAGAAAGCTGCTGCAAGCCTTACGGTCGCAGCGGACGGAAGCTATCCTTCGTATGCGTGGTACTGGAA
>JAEWUH010000021.1 GCA_023397245.1 Bacillota bacterium | reverse complement strand
TTTGAAAGGCTGTGCGGAATCCGCATTCTTTATCAATGTAAAAATGTAATTGATTACTTTGTTGATTCTGCCAAACGATATTGACCGACCCCATATTATTTTATAAACATTTTTAATTAAGTCAATTTTTAAGCAGCATCCGTTTGAATACCGCTTTTTATTTGATATTAATGCAAAATTTCAAAGCAGGTCTGCCAGCCATGTTGGTCAGATCAGGAAATCAACTCGAAGATTAAAAAGAATCCCGTAATACGTATGGATATCAGGTCATAAAATGGATTGATATAACAACCCGCAGAAATGAGGGGAGTTCATGAAAAAGCAGATAAAAAATGTCTTTGTCCATGTGGTAACATATGAAAGCAATAACTCCCTGACGGAGCAAGTCAATGCTTTCCATGTCGAAATCATTCAGCGGCGGCTAAAGCAAAGTAACTTAACCGCAGACCAAAAGATTGACGTGGTTAATAGGATTATAGAAAACCTGCATTCGAAAAAAGATACATATATTTCCGCCCCGCATACAAATTCGCCCGGAAACAATGCACAATCAGCAGACTAATCCCGTCGCACTGGGTGCTTTGTATTGCCTTTGCCCATTTTGCAGATTAATGCCGGGTCAGTGCCGTAAAAGCGTCTTTTGAATCACCTATGACCTTGGCTTAAAAAGCGCAGGCAATTTTATAATATTTTTAAAATACTGAAATTCCTTTGTCCTGTAAAAAATGACCAGATAGAAAAGGTTTGGAATAACCGCGCAGATAAAGCATTTTGCTATAAAGCTTAAGAGACCTTGCCCGCCGACCCGGGAGCAGCAATACCACGTTATCAGGCCGTTAATCGCCGTCAGCATGGCGTAAATGATATACCGTTTAAAATATGGGGCCACACTGTGATGAAATCCGTGCCGAAACAGGACAAGCGGTTCCACCCAAAAATCCACCGTCATGGTGCTGATTAAAGTACCGAGAAAAATTCCGGACACGCCGATAAAATGCGCCAGAATCAGCGAAGCAGCCAGATTTACGGCAGCCTCAAAAACAGCCTTGTACCGGTCGTACCAAAAAAGTCCGAACGCATTTTTAAACATTAAGGTGGTCTGCCGCATTCCAAAGGTGTAAAAGTTAAGCACAATCAGCAGCACCGTAAGCAGAGGGAACAGCATGCTTTTCCTTGTCCAGAGCAGAATAAACGGATTCAGCAGGCAAAACAGCGAAATGGAGCAAAAGCTGTAAATCCAGAATCCCGCAAAATTGACGGACTTGTACACCTGATATGACCTCCGGTCGGTTTCCACCGCTCCCAGGTTTCCGACGCTGGCGGTAATGCTGTTAAAAATCTGGGTGATGATATTGCTAAGCGTATTGATAATAAGGTTATAGTTAAAATTAATGGCGACGTTGCTTAAACCGAAGAAGGTGGAGATCAGAATATTATCTGTGCCGTTTACAACAGCCCCGCCTATCCGGTGTAAAAACATCGCTTTAATGTTTTTTACAATTTCCGAGCGGACGGAAGCATCCAGCTTCTCCTTGCCATACTTTATCACATAAGGATACATTTTTTTTGCCTTAAATGCCAGGGTAAGGTTCATCAGGAAGTTGCAGATTATCTGGATCAGCAGGTATAAAATAAAGTTTCTGGTAAGAAACAAAACAAGAACCTGAATAATATTCTGAGCGATGCTGAACCCGTACTGATAAATGGTGCAAATATAGGCCTTCTGATCTGCGTTGATGATGGTCTGCCAGTAAGAGAAAAAATAAGTGATCACCGTATTGAATACATACATCAAATAAATCAGGATCAGGTACTTTACCGGCGGATTATGGGTGATACCCGGAATAAAAGGGATAAGCCCCAGCCCTACGGCGGAAACAATGGCCCCTATAATATGGTAAGTCCTGCGGTAAAGCGACATCAGGGCGCCGATTTCTTTCCGGTTATGCTGCGCAAGGGGCTTGTACATGCTGAAGGTGATCGCTGTTCCGATTCCAAGTTCCGCAACGGAAAGAATGTAAAGGACGTCGCTGAATAAGCCGCTCAGTCCAAGATACGTTTCGCTGAGCAGCTGGATAAAGATATATCTGCACAAAAAGCTTAGAATCGTATTGATAATCTGACAGGTGACGGCCGCTGTAACATTCCGAATCGAATTTTTACTGCGCAAATTAATATTCCTCCCGGGCAATCCGTATTTATCCTCTAATTACTTTTCTTTTGATTTATTTCCAAGGAATGTTACAACCGCCGGAATAACTGAAATTACGATAATCGCAATTATCACGAGGCTAAAGTGCGTTCTCACGTAGCTGATGTTTCCAAAAAAATAACCGATGCCAAAAAGAAGCGTCACCCACGTGATCCCGCCGATCATATTATAGGTCAGGAATTTTCGGTAGGACATTTTACCGGCTCCCGCAACGAACGGGGCAAATGTCCGGATTATCGGGATAAATCGTGCGATCGTGATAGTTTTGCCGCCATGTCTTTTTAAAAAGTCCTGCGCTTTTTCAATATTCTTCATATTGACCAGAGGGATTGCTTCCCGCTTTTGAATCTTTTCGCGCAGCAAATGCCCGATATGATAGTTCATTGTGTCCCCTGAGACGGCAGCGATATACAGCAGTATCAGAAAATCGGGATATTGATTGGCCCGCCTGCAGCCGCAATCGCGCCTGCGGCAAACAGCAGCGAATCCCCCGGAAGAAAAGGCATGATTACAAGACCCGTTTCAATGAATATGATGATAAAAAGGAGCACATAAGCCAGCACATTATACTGACTTAGCACGGCATTAAGGTATTTGTCAAAGTGAAAAAAAAGATCGATGATATAATTGAAATTCAAAATCATTACTCCAAACTATAAATTTTCACTTTCCTAAGCTAGAAAGAATGTTTTTATTATATCCGACAGTTCTGAACAAAAAATAAACAACTGATAAATAAACAGAAAAAAATGAAGTTCCTCCGCCCAACCATCATAAATATCAACGGGCAGCACCAATTCAGCGGTTTTATACTGTTTGTCAGCCTCAAAAAGGATTTTTGTTGCACTTTGTCTGGGTGCGGAAAATCCACCCTGCTTTCTATTATTGCCGGGCTTTTAAAGCCGACCGCAGGAGAAATCTACGTCAACGGGGAAAAAATTGAGGGGATTTCCGCGCATATCGGCTATATGCTGCAAAAGGATAATCTTCTGGACTGGCGGACGATTTACAGCAATGTGATGTTCGGGCTGGAAATCCGCCATATGATGACGCGCGAAAACACCGACCGTGCAATCCGACTGTTAAAGACCTACGGTCTGTATGACTTTAAGGACAAATACCCTGCCCAGCTTTCCGGCGGAATGCGGCAGAGGGCGGCGCTCATCCGTACCCTGGCGATCAACCCGGATATCCTGCTGCTGGATGAAGCTTTTTCCGCGCTGGATTACCAAACGCGGCTCACCGTGACCGACGATGTTTACCGTATCCTGAAAAAGGAAGCGATCACAACCATCATGGTGACCCACGATATCCCGGAAAGCATCAGTATGGGCGACAAGGTGATCATCCTCAGCGCCCGACCCGCGGAAATCAAAGAAATACTTGAAATTGACTTTGAGGATAAAGACAGGACGCCTTTATCGTGCAGAAACAGCCCGAAATTCCGATGCTATTTTGACCATATATGGAAAGAGCTGGTGATTGATGAATAATCTTCCGATCTCGCCGGAGCGGACTCAATACTTAAAAAAGCGGAAACAGAGGAAACGTCTGATCCTTTGTTTCCAAATCGGTATTCTTGTGCTTTTTCTTGCCCAGTGGGAAATCACGGCGCAGCTTGGCTGGATTGACAGCTTTATTTTAAGCCAGCCCTCCCGGATATGGAACACCTTCGTAAATATGTTTCAAAACGAGCTTTTGATGAATATCGGCGTAACCGTTTATGAAACGCTGGTCGGCTTTCTGCTCGGCGTTCTGCTCGGCACGCTGTTATCGATAATCCTCTGGTGGAGCGATTTTATATCAAAGGTATGCGAACCGTACCTGGTCGTTCTGAACAGCCTGCCCAAAATTGCCCTGGGGCCCGTCATCATCGTGATCGTAGGGGCGGGAACCGAAGCGATTATTTTTATGGCGCTGGCAATT
The DNA here is from genome assembly GCA_023397245.1 of Bacillota bacterium. GTDB lineage: Bacteria > Bacillota > Clostridia > Oscillospirales > Acutalibacteraceae > DATAML01. The sequence continues at coordinate 1,564 of JAEWUH010000021.1, read as the reverse complement.
TCGTTAATCGTTACAGTACTGGAAATGCTGAACGGATTCAAACACACAGACAAGGAGTATATCAAGATGGCGACCGCCTTTGGAGCGACGAAAAGACAGATTTTCTTAAAAATTGTATTTCCGTACAACATATCCACTTTGTTCAATTCCTTGAAAATCAATATCGGGCTTTCCCTTGTCGGCGTAATCGCGGGCGAATTTCTGGTATCGAAGGCCGGTCTTGGTTATCTGATCGTTTACGGCGGGCAGGTATTTAAGTTAGACCTGGTCATGGCCAGCGTGATCATCCTTGCGGTGGTCGCCGCGCTGATGTACGAGGCAGTCGTACTCCTGCAAAAGCTGGTCATGAAATGGTACGGACACTAAAAGAAATTTTTTGTATATAAACCGATACCATTCAGAAAGGGGCAATCAGTATGAGGAAACCAATAAAACTTTTGAGCGTTGCCGTCTGTATTTCGATGTTATTTGCAGCGACGGCAGGGTGCGGCACAAAGGAAGCCAAAACGCTGGATAAGGTCAGTTTATGCGAAGTGACCCACTCGATCTTTTACGCGCCGCAATATGCCGCCATCAGTCTGGGGTATTTTAAAGAGGAGGGCATCCAGCTTGATCTTTCCAACGGACAGGGCGCAGACAAGGTCATGTCGGCTGTTTTGTCCGACAAAGTAAATATCGGCTTTGCGGGCCCGGAAGCGTCCATTTACGTTTATAACGAGGGCAAAACCGACCACACACAGGTTTTTGCCCAGCTGACCCAGCGCGACGGTTCCTTCCTTGTGGCCAGAAAGCCGGACCCGAGCTTTACATGGGATAAACTCCGCGGCAAGGTGGTTCTTCCCGGGCGCAAGGGCGGCGTTCCTTACATGACTCTGGAATATGTCATCCGCAAAAACGGTCTTGACCCGAGAAAAGACGTAACGCTCGACAACAGCATCCAGTTTGCCCTGATGGCCGGCGCCTTCACGAGCGGCACCGGCGATTATGTGGCTCTGTTTGAACCTACCGCCTCCTCTCTGGAAGCCAGCCAAAAGGGATATATCGTTGCTTCCATCGGAAAACAGAGCGGAGAAATCCCCTATACCGCCTATTTTGCAAAAAAGAGTTACATCGAAAAGAATTCCGACCTGATCCGGCGGTTCACCCGCGCCGTCTACAAGGGCCAAAAATGGGTCGCGTCCCACAGCGCCGCCGAGGTTGCAAAAGTGGTGGCGCCCTCCTTCCCGGATACCGACCTGAAGCTGCTCACAACGGTAGCTCAGCGGTATAAAGATATCGACGCCTGGAGCGCAACTCCTGTTTTAAAGCAGGAATCCTTCAACCTTTTGCAGAACGTCATGACGCAGGCCGGCGAGCTGAAGCAGTCTGCACCGTACGACAAGGTGGTCAATACCGCCTACGCGGAAAAAGCAATCGCAGAGATCAAATAACTACCGCCTACCGTGACAAAGTTACCGAAAAAGAAAACCCATTTGGGGTATACTGAAAATGCCGAATAAAATCCTTGCGGGCTGACGGCAGAATTTTTATTTCGCGCCTATAAAATCGCGTTATCAAACCACCC
>JAEWUH010000234.1 GCA_023397245.1 Bacillota bacterium | reverse complement strand
ACCATAATATCCGTAGTGCCGTCGCTCATGATGATTTCAAAACCGAGCTGCATTTCGTTACGTTTCTGGCGGGCGGGAGTAAAACTGACTCCGCCGGTCAGAATCCCGTAAACAACGGGGTCGTTGTCCGGATAATAAGTCTCGGGCATGCGTTCGGGGTACAGCCATACGCGGTGGCCGCCGTAAAGATAAAAAGCTGCGTCTTTGCCGTAACGCTCCGCTATTTTTGAATCGTTATTGACGTATTTGCGCTCAAGATCGTTATAGAGAACATTTTCTTCGCCGATGTAGCCGAAACGAACAATTCTGGGGCCGAAATCCACGGTAACCACAACGTCGATCACGCGGTTGCTCATTTGGACACATTTTCCGTAATTCTCATACTCGATTTCTTTTACTTCAATAGACAAATTAGACACATCCTTTCAGCCTGACGGCTAAACAGAAATAATACCCGTTGTCATATCAAGGCCGCACGGCGCTGCGTGCGGCATACAGAGCGCAAAAAGGTCCGCAGACCTACCCTCTAATTCAATCATATTCCTGGCTTTACTGTCAAGGGATAAAATATCCGATGAATTTGTAATAATAGGTAATTTTGTAGTCATTTTAGCGGAATGCAGGATTTCGAGGCCCCTACTGTTGAATCCGATTACGCGCAGGTACGGCGGAACCCCGTCGCTTAAGGATGAATTCAGGCCCAGAAAGGCGGAAAGGATAATCCGCCGGATTCGGGCGTGTGTGTATCTTTTTGTTTTTACGGAATCATAAAGCTCTTCCAGCGTGGATGCTTTCCGTACGGCGGCATAAATACGGTTTTCCAGCCCCTCGCTCACATCCGGCAGGCTTCCGAATTCCTCCCGGCTCATTGTCCTCAGCTTGGCCAGAATTGCCCGTTCAATCCGCAGAATATCCGCGGGGGCCCTGCCAGACGAAATTTCCGCCTTCAGAATATCCGCCGCCGCTTTCGGCATATGCGCGGCAAAGTCGCCGCCGCTTTGAATCAGACTGCGGATCATCGAAGCGGAAGCAATCCCGCTTTCGGCCTGCGGCGCGTCATGGGCCGCGCCGATTCGCTGGATCGTAAAAGGCGTCATTTTTGAACCCAGTTTATGAAGCGCCTTGATATATTCAATTCCCAGAATGTTGTTTGGCTCCCTTAAAAGCAGGGCGGTTTTTTCGTCGCACAGGCTGTGAATGGCGCTTTGCCTTGCCTTTGCAAATGTGGAGCCGTCCTTCAGCCCGCTGCGCAGCGCTTCACGCAGGGCGGGGGAACCGAGTGCCCGCGCGGCCCGCTCCAGTTCGGCTGCGTTTCCGCACTCGCTTCCAAAGCTGAGCAGGTCGGCGCCCAGCGCGTCCAGCAGGGCAACGGAACCGTAAGCGAACCTTTCCGCGCCGGAAAGCGCCCATGGCAGCGGCAACTCTATCACCAGGTCCGCGCCGTTTTCCAGTGCCTGCCGCGCCCGCGCCCACTTGGAAAGCACAGCCGGTTCGCCGCGCTGCACAAAGTTGCCGCTCATTACCGCCACAACGTGGGTAGCGCCGGCAAGGCGTGTCTGTGAAATGTGCGCGGCGTGCCCGAGATGGAAGGGATTATATTCAGAAACGATTCCGGCAACCAGCATTTTGTCATAAACTCCCTTGAATTTAGTGTGCATATGTACTATTATAATATACAGCATTCACAGTGCCGTTTCAATGGCGGCGCCGTATAATAAGTACTGGTTCCTGTTTAATCTGACCCTATTAATTTGTATTTTTTTCCGTTTTCGGTGGAATATAAGGAGTAAGGCACTTTATAATTGGAAAGAGTATGAAAGCATAATTTTAGGAGGAAAGCAGCATTGAAGATTTTGGTCATAAATGCGGGCAGCTCTTCGCTGAAATATCAGCTGATTGATATGGATACCGAAGCGATGATCGCAAAAGGAAATTGTGAAAGAATCGGAATCGAAGGCGGTACGTTCACCCATAAAACCGCTGACGGGCGCAGAAAAGATCAGAAAGTTGCCATGGCAAACCACACGAGTGCATTTAAACTCGTCACCGCCGCTTTGACCGATAAAGAAGTCGGCGTAATTAAAGACCTTTCCGAAATTACGGCAATCGGCCACCGCGTTGCGCAGGGCGGCGCGATTTTCCATAAATCACTCTATATCAACGAAGACGTTATAGAGGGTATTAAGAGCCTGATTCCGCTGGCTCCGCTGCATAACGGCCCTGAACTTCAGGGAATCCTTGCCTGCCGCGAGGTTTTCGGCGCCAAGGTTCCGGAGTGCGTTGTTTTTGATACTTCGTTCCACTCCACCATGCCGCCGAAGGCATATATGTTTGCCATTCCGTATGAATATTATGAGAAGTATAAGATTCGCCGTTACGGCTTCCACGGCACTTCCCACCGTTATGTCAGCACACACTGCGCGCACCTGATGCACCAGCCTCTGGAAGACATCAACATGATTACCTGCCATATCGGCAACGGCTCTTCCATTGCGGCAATCAAGGGCGGCCAGGTTGTGGATACCAGCATGGGCCTTACGCCGCTGGACGGCTTCATGATGGGCACGCGTTCCGGTTCGCTGGACCCGTCCGTCGTAACCTTCATCATGGAAAAGGAAAACCTTACGCCCGCTCAGATGGATGATATCCTAAACAAGAAATCCGGCCTGATGGGCATTGCCGGCTACAGCGACGACCGCGATGTAACAAAAGCGGAAATCGAGGGCAATCCGAGAGCGATTCTTGCCCATGAAATGCTGTACTACCAGATCGTAAAATGCGTCGGCGCCTATGCCGCCGCCATGAACGGCGTAAATGCGATCGTGTTTACCGCAGGCCTCGGCGAGAACCAGGCCCATCTGCGTTATGCTGTCTGCCGCAGCCTGAAATACCTTGGCTTAAAGATTGACGCGGAGCTGAACGATAAGATGGTTTCCGGTGCGGAAGGTAAGATTTCCGCTTTCGATTCACAGGTTGCCGTTTATGTTATTCCGACCAACGAGGAGCTGGTGATCGCCCGCGATACCAAGGAAATCGTTGAGAAGCTGAATTACGCTTCCACCGAGGATAAGACGGTCGTCGACCTCGAAGATATCTGATTATTTAAAATATCCGGCGGCTTTCCGCCGAACGGCAAAAAGTAACAGGTGCCCCTTATCAACGGGAGCGCCTGTTTTTGTTATTCACTGTGGAGGTGACTTGATGTATCAACTTGAAAAACATGAAATGAAGCAGATTGCGCCCTTGTTTGGCGGCTGGGATGAAACCCTGCTGTGGTCCTGCCTGCAGGGCTATATGGGGAGCGCGTGGACGGACGAGATGCCCAACCCGAAATCCGCTCAGATCGTAACAGGGGACTTTTGCTTCTTTGCCGGGATTCCAAATGCGGAGCTGGTCAAAAATATCCCTGCCGATTTTACGCCGCAGTTCCTCATTATGGTGCCGCATGACGGCCTGTGGACGGACATGATTGAGCGGGAGTATCCGGGAAGGTGCGAAAAGTTTACCCGCTACGCGATTAAGAAAGAGCCCGGCGTATTTGATAAGGAAAAGCTCAGGTCTTACATAAGCAGCTTACCCTGCGAATATCAAATCAGAAAGATCAATGAAGAAATCTACCGTGAAGTCTTTTCAAACTCATGGTCGGAAGATTTATGTTCGCAGTTCAGAACCTATCCGGAATATGAAAAATTTGGACTCGGCTATGCCGTTTACCATCAGGACGAATTGGTATGCGGTGCGTCCTCCTATACGGTTTATGATAGGGGAATCGAAATTGAAATCGATACAAAGAGGGAATACCGCAGAAAAGGCCTGGCCTTGGCCTGCGCCGCCCGGCTGATTCTGGACTGCATGGACAGGGGACTCTACCCAAGCTGGGACGCAGCAAACAAAGCCTCCGTGGCCCTTGCGGAGAAATTGGGCTATCATTTTGATAAAGAATACACCGCATATGCAATTCCGGTTTTCAAATAAAGTTCACTTCATGAAAAAGCGCCATTAGGGAAACACTTGAGAATGCGGACAAGCCGAAAGACTGCGATAATTGTGCAGCGAACGCAGCAAATAAAATTGTACTTTGATTTTGCACTGTTGCGCGGCTTTGTATCAAAACTGAAAGGGCTGTACTTCATTTCTGAAGTACAGCCCTTAATCGTTATTTCTTGAGTTTCTGGCGCTTAATGACCTTTAGACGGGAGAATTCTTCCCTGTCCTTTTCCTCCAGCGCGTCGGCGATTACTTTTACAGTGGCTTCAAAACGCGGAATCATGATATTCTTTAACGCGTTCGCCCGTTTCTGTGTTTTTTTAATCGCATCGGCAAGCCGGTAAACGCTGTTTTCCACCTCGGCCAACTCGGCTGTGAGGCGTTTTACTTCGTTGAATTTCTGGTATGCGTCGTCCAGCATAATATTGGTGGAGTTCAGTCCGAACGGTACCGGGGTGTCTTCCGGGTTGATCGAAACCATCGGGATCTCCACGCCCATTACGCTGCGGTACGCAACATTCAGGCTGTTTTCTACCGGCACGGTGCGGGAAAGCTCGTCGCAGATGCCAAGCGTGATATTCGCCTTTTGAAGCGCCTTGTAAGCCTCATCGTAAGTGCTGTCGATTTTATCCTGAATTTTTGCGGCCCTGCCAATCAGAGTCATCATTTCGCGGATCAGGATGTTGCGTTTGCGGTCCAAAAGCTCAAACCCTGTGCGTGAAAGCTGCAGGGTCTTTTTTACGGCAAGCAGATTGCCTTTTGTTGGGACGATCTGATCACTCAATGCGGCTCACCTCCTCCGGCC
>JAEWUH010000212.1 GCA_023397245.1 Bacillota bacterium | reverse complement strand
CCTTCCCAGCCTGAGAGCGGCTAACTGCTTTTTTAACGCAAACTCTTTCTGTCATCTGCGGCCGACATTTCCCTTAATACTTTAAAGATTCCATTCTGCATTGGAGGTATCAATATGGAACTCAGTTTCCCGAAAATTCCGTTCAAAACACACGGCGGAACCGCCGTGCCGCACCATAAGAATACGGCGCAGCTTCCGTCCGCCGTCCTGCCGGCTCCGGCGCAGGTAATCCTGCCGATGCAGCAGCACACGGGCGCTCCCTGCACCCCGACTGTCAAGGTCGGCGACAGCGTCTTGGTCGGGCAGAAGATTGCGGACAGCAGCACCTTTGTGAGCGCCCCCATCCACGCAAGCGTCTCCGGCAGGGTGAGCGCGATCCAGAAAGTGATGCTGCCCGGTGGCCAGTACACCGACGCGGTGGTGATCGACTCCGACGGCGAAATGAAGCTGTCTCCCGATATTGCCCCGCCAAAGGTAAAAACCGCGGAAGACCTTGTGAAAGCGGCCCGGGAATCCGGTCTGGTCGGGCTTGGCGGCGCAGGCTTCCCCACTCATGTAAAGCTAAACGTTCCCAAGGATAAGCAGATCGATACCCTGATTATCAATGCGGCGGAATGTGAACCCTACATCACCGCGGATCACCGCGAAGCGCTGGAAAACGCGCAGGCGGTTTTATCCGGGATAAAAGCAGTCTGCAAATTCCTCAAAATTGAACGAGCTATTATTGGCGTGGAAGACAACAAGCCCGATGTAATCGACGTCTTGACAAAAGCCGCAGCCTCGGAAAAGGAAATCGGAGTGCTTTCGCTGCGCTCGCGCTATCCGCAGGGCGCGGAAAAAGTGCTGGTCAAGTCCTGCACGGGCCGGAGCATCCCGATGGGAAAGCTTCCCGCAGATGCGGGCTGCCTTGTGATGAACATCACCTCTATTGCATTCCTTGGAAATTACCTGAAAACCGGTATGCCGCTTGTAACAAAGCGGGTGACGGTGGACGGCTCCGCAGTCCAAAATCCGCAGAACGTAATCGTGCCGGTCGGCACAAAGATTGCAGACGTGATTGCTTTTTGCGGCGGATATAAAACCGAACCGAAAAAAATTCTGATGGGCGGTCCGATGATGGGGCTGGCACTTGCGGACGACGACCTTCCGATTCTGAAACAAAACAACGGCATCCTTGCTTTCGGCGAAAAGGAAGCGCACCTTGGCGAACCGACCGCCTGCATTCGCTGCGGGCGCTGCGTTTTCGGATGTCCGATGAACCTGATTCCGGCGCAGCTTGAAAAATACTCAAATGCGAAGAATATTGAAAAGCTTGAAGAGTTCGATGTTATGGACTGCATTGAGTGCGGAACCTGCGCCTACAACTGCCCCGCCGGCAGGCCGCTGGTTCAGGCGATCCGCCTCGGCAAGGCAATGGTAAAGGCAGGAGGGAAAAAGCAATGACGGAGAAATTGATCGTATCCTCTTCCCCGCATATCCGGAGCGGAATCACCACGCAGAAGATCATGCTCGACGTAATCATCGCGCTGATTCCCGCCGCGGTCGCTTCGGTCATCCTGTTTGGGCCGAAAGCGCTGCTGCTCATCGCGGTTTCCGTACTTTCCTGCGTGGCGAGCGAATATGTATCCCGCAGGGTGATGAAACGTGAAAACACCGTCGGCGATCTGAGCGCGGTCGTGACCGGAATTCTGCTTGCGTTCAATGTCCCTGTTGGCATCAATCCGCTTGCGCTGGCGTTCGGCGGCGTTGTGGCGATTGTGGTGGTCAAGCAGATGTTCGGCGGAATCGGGCAGAACTTTGTCAACCCGGCCCTCACCGCGCGCATTATTTTAATGTCCTCGTTCCCTGCGCAGATGAGCACCTGGGCGATTCCGTTCGCGTATCAGCACCCGTCCGACGCGATGACCACCGCCTCCCCTCTCGCTATCCTGAAGGAGGGGGCGCAGGGAACCATGCCGAATTTGCTGAGCATGTTCGTCGGCAACCGCGCCGGCTGCCTTGGCGAAACCTGCGCGCTCGCGCTGATACTGGGCGGTATTTACCTCATGGCGCGGCGGGTCATCACCCCGGTCATCCCGGTCTGTTATATGGGCACGGTCGCGCTTATTTCGCTGATTGCGGGGCGCAGCGTGCTGTTCGACATTCTGGCGGGTGGACTGCTGCTCGGCGCCATCTTTATGGCCACCGACTACGCCACTTCCCCGATCAACCTGAAAGGTCAGATTGTTTACGCGGTAGGCGCAGGCGTTATTACGATGCTCATCCGCATTTTCGGCAGTCTGCCGGAGGGCGTATCGTTCTCCATTATACTAATGAATATCTTAGTCCCCCATATTGAGCGCTTAACACGCCCGCTGGCATTCGGAAAGGAGCGTGTTAAGAAATGAAGCTGGACAGGAAGGAAGTCCTTACTCCGACCATAACCCTGTTTGTAATCTGTCTGGTCGTCGCCGTCCTGCTGGCGGCTACGAATCTGCTCACTCACGATAAAATAGCGGAAATGAACAAACAGACCGAAACCGCCGCCCGTCAGGTGGTTTTGCCGGGAACCTCCGTTTTTGAGAATTCCCCGGACGGCACCTACGCCGTAGGCAAGGACGCAGGCAATATTACTGGCTATGTATTCACAACCAAGACCAAAAGCTACGGCGGCGACCTGAGCGTGATGACCGGCATCAGCAAGGAAGGGAAAGTGACCGGCGTGGTCATCCTTTCCATCAGCGATACCCCCGGTCTCGGACTAAACGCGCAGAAGGAAAGCTTCCGCGATCAATACAAGCAGTCCGTTCCGGCAAAAGGGTTTGAAGTGATCAAATCCGGCACCGCCTCCGCAGGCCAGATCAGCGCCATGACCGGCGCAACGGTCACGAGCAAGGCGGTAACGAAATGCGTAAACGAGGCGATTGCCGCGTACCAGAAAGCAGCCGGCGGCAAAGCGGAGGCCGCCGACGCGGTCACGGGCGCTTCCAAAAACAGCAGCGCCGCTTCGGAAGGGGGCAAATAAGATGGCAAAAACTCCTTGGCAGGAATTCAGCAAGGGAATCGTAAAGGAAAACCCGGTGCTCCGGCTTGTGCTCGGCACCTGCGCCACGCTGGCCCTGAGCACTTCGGCGAGCAACGCAATCGGAATGGGGCTTGCGACCACCTTTGTTCTGGTTGGCTCCAATCTGGCGATCTCGCTGCTCCGCAAGTCAATTCCGGATAAGGTTCGCATCCCCTGCTACATAACCTTAATCGCCGGATTCGTAACGGTCGTGCAGATGCTCATCGAGGCGTACTCCCCCGCTCTGAAAGCGGCGCTCGGCATTTATCTGCCGCTGATCGTCGTAAACTGCATCATCCTCGGGCGCGCGGAGATGTTCGCGAATAAAAACAAGGCCCTGCCCGCCGTTCTGGACGCGCTTGGCATGGGCGCGGGCTTTACCGCAACCCTCTTGGTCATGGGAATCATCCGCGAACTGCTCGGTGCGGGAACCGTCTTCGGCCTGCCCGTTACCGCCGGATTTATCGACCCGATCATCATCTTTCTGCTTCCTCCCGGAGGCTTCTTCGTATTCGGCATGCTGATCGCTCTGGCGAACAAGCTTGCGGCGGACAAGGGTGAGGCACCGGCCGAGCTCGGCTGTCAGAGCTGTCCGCTGTGCGGAGCCTGTTCCCAGATGGCGGAAAAAGAGAAGGAGTGTGCCAAGAAATGATAAAGAGTTTCGTTGCCATATTTCTGGCCGCAATTTTGACCGAAAACTACATTCTTAACAAATTCCTGGGTATCTGCCCGTTTCTGGGCGTTTCCAAAAAGCTGGACACCGCCACCGGCATGAGCGTGGCCGTTACCATTGTTATGGTGCTTTCCACCGCCGTCACATGGCCGATTTACACCTACGTGCTCGTCCCGCTGAAGCTGGCCTATCTGCAGACGATCGTCTTTATCCTGATTATCGCGGCGCTGGTTCAGTTTATTGAAACCGTACTAAAAAAATACATCCCGTCGCTCTATAACGCACTCGGCATTTATCTCCCGCTGATTACCACAAACTGCGCCGTGCTGGGCATCACGATGCTGGTCATCGAGAAGGGTCAGTCGGACCCGACCTTCGGCTTTACGCAGTCGCTGGTCAACGCGTTCGGCGCCGGAGTAGGCTTCCTTGTTGCCATGGTTATCTTCGCCGGGGTGCGCGAGCGGATTGAAAACAACGATATTCCAAAATCTCTGCAGGGGCTGCCGATCACGCTGGTCGCGGCTTCCCTGACCGCCGTTTCGTTTCTCGGCTTTCAGGGGCTTGTGGAAGGAATGCTGGGTTAGGAGGACGGAGTTATGAATGAAATACTGATTCCGGTTCTGATCGTCGGCGGCATCGGGCTTTTCTGCGGCCTGATCCTTGCCATCGCCTCCATTGTCATGGCGGTGCCCAAGGACGAGAAGTCGGAGGCGATCCGTGAAATGCTGCCCGGCGCCAACTGCGGCGCGTGCGGATTTTCCGGCTGCGACGGCTACGCCAAGGCGATGTCTTCCGGTGAGGCACAGCCCGGGCTGTGCACGGT
>JAEWUH010000187.1 GCA_023397245.1 Bacillota bacterium | reverse complement strand
TGGTGACCACCGGCGCGCTTTCCGCCGGGCTGGAATATCCCGGCGCGTTTTTCGGCCTGATTACCCACGGCAGGCTGCTTGCCGCCGCAGGCAAAAAAGCGAAGCGCAGTAAAAACAGCCAGGAAATTTACAGCCTTGCCGAGCTTTCCCCCGGCGACTACGTCGTCCACGCCGCGCACGGTATCGGCGTGTTCGAGGGTATTCACAAGCTCGATATGCACGGCATCGTAAAGGATTACATCAAACTGCGGTATGCGAAGAACGATACGCTCTATGTTCCGGTAACACAGCTGGACATGGTTTCAAAATACATCGGCCCGCGCGAGGACGCAACGGTGCGCCTGCACCGCCTTGGCGGCGCGGAATGGCAGAAGGCAAAAGCGAAGGTGCGTTCCGCCGTAAAGGATATGGCCAAGGAGCTTATCAAGCTTTACGCCGACCGCATGCAGGCAAAGGGACACGCGTTCCCGGAGGACAACGAATGGCAGAGGGATTTTGAATCCCATTTTGAATTTGACGAAACGGAGGACCAGCTCCGCTGCATTGAAGAAATCAAGTCGGATATGGAGCGGGAAGCACCGATGGACAGGCTGCTCTGCGGCGACGTCGGCTTCGGCAAGACGGAGGTCGCCCTGCGCGCGGCGTTTAAGTGCGTCACCGATTCCAAGCAGTGCGCCATGCTGGTTCCCACCACCATTCTTGCGTGGCAGCATTACCAGACTGTTACCAAGCGCATGGAGGGCTTCCCGGTAAAAATCGAGCTGCTCTCGCGCTTCCGCACGCCCAAGCAGCAGGAGGAGATTATCCGCCGCATTAAGCGCGGGGAAGTGGACATGGTGATCGGCACGCACCGGCTCGTTTCCAAGGACGTGAAGTTCCGCGACCTCGGGCTGGTCGTCATCGACGAGGAGCAGCGCTTCGGCGTAGCGCAGAAGGAAAAGCTGAAAAACCTCTGCAAGGACGTCGATATTCTTACGCTTTCCGCTACCCCCATCCCGCGTACGCTCAATATGGCGCTCTCCGGCATCCGCGATATGAGCGTGATTGAGGAAGCGCCGCACGACCGCCACCCGGTGCAGACCTATGTGCTGGAGCATGACAACGGCCTTGTCGCCGAAGCCATTCGCCGGGAGCTGCGGCGCGGCGGGCAGGTGTACTACCTGCACAACGACGTCGCCAGCATTGAGCGTACGGCGGCCCGCCTGCAGGCGGAAATTCCCGAAGCGCGCATCGGCTTCGGCCACGGCAAAATGAGCGAGCAGGAGCTTTCCGAGGTGTGGCGCCGCCTGATCGAGCATGAAATCGACGTGCTCGTATGCACCACGATCATCGAAACCGGCGTGGATGTGCCGAACGCGAATACGCTGATTATCGAAAACGCCGACCGCATGGGGCTTTCCCAGCTCCACCAGATTCGCGGGCGCGTGGGGCGCTCCAACCGCCGCGCTTACGCCTACCTCACCTTTACCCCCAACAAGGTGCTCACCGAAATTGCGCAGAAGCGCCTTTCCGCCATCCGCGAATTCACCGAATTCGGCTCCGGGTTCAAAATTGCGATGCGCGACCTTGAGATCCGCGGCGCGGGTAATATCCTCGGCGGCGAACAGCACGGACATATGGAGGCGGTGGGCTACGACATGTACCTGCACCTGCTTTCGGAGGCCATCAGCCGCGAAAAGGGCGAAACCCCGCAGGAATACGGTGAGGAATGCCTTGTGGATATGCAGATTCAGGCGCATATCCCGGAAGCCTATATCGAAAACCTAAGCCAGCGGCTGGAGATTTACCGCCGCATCGCCGATATCCGCACCCGCGAGGACGCGCTGGACGTAACCGACGAGCTGATCGACCGCTTCGGCGAGCCGCCGGAGAGCGTGAACGGGCTCATCGAAGTCGCGCTGCTGCGCAACCTTGCCTCCCGCCTCGGAATTTATGAAATCAAGCAGCAGAACGACGTGCTTCTGCTCTACAAGAACCAGATTGACATGAAGCAGGTGAGCGCGCTGATTTCCGCCCTGCGTGGACGCGTGATGCTCAACGCCGGCGCCAAGCCGTACCTGAGCGTGAAGATTCAGCCCGGCGCCACCCCGCTGGACACGCTCGGCGAAATTCTGAACATTATCGATAAAGGCGCGGAACCGGGGAATAATAAGAATTGATTCTTCTTCACAGAACATTCACCAAACGAATACTGGACAGGGCGTTTGGATAAGTGTATAATATCAAATAGTATTTTCTTTTGAAACTGTAAATTTTGCGGAAAGCGCATGGAGGTAACTATGATAAAATCTTTCAAAAAAGCGGCCGCCGCATTGCTGGCTCTTGTCATGGCGGTAAGTACGACCGCGTGTTCCACGGATAAAAGCTGGGTAATGAAATCGGACAGCCTCACCGTTCCGATCGGAGCTTACATCTATTTTCTTTACAACTCGTACCAAAGTGCGTCTTCCATGGTAACGGACACCACCAAGCCGCTGCTTCAGCAGCAGGTAGAAGGGCAGAACGCGGAAGCCTGGATCAAAGATCAGGCGCTTACCCACACGAAAATGCTGTATGTCCTGAACGATAAAATGAAGGAACTCAAGCTCACCCTGACGGCGGATGAAACAAAGAATATTTCCTCCACAACCGATTCACAGTGGGAGCAGTCCAGTTCCACGCTGGAGAAGTACGGGATTTCCAAGTCCTCCTATAACCTTGCCTATGCCGATTATTTTACGAAATATCAAAAAGTCTTTAACGCAGTCTACGGCAAGGGCGGCGCCAAAGCCGTTTCCGACGCAGACCTGAAGGCATATTTTGAAAAGAATTATACGGATTTTGCCTTTATGTATCAGTCCCTTTACAACGCGGATTCCAACGGCACCACCAAGGCGCTCACCACCGCCGAAGCAAACGATATCAAAAAGAAATTCGACGCATACGCGGCGGACGTCAGCTCCGGCAAAAAGACTCTGGAGAAGGCGGCGGAAGATTACAAAACCTCTGCCAAGCTGACCGAAGTCCCATATCAGGCGACGACTCAGTCGCTTACAAGCTCCTCTCTGCCGACCGAGCTGATCACACTGCTGAAATCCATGAAGGACGGCGAAATAAAGACCGCCGAAATTTCCGGCACCTACATTGTCGTGCAGAAAAACGATATCACAAAGAAATCTGCCGAACAGCTCGGCACAGAAGACGGCCGCAGCGCCGTCCTCTCCGAAATGAAGGCCAAGGAATATTCCGACGAAATGGAAAAAGAAGCTAAGGCTTACACCAAGGCGCAGGTCAACCAGGCCGCCGTTGATTCCTACAAGCCGGCTATGTTTGAAACGGCGACTTCTTCCACAGCAGCCGCAACGGCATCCACCGCAGCTTCCGCTGCAGCCGACACGGCTTCCACCGCAACTTCCAGCAAATAAGCGAGACCATAAAAGTTAAGCACCGGCTGAAAATTTTCAGCCGGTGCTTTTTTAGCGTTATCATAAGAATGTCATGGTATCTTCCCATTTTTCCCGCAGGCTGCGCTCAGTACAGCACCACGGTGCCGTCTTTGACCGCACAGCGGCATTCGTAGCTTTTCTGGGTGCCGGTCTTCACGTCATAGATGGAGTTGAACTCAAAGGAATCGTTTTCGTCCGAAAGAATGTAGCGCGCAATAATGAAGCGGTCGTCCACGCAGGCGGTGAATTCTCCGAGCTCCTTGCTGTATTTTGCGTGCAGGCCGGAATTCAGTACGCCGTCCACCTCGTACTCATCCTCCCCCTCGGTGATGCGGTACGCGCGGGCGCTTTCCAGATCGATGCTGAACGAGGCGGCCTTCTCGTCCGGGCCGAGGTTCAGCTCCGCAATCACGGACTTTTTGCCGGTCAGCTTGCTGCAGGCACACAGACGCTGGTCTCCCGTGGGGAAATACTTTGCCCTAAAATAAAGGTTTTCGTCGTCCATGCCGGCAAAGCGCACAAGGCCCATGGTGCCCGCGCTCAGAATCAGCTCAAGCGGTACGCGTTCCTCACCGGACTTGACCGAAACGATAAAATCAAAGAGCGGGCACTGCCAGATATTGTCGTTAATATCGTCACCCAGCCAACGTTTGTTGCGGTAGCAGCTTTCCTTGTCTTCCTCGCTGCCGTGCGGCTGGAGCACCAGAAGCTGCGGCGCCCCGTCGATTTCGTATGTAACCAAATTTGAAGAATTCAGCCCGCAGATGCGCGGGTCGCGGATATAGAAATACGCCTCGTCGTCCAGATCGTAAAGATAGGCCACGCGGGCATACCCCGTCAGCTTTTTATATTCCTCAAACAGCCGCTTGTGCTTTTCGTTTTCGTCCGTATAGATGACCACATGGCTTTCATCCAGCGCTTTGCAGTCCGAAAAACTGCCCACAAAGCTCAGCTTGGCAAGGTTTTTCTCCTCGCCCGTGTGCTTGTCGATACGCAGAATCCACGCCTCGCTGTCGCCGGATTCCAGCACAATCAGGATATCCTCCGCAAAACTGAAAAAGTGGCGCACAAAGGTGGGGCTGCTCAGAAAATAATTGGTGAGGATGCGTTCGCGGCGCGAATCGCGGTTATATTCAAGGAGAAAAAGATTGTTGTGCCCCTCTTCGGTCTTTTCCTCCGCGTAATAAATAAAATGGTCGCTGATTTCGATCAGCGCGTCGTTGCAGTGTTCAAAAATATTGCGCAAATCCACAGCTTTCATCCTGAACCCCCCTGTCTTTTTATTATAGCATAAAGGCGCGGCCTTTTCACTTGATTTATATCCGTAATTCCCCAAGGAAAATTTATCATTCTTTCTTATATTGTATAATAAATTATACCAGATTATAATAATCCCGGGAGAAAAATTATGCTTGTGACACGATGCGGAAGCTGCGCCGAAGTGAATATCCACGGAATGACCGCAAGGGAAGCGAAGCGCTGCCTGGAGCAGTACCTGAGCCGCGCCCCCAGGGACGTGACGGAGGTGCGGGTCATCCACGGCTACAACGGCGGCCAGGTTCTGCGCGATATGGTGCGCCGGGAGCTGAAGCACCCGCGCATTGCGGCAAAACTGCTCAGCCTGAACCCGGGCGAAACGCGCATCCTGCTCAAGCAGCCGGATTCCCTGCCTTCCGTGCGGAGGAAGCGCTGAAATCTTTTATAGAATCACATGGCGCCGGTTCAACTGAGCCGGCGCCGGTTTTCTCTCTTGTTATAATATAAAAATACGATATTGTCCGCGTTTATAAAAGCGCCGGCAAAGTTATTGTCTGCTGTTCGCAATATCCAAAGATACCTTGCCTGTCATATGCTCGATTTTAATTTCAACAATACATACCCTGTTGAATCCGTCTTCAATTTCCTGCTGTCCCTCTTTGATATAGTCGGGTGAATATTTTTGGACAAGGTCTTCCAGAGCAGCCCGCTTTTCGGAATCCTCTGTGAGAATCCTCGCTCTGCCGAAGATTTCAACGCTCCGGTAATGGGTGCTGAACGTTTTCTGTATTACTTTATCTTCTTCCACAATACAGAAAGTGACCTTGTCGTTTCTTTTTATGCTGTCCGTCTTATGGCCGTCTTTCGCACAGTGAAGAAATATTCTGCCGTCTTTATAAAAATAATTGATCGGAACCGTATAGGGGTAGCCGTCGTCGCCGTTCACACCCAGAATTCCGGTTGAACACCGATTCAGGACCTCCGCGGCCTCTTCCCCGGATAATAACTGTTTTGTTCTTCTCATCTCTCTAAACATCTTAAAACACCTCGTTCTTCCTATTTTTTAAA
>JAEWUH010000009.1 GCA_023397245.1 Bacillota bacterium | reverse complement strand
ACAGATGTTCCTGTCGGTACTCCTGATCAGCGGGGAAAATATGGATATGCAGATCGGCATTTCCATGTCAAAGCTTTATGATCCCGCGAGCAACGTTTCCATGGCGCTTTCTTCATCCTATATGAATGCGATGTTCCTTTTGATTTTCTTCGCATCCAACGCGCACCTTACCATGATTCAGATTTTTACCAAGCTGTGTGTTCTTGTTCCGTACGGTTCTCTTTCCATTAAGCCGGAGCTGTTCGGCAATTTGGTTTCCCTTTTCAGCCTGATCCTGATCTACTCGGTAAAAATAGCGCTTCCTGTGCTGGCTGTGGAGCTGATTACGGAAATGGCCGTCGGTATCGTAATGCGCGCGGTTCCTCAGATCGATATCTTCGTATTGAATATCCAGCTGAAGGTTATGATCGGTTTTCTTGTTATCCTGATCATGGTGCCTTCGCTTTCCAACTTTCTCGAAAGGCTTATTACCCTGATGTTCGACAATATCAGCCATATTTTTCAGGCTCTTGTTTAGAACTTTCTTAGTTTTCCGTTTCTTCGGATAGGGGGGATGATATGGCAGACAGCAGCAAGACCGAAAAAGCTACCCCGAAAAGACGAGAAGAACAGCGGAAGAAAGGCAATATTTTTCAAAGCTCCGACGTAGTCAGCGCAATTTCCATTCTGGCGCTCTTTTTTACTCTGAAAATAATCTTCCCTTATGCTTACAGGTACATGTCCGGTTTCTTTCGGAAATACTCGGATTTCATTCTGACGGTACGCACCTTATCCGCCGGCACGGCAATGGATGTCCTCAAGGATTGTATCATTGCGCTGCTTTTGATGGCCGGCCCGATCATGCTTGTTTCCATTGCGGCGGGTGTGATCGCCTCGGGTGTTCAGACCGGATTTAAATTTTCAAAGGAACTTCTGAAGTTCAATTTTTCAAAGTTAAGTATGATTCAGGGCTTTAAACGGATGTTTTCCATGCGTTCGGTTACCGAACTCTTAAAGGCCATGATTAAAATTTCCGTTCTGGCGTATCTTCTCTACACGCAGATCAGCAAACTCATGGTGTATTTTTCGCAGCTGATGTATGAAGACGTCATGCAGGCAGCGTCCTTTATTCTGAATTCCATCATGGATATCGTCATACAGATTTCCGTCGCGTTTATTGCGATCGCCGCGCTGGATTATCTCTACCAGTGGTGGCAGTATGAGCAGGATATTAAGATGTCCAAGCAGGAAATCAAGGACGAGTACAAGGAACTGGAAGGCGATCCGCAGATTAAGGGCGCAATACGCGACAGACAGCGCAAAATGGCTCAGCAGCGGATGATGCAGCAGGTTCCCACCGCGGACGTTATCGTAAGAAACCCTACGCATTTTGCCGTTGCACTGAAATATGACATTGACAAAAACAGCGCTCCTATCGTAGTGGCAAAAGGACAGGACTACGTAGCGCTTAAAATTATAGAGATTGCCGAACAGCATCACATTCCCATGACGGAGAACAGGCCGCTGGCAAGGGCCCTGTACGGTTCCGTCAAAGTCGGCCGGGAAATCCCGCCGGAATATTATGTCGCTTTGGCCGAAATTATGGCTTGGGTATATTCTTTAAAAAAGGAGGATAAGAAATATTGAAGATTCTCAATAATATCGTTGCCGTATTTGTAATCGTTATTGTTGCGTTAATCATCATACCATTACCCCCCTTTTTACTGGATATGATGATCATCATAAATTTGACCATATCCCTGGTCATTCTTCTTATGACGATGTATGTGAGCAACGCACTTCAGTTCTCTATTTTCCCGTCCCTGCTGCTGATTACCACGCTTTTGCGTCTGGGACTGAATATTTCGTCCACCAGGCTGATCCTTTCCAACTCCGGCTCGGCCGGTCAGGTGATTAAAACCTTCGGTAACTTCGTACTGGGCGGCAACGTGGTGGTCGGCTTTATCGTATTTATTATCATCGTCCTCGTTCAGTTCCTGGTTATCACGAAAGGCGCGGAGAGAGTCTCCGAGGTTGCCGCCAGATTTAAATTGGACGCAATGCCCGGCAAACAGATGGCGATTGACGCCGACCTGAATTCCGGTATTATCAACGAAGAACAGGCGCGCACCCGCAGAAACGATATTCAGCGGGAAGCCGAATTCTACGGCTCCATGGACGGTGCTACCAAGTTTGTCAAGGGCGACGCCATCATGTCCATTATCATCGTTTTTATCAATCTGATTGCAGGCTCTATTATCGGTCTGGTACAGGGCGGCAAGACGTTTAACGAGGTTCTGAGCATCTATTCCATTGCCACGGTCGGCGACGGTCTGGTTTCCCAGATTCCGGCCCTGATGATTTCCACCGCGACCGGCATGATCGTAACGCGCGCCGCTTCGGATTCCACGCTGAGCAAGGACGTTTCCAAGCAGCTTTTAGCAAGGCCGATCGTGCTGACCGTATCGGGAATTGTGGTGATGCTGCTCTGCGTCATTCCCGGTATGCCCTTTATACAGATTTTTATTGTTGCGGTTGCCCTGTTGTTTGCAGGCTTTACCACAAGAAAAAGGCAGAAGCTGGCTGCGGCCGCCGCTGTGGCGGAAGCGGAGAAGCCCGCTCCCACCGTGGAGGAAGACGAAACCGCCTATTACAAGAATATTGACAATGTTTATAATCTGCTCCCGATTGACGCCATTGAAATGGAATTCGGGTACAGCCTGATCCCGCTGGTTGATGAAGCCAGAGGAAGCAGCTTTATTGATCGTCTGGTTGCGTTCCGCAAGCAGTTCGCCCTTGAAATGGGCACCGTTATCCCGGCCGTGCGCCTGCGCGATAACGGAATGCTGAACCCGAACCAGTACGTCATAAAGATCAAGGGGGAAGAGGTCAGCCGCGGCGAAATTCTGATTGATTACTATCTTGCCCTGGATCCCGGCAACCTGACCGGAACCATCGACGGCATTGAAACCATCGAGCCGGCATACGGCATTCCCAGCCGATGGATCACCCCGGAAAAGAAAGAAATGGCGGAAATTTACGGATACACCGTAATCGATCCCCTTTCCGTGGTGATTACGCATTTGTCGGAAACCGTTAAGCGGTATGCTTATGAACTGATTACAAGACAGGACGTCAACCAGCTGCTTGAAACCGTGAAAAAGAGCGATGCTACCCTGGTGGACGACGTCATTCCCAATATGGTTTCTTACAGCAACCTGCAGAAAGTGCTTTGCAACCTGCTTAAGGAGGGCGTACCGATCCGCGATATGGAAACCATCCTGAGCACGATTTCCGATTATGCCGGAACCGTGCGCGAGATGGAGGTTCTGACCGAATATGTGCGCCAGTCGTTAAAGCGTACCATTACACGCAAATGGTCCGAGGGCGGCCAGATCCGCGTTATTACGCTGGACAGCGAGGTGGAAAGGATCATAGTGAATTCCATCAACAAGAACGAGCACGGCACGTACCTTTCACTGGACCCGCAGACCACGCAGAAAATCGTTTCCAACCTTTCCGACTGTATTACCAAGGTCAAGGATGCGATCAATGTTCCGATTATCCTTACTTCCCCGCTGGTGCGGATTTATTTCAGCAAAATGCTGGAGCAGTTTTATCCCAACTCGGTTGTGCTGTCTTTTAATGAACTGAATTCCAACGTTCAAATACAGGCGGTTGCCAATGTAACGCTCGATTAAGGAAGCACTGATTAAATCAAGACGGGCATCGGGATTTATTTCGTGATTCCTTAAGGATTAAAAAAATATAAGAAATTGAAAAGGGGGACGGCTGGATGAATAACACGGATACGAGCCAGATAGCCACGGCGGATTTATGGCTGCAGTACGCGCAGTCAAAAGACCATAACATCCGCAACCTGCTTGTCGTACAGTACAGTTATATCGTCAAGTGCATTGCGCTTAAAACGGTCGGCCGTTACCAGCATTTCAACAGCATGGATGACATTGTGAACGAAGGACTTATCGCTCTTCTGGACGCAGTTGAAAAGTTTGACCCGGAAAAGAAAGTCAAGTTTGAAACCTACGCCTCCATCAAGGTTCGGGGTGCGATGATCGATTACATACGCAAGCAGGACTGCTTTCCCAGAAGGCTCAAGCGAATCGCCAAGAATATCATTGAAGCGGAAAACGAACTGAACCACAAGCTGGGCAGAACTCCAACCGACCGGGAGCTTGCCGGATTTCTGGAGGTAAGCCTGGAGGAATACGAGAAGATGCAGGCGGAAACCTGTGCGCTCAATATGCTTTCCTTTGAGGAAATGATTTACGAAAAAGGCCTTGAGAATATAGAAATCAGCCTCACCGGCGACCCGATCCGCGGCCCGGAACAGGTTGTGGCGGAAAAGGAGCTGCAGGATGTCCTCGCGCAGGACATTGAACAGCTGAATGAAAAAGAAAAAACAGTGATTTCCCTTTATTATAAGGAACAGCTTAAAATCAAAGAGATTTCCAGCGTAATGGGGATCAGTGATTCCCGGGTTTCGCAAATCCACTCCAACGCGCTGCGAAAACTGAAAAAGTTTTTAACCGAATACAACAACCAGTAAAGTTTTGGGAGGCTGAAAAATGGTAAGAGGATTTTACACGCTGGGTTCCGGAATTCTTACGCAGAGCAGAAAGCTCTCCGGCATCAGCAATAATATAGCCAATGTTGAGACCCCGGGTTATAAGAAGCAGGATGTTTCCTCCACAACCTTCGGGGATATTCTTATTTCCCGCATTGATTCCCATTCGGTAACGCCGATTGGCAAGCTGGGCGCAATCAGCACGGTGGACAAGACCAATGTGATACATTCCGAGGGCTCCCTTAACAATACCGGCAGGAATCAGGACTTTGCCATTAAGGGCGAGGGCTTTTTTGCGGTGCAGGGCCAGAACAACACGGGCCTGTACTATACGCGCAACGGCAGCTTCAACGTGGACGCGCAAGGGTACCTTACGCTGAACGGCGTAGGGCGCGTGGTCGGGAATAACGGCCCAATCCGGGTCGGCACCGACAGCTTCACTTCCGACGGTCAGGGAAATATTTATGTAAACGGCAGCATCGTTGATAAAATCGCCGTTTATAATTTCGCCGATTATAATAATCTGAAGCTTGCCCCGAACGGACTGTTTACGGCAGCCGCCGGAGCAACGCAGGAGCAGAACCCGCAGATCCTGTGGAAAACGCTTGAAGGCTCAAACGTCGATACGGCCGAAGAGATGACCGATGCGATTTCGGCACAGCGCACCCTGCAGTCCTGCTCGGAGAGCCTGAAAATGTACGACCAGGTGCTGCAGAAAGCAGTTACCGATATTGCCAAGATATAACGGGAGGTAACGGAGAATGATTAATTCTTTTTATACGGCCGCGGCCAGCCTGACTGAGATGCAGAAGGGATTTGACGTAACGGCCAATAACATTTCAAACGTGTCCTCTTCGGGGTATAAGGCATCCGAAGCTACCTTTGCGGATTTGATTTATTCCAATATGAAGGACGCCCAGGGCAGCAATTCCGACCTGAAGAGCGGGCACGGTGCCAAACTCGATAAAACCGATATCGAGATGAGTCAGGGAGAAATTCAGCAGACCGGACTTCCGCTGGATTATGCGATCTTAGACCCGAACGGCTTTTTTGCCGTGCAGAAGGACGGAAGAGTGGAATATACGAAGAACGGCAATTTCCATCTGACTGTAACGCAGGGTAAAAACTATCTTACGGCTTCCGACGGCGGGCTGGTGCTGGATTCCAAGGGACAGCCGGTCACGGTTGCAAATGAAAACGACAGCTCTGCCGCTATCGGCGTTTATACCTTTCAGAACAGCGGCGCGCTGGAACGCATCGGAAACTGCTCCTTTTTACCCACGGCTGCTTCCGGAACAGCGACTGCGGCGGTAAATCCGGAGCTGAAAAAGGGCTGGCTGGAAGGCTCCAATGTCAGCATTGCGGATGAAATGGCGTCCGTTATCAGCTTACAGCGGGCATTCCAGATGAATTCCAAAATCGTCCAGATGTCGGACGAAATTACACAGACGATCAATAGTTTGAGATAACGAAGGTTTCCATACGTTTTAATACTAAGGGGGCACGCGTTATATGGACACGCTTGATACCGGAACGTCTACGGTATCTGAGGAAGATTCGCCGAAGAAGGAAGAGCCAAAACCGGTTTATCAGCTGCAGATTGCCAAGGATAACATGACGGTATATCTGCGCGTAAAGCCGGCTTATGCGGGGCAGAAAATCACTCCGGAGCAGATTTGCGGTTACCTTAAGGAAAACGGGGTCGTTTATGGCCTCTGCGACGAAGCAATCCGCACCTTCTGCAGCGAAGAACGGTTTTATCTGGAGTTGGTCTGTGCACAGGGAACGCCTCCGGTCGATGGGGTCGACGGCTGGATCGACTTTAAATTTGATACCGATAACGGGCTGAAGCCGCGCGAACGCGAGGACGGTACGGTCGATTTCCGTGACCTGGGTCTGGTAAAGAACATCGGCAAGGGGGAAACGCTTTGCCGCATTGTCCCTCCGGAGCCCGGCAGGGACGGAACCGATGTTTACGGCAATACGGTGCAGTTCCGGCAGGGAAAGTTTCCTTCGCTGCCGCTGGGGAACAATACGTCCGTTTCAGAGGACCAGCTTTCGCTGTTTGCGGGCGTGGACGGCTGTATCGAGTATATTAACGGCTGCATCAATGTAAACGACGTATTTATTATTCGCGGCGATGTGGACGGCTCTTCCGGAAATATCAGTGCGGCAGGCTCTGTTATCGTTCAGGGAGACGTCCGGGAAGGCTTTTTCGTAAAGTCGGAGAAAGACATCTCCATCCGCGGCATGGCCGAAGGAGCCGTAATAGAGGCAAAGGGGAACATATCTATTTCCAACGGGATGAACGGCATGGGAAAAGGCACCCTGAAAGCCGGCGGCGATATCGTCGGCAAATACTTTGAAAATGCAAAGCTGGTTGCCGGACATAATATTTGCGCGGACGTTTTGATGAATTCCCAGGCAAAAGCAGGCGACTCCATTATCCTGAAAGGACGCAAGGCCTCGCTGATCAGTGGCATCTATGAAGCGGGCAACCGGATTTACGCCAAAAATATCGGTACGGCGGGCAACATTGCCACACGCGTGTCCATCCAGTCGCAGGCAATTTCCTCCTTCCTTTCCGTCGATCAGGGTTCAAAAAGCATAGAAGAGCTGAACGCCCTGCTTGCGCAGGCGGAAAACAGGCTGAACGAATACCAGGAGAAATTCTCCGAGCTGACCAAACAGATCACGCTGAACGGCCAGAAAAATTCCGAGCAGGGAAACCGGCTGATCAAATCGGCGATCTTTGAAAAGGGCAGGCTGACCGAGACGGTAAATCAGATTAAAAAGCAAATCAAAGAAGCGCAGGCAAATAACCAGAGCTTAATGGATTTTAATGTCATCGGCACCGGAATTATATATCCCGGCACCAGAATGACAATAGGGCCTTTCACATTGAATGTGCAGACCGAAAGCAGCAATATGAGGTTCTATGCGGATCAGGAGCGCATTGTTTTCGGCCCGGTGCTTCCCTCCGATATGGTATGACCGGCGGCCACCTTCAGAAAGAATATAGCTCCTTAAAAAACCGCAAAAGGAGAGTTACGGTTAAAAGGGCCGGTGCGGCGGCATGGGGTTTAAAATGTCTATTTATAATTTAGATCAGCTGAACGAGATGCACATTGATGTGCTGAAGGAAATCGGAAACATCGGCGCGGGCAATGCGGCCACTTCCCTTTCCCAGATGTTGAATACGGAAGTGGATATGACCGTCCCGAAAGTGCGTATCCTGAATATCAACGACGCCGCGACGGCGATGGGCGGCCCCGAAAATGTTGTGATCGGGATTTTGGCCAAGCTCTGCGGAGACGTTGAGGGCATTATGATGTTTATTATTGAACAGGATTTTGCCAAGGCGATGCTGGACACCCTGCTCGGCGACAAGGAAGTAAGCTGCGACCATCTTTCCGAGATGGAACTTTCCGCCATATCGGAAATCGGCAACATTATGATCAATGCCTATACGGGTTCCATCAGCACCCTGTCACAGCTTGCGATGAAGACTTCCGTGCCGGCGATTACCGTGGATATGGTGGGCGCGCTTTTAAGCGTACCGGCGATTGAAATGAGCTCGGTATCCGATGAAATTATTTTTATTGAGGGCGATTTTCTGAGCGGAAAGAAAGAAGTTTCGGCAAATATGCTGCTCGTACCTACAATGGATTCTCTGAATAGATTAATGGGGAAATTAGGTATCGAGTTATGAGCAATATGGTTACAATCGGCATATCGGATATGAAAATTGTTAAGTTCGATGATTCTCTTGTTACGTATGCATTAGGCTCCTGTGTAGGGATCTGTTTGTATGATGCGGTGCTGAAAATCGGCGGGCTCGGCCATATTATGCTGCCGAATTATCCGGAAAACAATCCCAAAGAAAACAAGTATCGGTTTGCCGACACCTGCATTCCGGAGATGATCGGGGAAATGGAGAAATTGGGCTGTAACCGAAGAAGGATAGCCGCAAAAATTGCGGGCGGGGCAAAGATGTTCGAGGTTGCCGGCGATTCCTCGTTCGGAAATATCGGGGCCCGCAATGTCGTGGCGGTCAAAAGCTGTCTGAACCGTTTCGGGATACCGATTTACGCGGAGGACACCGGGCTGAATTACGGCAGGACAGTTTACTTTTATACGGAGGACGGTACCATGGTGGTGAAATCTTTCTCCTTTGGTACCAAGAGATATTGAAAATGAATACATATAAAAACAAGGCTTTCTTTCAAGTACGTCCGGTACTCTGAAAGAAAGCCTTTATGATTGCGGAATGTCATCTCCGCGTGTTGTGGAACATATTGGGCGTTTTGCCCTCTTTGCGTAATTGAATCAGTTTTTCCCTTGCAAAGTCATACTGCTTCTTAATTTCGTCGTAGGAAGACTTGTTCAATACGTTGATCCTCTGCAAAAGATGGTCGCAGCTTTTGCGGAGCTTCATAATGCAAAGCTCTTCCTCGCTGCATTGAGCCTCCGGAATTTCGTAATCCAGAACCTGCTTCATGCGCACTTGCTGTTCCGGCTCCAGCTGCTCTACATTTGAAGCAATGAGCTGGTCGCATTTCTGAACGCGTTTCATATAGGGAACGCGCTGCTCAAGAAAATCATCCAAATTGATTTCCGGCTGTCTGGTTCTTACCTCAATTTGTTTGGTAAGGTCCATTACCTTTGCCAGCAGGACCTCTTTCTGTTCCAGGCAGGTAATGATTTCACTGTTTGGCATAATTCCTCCGCACTATTTGTTCATGTGAGAGAGCTTGTCGGCCTGAACCCATGTGTCGCGCATTTCCTCTACCAGCGGTACCAGCTCGTCCAAAAGGGCGGGATCCTGTTTTGCTTCCGCTTTTTCAATCTGCTGTATGAAGAACTGGTACAGCTCGTCTAAATTTTCGGCGACGCTGTACTTATGGTCTAAAACAACGGACAGGTAGGAAAAAATATTTTTGCATTTTAAAGTGCATTTTCTCGATGTTACAAAGTTTTCGTTCTTTAGCATCATAGAGCCGTAATGCAGATTTTTCAGCGCTTCATCAAAAAGAACGACCAGCTGTTCTCCCTGAGACATGGTGGAAATGGCCTGCTCTTTATACTGTTGAATTGGATTTGACATTTCAAATGCCCCCGTTTCGTTTTACTCCGAATGATCATCAGGAGGATGAGGATGAAGATGTAAACAGGCTTGCCTGAGCATTCATCGTGCTCATATAAGTTTCCAGCGCGGTGAACTTTTTATAATACCGGTCCTGTTCGTCTTCCAACTGATCCTTTAAATCTGAAATTTTATCAGTATAGTCCGACATCTCTGTGCCAAGCGCACTGGTATCGTAATTGCGGGAGGAAGTGCCGGCCTTTTGAATCAGCAGGCCGTCGTCGCCGATGCTTGTATTGATATTTGCCGTAAGGATATCGGTAAGCCTTTTGGCAATGCCGTCATCACTGTTCGTAAACAGGTTTTTTACGGTTTCTGCGTTATTGGTCAGCGCGTCTTTCAGGTCGCTTTCCGTAACGGTAAGCTTCCCGTACTCATCGTAATCCCCTTCGTCAATACCGATTGCGACAAGGGAGCTTTTTACGGAAGTGACCGCATTGGCCATTGCGCTGCGCAGGTCGTCGTTGAGGGAAGTCAGCAGAGAATCGGACTGCAGGATGCCTTTCTTCGCATAGGTCTCCCACTTTGTGATTTCTGTTTCGCTCATTTCGCTCCTTTGGTCGTCCGTCAAAGGAGCATAGGTTGTACCGTCCGTTTTTGTGCTTTCGTTTACCTTTCCGCTTACAAGCTTTATAACGGCGTTATAGTCATCAATAAAGGAACTCAGCTTCTTATATAAATCATCCACTTCGCTCTTCTGCGTAAATGTAATAGGATTGTCTTCATTTACGGTAGAACCGGTAGAATCGGCTTTTAAAAGCTCAAAATTTACTTCGTCCAGTGTAAACTTATTTTCAGAACGCGTAATGGTCGTGGCATCGCTTTTGTTGCCGTCAAAGCTCATTGTCAGTATGGCGTCCTGCCCGGTTGTTACGGTGTAATCTGAATTCTGGTTTATGCCGTTTGTAAAGGTGCCCGTTACATCGCCCGAGGCAGTGGGTGCGGTTTTGGCACCCGTGGTTGTGGCGGTAAACGTAACGATGTTGTTGCTGGTCGTATCCTTATAGCCGGTCAGGTTTACAGCAGCGCTGAACGCAGAGGCAATACCGGTGGAACTTGTGGTTGCGCTGATGTCGATTGCGGTATGGCTTACATCCGAAAGCGTGCCGTCGCCGGTAAATTCGTAAGTGATGCCGTTTAGGGTAATGGTTTTATTATCAAGTGTGGTTTTGTCCTGGCCGGAAAAATCATAAGTTAAGGTAGCGGCAGTAGCAGTTTGCGTGGATTTTGTTCCAAACAGTACCTCAGCAAGGTTGCCGGTAGAAGCACTGGTGTCGGAAATATCCGCCTTGCTGTTTGCGCCGCCGCCGTCCGCAGTCACACTGAATGTATCCAGCGTGCTGGAATAGGCAATCGTAACGTTCGCGTCGCTGTCGCCGTTGATGGTGGAAATTACCGTAGCCAGGGTATCCGTAGCTTTAAAGATAAAAGCTTTTCCGTTGACGGTAATCCCGTAGGTTCCGTCCGAACCCGCGGTAAGACCTGTATTCCAGTTGGAAGCCAAATCCTCCAGGGTTTTATTCGTATTCAAGCGGTTGGATTCGCCTGAGTATATATGCAGGATTCCTTCCGAGCCGAGAATGCCTGAATTATCACAGGACGATACCGTAAAGGTAGAGGTTGCGTTCGCTGCGTTAAAGGTCAGCTTACCGGAATCCGTACCGACTACAACGCTTCCGCTGCCGTAGACATTGTTCAGCTTGGTTTGCAGATATGTCTTTAGACCGTCAGCCGTTGAATACTGTGTTTTATCACTTTCGGCAAAAGTAATGGTCTTTGATACACCGTCAAGGCTGAAGGTCATTGTGGAACCCGCAAGGGCATAGTCCAAATCGGTTTTTACCAGGCTGTCCCGGCTCACGGTACCGGTTATGGATGACCCGGCAGAGCTTGTGGTAAGGCCCAAACCATCCAGCAGGTTTTGAGAACCGCCGGTCACCGCCACTGTTCCGCTTGCGGCACTTAATGTAACAACACCGCCGGTAACGGTAGCTGTCAGTTTCCCTTTCAAATCGGAATTGTTGCTGATCGCGGTTTGCAGCGCGGTTTGCAGCGTGGATGAAATTGTATCCGTCGTGGCATTGGCTGCAAAAGTAGTGTCGGAAGCTATTTCAAGCGTATAAGCCGTTCCGTCAATCGTAATATCCAGAGCGGAACCGGCAGCTAATGTACTGTTAAAGAAATCCTTTACCTGCGTGGTACCGCCGGTCACCAACGTAGTCCCGGTGGTGGATGCAGTCAGGCCTAAACCGGACAGCAGGTTGGAAGAACCGGATTTTACATACAGATTTGTCGTACCATCCGTTGAACTGAGCTTCACATTGGTACCGTCATAAGAGAAGGAAAGCTTTCCGCTCAAGCTGCTGTTTGCCGAAATCTCACTGTTCAGTTCGGCTATTACATTATTCACATTTGTCGTATCCGAATTTGTATCACTTAAGAGGAAGTCGCTGTCCAGCGTAAGGGCATAATCCGTTCCGCCGTAATTCACGGTTACGGTATTCCCGGCAATGCTGCTTTTGGTATAGTAATCGCTGACAGCGGCCATCGATGAAACGGTTTCATTGGATACTTTATGGTTTGAGTTAAAGTTTGCCTGCACGGCAAGCTGCGAAATCCCGGTAATCACCATTTTAGATGCGTTGGTCGAGTTGCCGCTCACATTCAGATAACTCGAGCTGTTGCTGATCGAGGTCGTCTGGAAGAAGTCCGTGTTGGAAATGCAGCTGCTGCTGGAGGTCTTAAAGTATTTATCCTGAAATTCCTGAAGGGCCGTCGTAACCTCGCGGTAAGAGGTCTGCCGCCAGGAAGCAAGCTGCTTTTTCTGTGTAAGCCTGTCGATCTTAGTCTGCGTACCCTTGGAAAGGTTTTTAACCAGGGTGTCAACATCCAGCCCCGATATTAACCCGGTGTAACGCCTGGATGAGCTGGTGGTAGTCGCCGATGTGGAAGAGGTACTCGAAGTACTCGAAGTCATGGTTTTTCCCTCCAGACAAAACAACATATTCTAGAAATTCTTTTACAATTATTATATCGTATCATAAAGCCTGAAAATTAGAGATAAATCAAAAAGTTTTTTATTTTGTTGCGTTCCATGAAGTTAATTTATGGTTGATTTTGACGATATATAATGTATAATAATCATATTGAATTATAGTTAGATATTTCAAATAATTGTTTTAAAATCAAAGAGTGTTAAAAAAAGTGAGATGATCGCGTATGACGTTTGTTCCCATTGATAAACTGGAAGTTGGAATGGTGCTGGACCGGGATGTTTATTTATTCGACTGCAAAACAAGCAAGGTCGCCATGTTAAGGTCCGGGCAGATTTTAACGCAAACTTATATAAACAGGCTGGAAGACTTGAATATACTTGGCGCATACATTCATTCATTCGAAAAGAAAGACAGTTTTACCGTTGATTCACCCATTCAGCCGGAACTGCATCAGGAGGCGGTTTCCAGCGTTCAGCGTGTCTTTGAAATGTTTGACAAAACCGCTCAGAATATCAATATTAACAGCATTAACCAGACGATGGACGTATCCAAAAAGCTGGTGAATGCGCTGAAGAACAATAAAGAGGCAAAAATCAGCATCGAAAATCTGAGGTCTTACGATGATTATACATACAATCATTCTTTTGGCGTCTCGGTGCTTTCCATCGCAATCGGAATTTCTCTGAATTTAAAAACAAATGACCTTTATGAGCTTGGGTTCTGTGCGCTGCTTCACGATATCGGTAAAATGGCGGTCCCAATCGAAATTATTTCCAAGCCGGCAAAGCTGACTTACGATGAATTTGAAATTGTGAAAACACACCCGGAAAAGGGTGCGGAATTCTTTCTGAAAAACAATCTTGCCAACCGCAAAATCTGTGCGGGCGTTCTTACTCATCATGAAAAATACGACGGTTCGGGTTATCCGAACGGTCTTCGCGGAGATAAAATCCCATTGTTTGGCAGAATTATTTCTATTGCGGACGTTTACGACGCGCTTACGTCCGTCCGGCCATACCGCTACCCTTCTTCTCCGCCCGAAGCGATCGAGTATATTATGGGCGCCTGCGGAAACATGTTTGATGTTGAAATCGTGGAAGCCTTTCTGAAAAAAGTTTCACCGTATCCGATCGGTTCCTGCGTGAAACTGAGCAACGGTCAGATTGCCATTGTTGTGGAACAGAACGATAACCATCCGCTCCGGCCCATAGTGCGGATCATTAATCATGTGGACAGCGTTTTGGATCTTTATAAACAGCGTGAAATACAGAACATTGTAATCGACGGCGTATGTAATATTTCCGCGGCTCCTTTATGAAGAAGGCGCTAAGACATATTGTCTTAGCGCCTTCTTCATGCCCGATTTTACATGATTTTCCGCAGCCTGTCCGTTTTTCTGCAAATTGAAAGCCCCGGCCCATCGGTCGGGGCTTGGTTATGTAATCGAGGTTCAGGATACTGCCTGCTTTAAAGTGAAATGGTTTACAAGTGTCTTTAGGGTTTTCGCGTGCTTTGACATTTCTTCGCTGGATGCCGCGCTTTCTTCCGCCGTTGCGGAGTTTGTCTGCACCACTGCGGAAATCTGCTCAACGCCCTGATTTACCTGACTGATCGCGGTAGCCTGCTCGTTGGAGGCTTGTGCGATTTTGTTGATCAGACGCGTTGAATTTGTGGTGGCAACAATAGCCTCATCCAGAATTTTCGCGGTAGCGTCCGCAATCTTCTTGCCGTTTTCCACCGCCTCAATGGTGCTTTCAATCAGATCGGTTGTATTTTTTGCCGCTTCCGCGCTTTTGCTGGCAAGATTGCGAACCTCGTCCGCAACCACGGCAAAGCCCTTGCCCGCCGCGCCGGCCCTTGCGGCCTCGACCGCAGCGTTCAGAGCAAGGATATTCGTCTGACTTGCAATATCGTCGATCGTCTTGATAATATTGCCGATTCGGGTGGACATTTCGCTGATCTGGGACATTGCCTCCAGCATTTTATCCATTTCAGTGGAAACATCCTGCATTTTCTCCTGTGCAGCCGTAGAGGAACTGTTGGCGTCCGTAGCATGGGAAGCGTTCTTTTTCACCTGTACGGATATTTCCGTAATCGTCGCGGACAACTCCTGAATGGAGCTCGCCTGCTCGGTTGCGCCCTGTGCAAGCGACTGGGCCGCGTTTGCAACCTGATCCGATACGTTGGACACATCGACGGAAGAATTGTTGAACATGGTTATATTCTGGTTCAGCATGGAAACCGTATTTTTAAGATCTTCTTCGATTTCCTCAAATTCTCCGTGGAAATTCTCATTGACACCCACATCCAGATTTCCGACTGCCAAGCTTTGCAGCACTCTGGAAATTTCGCCGATATATTTCTTTAGTTTCTCCGCCGTATCCTGCAGGGCCTGTTCAAGCTCGCCGAATTCCGACTTTGTTGTGAAGTCAAGGGATACGTCCAGTTCCCCCTGAGAGATCTGCTGCGCAGCGTTCTTCATCAGTTCAATCGGCTTCAGAATGCTTGCGGCGCCGAATCTTGAAAAGACCAGCGTGATTAGGATCGGAACCGCTGCAGCAACGATTGCGGGAATCATGGCATGAAGCTGAAAGTATAAGTATGCTGCGGCTGCGCCGCCGGCAATAGAAAGCAATGCAATGAAAAGCTGTGTCAGATATACTCTTGTTTTGACTTTCATAAATTAACGCCTCTTGTTCAATTTTTTCTGCATTATTTTAGATTTGAAACCGCGTTGTTAACCTCTTGAATTTCTTCGTCGTTTAAAATCCTTGATGTATCAAGCAGCAGGACAACTTTATTTTCGACTTTTCCGATTCCGTTCAGATACGCGTTGGTGCGATCCTTGGAAACCCTTGGAGCCGGAGAAATATTCTCGTCACTGATGGTGGTCACTTCGTCGACCGAGTCAACGATGAATCCGATGAAGCTCTCGTCAATTTTTGTTACAATGATGCAGGTGCGTTCATTGTATTTCTCTTCCGGCTTGCTGAACCGGATGCGGACATCAATTACAGGGATGATGCTCCCGCGCAGATTGATAACGCCCTTTGCGTAAGCGGGGGAATCCGGAATCGGTGTGATTTCCTGAATACCGATGATTTGCACAACATCGGAAATCGGAACGCCAAAAAGCTGACGGTCTGTCCAGAAAGTCAGATATTTTCCCTTCATTTCATCAATTTCCGCTTGCTCGCTGACCGTGCTGATTCCCTGTGTAACTTCCATAA
>JAEWUH010000111.1 GCA_023397245.1 Bacillota bacterium | reverse complement strand
ACGCCGCAATGCGGACATACCACTGCTTTGTCGTCAATTTCTTTCGCACAATTTTTGCAATACATCTTTTGTATCCTCCAGTTTTAAATAATAGTATTTACTATTAGAAATAAGAAAAAATTATTCTAATATAATGAAATATATCATAGATCAGATCATTATTCCATAATCTTTTACAATATTACCAAAAAACGTCACATTTACTATTATTTTCAACTTTTTTTACTTAAATTCTAAACCAAACAGTATAAGATGATATTACATGACATGGCATATTCATAGAAAAATAAGGAAGAATAACGGTTATCTGTGTAAAACGCAGCTATCATAAATTTCTATTTTTAAAATTCGTATTGACAATTGACTATACATTCAACTATAATACAATTGAACAGTCATTCAACAGTTCGGTTACATGCAGTATGGCAAGTAATGAATTATTACCGGGTTTTACACAAACGAAAGAAAGGTTGGTATGAATATGGCACATAATCATAATCATGAACATTCACATGAACATACACATGAACATCAAGGTGGGGACTTAAATAAAACAAAAATTATACAATTGATATTCGGCATTCTCCTGTTTGGAGCAGGTCTGGTACTGAAAAAAGCATTTCCAAACGCAGCCGCTTATCAGTTTGCCGTGTTTGGACTCAGCTACTTAATACTCGGCGGTGAAGTTGTTATGCAGGCGCTGAAGAACATCTCAAAGGGTCAGATATTTGATGAAAATTTTTTAATGAGTGTTGCTACAATTGGCGCATTTGCAATTGGTGATTTTCCGGAAGGCGTTGCAGTCATGCTATTTTATCAGGTAGGCGAATATTTTCAGGATGCTGCTGTTCGCAAATCCAAAAAATCTATTACATCCCTTATGGATATCCGTCCCGATTATGCCAATTTAAAGCGTGGCGGAAGCACGGAAAAGGTTGATCCTGATAAGGTGAATATCGGTGATATCATCATTATTCGCCCCGGTGAAAAAGTTCCTCTGGATGGGTCGGTTGTCGATGGCGAATCCATGCTGGATACCAGCGCACTGACCGGTGAATCGGTTCCGCGTTCTGTGAAAGCTGGAGAAACGGTTCTGGCGGGCTGCATCAACCAAAGCGGCGTACTGACTGTAGAAGTCTCACGGGAATTTGGGCAATCCACCGTAGCGAAAATTATTGATCTGGTTGAGAATGCCAGCAGTAAAAAGGCTCCTTCTGAAAACTTCATCACAACATTTTCCCGTTACTATACACCGGCAGTAGTAGGACTTGCGCTTCTGCTTGCGGTCGTTCCTCCTCTGTTTTTCGGCGGCATCTGGACGGAATGGATCAACCGGGGACTCATCTTTCTTGTTATCTCCTGTCCCTGCGCACTGGTTATCTCAATTCCGCTTGGATTCTTCGGCGGTATCGGAGCAGCTTCAAGGCAAGGCATTCTGATAAAAGGAAGCAACTATCTGGAAGCGCTTAACAACCTGGATACTGTTGTGTTTGATAAGACAGGTACTCTTACCAAAGGCATATTTGCAGTCAGAAACCTGCTGCCTGCCGGCGATACCACAAAAGCACAGCTTTTGGAATACGCGGCAAATGCTGAAAGCTTCTCCAACCATCCCATTGCCCGTTCCATCACGAAGGCATATGACAAAGAAATATCCAGGGATGCTCTGCAGGACTATGAAGAGATTTCAGGACACGGCATCCGCGTCACAGCGGATGGGGCGGTTATACTAGCAGGAAATGATAAGCTGATGGAGCGGGAAAATATTGCATTCCAGCCCAATGATGAGATTGGAACGAAGGTTTATGTAGCAGTAAATGGCATCTTTGCCGGAACTATTGTAATTGCTGATGAAATCAAGTCTGACAGCCGTGCAGCGATTGCACGCCTTAAGGATGCCGGGGTCCGCAGGATAGTTATGTTAACCGGAGACAACATACAGATTGCAAACTCAGTTGCAAAAGAGCTCGATCTGGATGAGGTTCATGCACAGCTGCTGCCAGATCAAAAAGTGGAGCAGGTTGAAATTCTGAATGCAGGCAAGTCCGCAAAAGGCAAGCTTGCCTTTGTGGGAGACGGCATTAACGATGCGCCGGTACTTGCCCGTTCAGATATCGGTATAGCCATGGGCGGACTGGGCTCGGATGCTGCTATCGAAGCAGCCGATGTTGTCCTGATGACCGACGAACCTTCCAAACTGGCGGATGCCATCACTATCGCACACAAAACCAAACGTATCGTCTGGCAAAACATCGCATTTGCCCTGGGGGTAAAAGGCATCATTCTTCTGTTTGGCGCTTTTGGTATCGCTACCATGTGGGAGGCTGTTTTTGCAGACGTAGGTGTGTCACTGATTGCAATATTAAACGCAATGCGGGTGCTGCAAACGAAAAACTGATATCTTTCCGGAAAGGCAGGAAAAAACTATGAATCGCTTGTATTGGTTTGGTTTTCTTGTATTGGTATTATTTTATGGCAGTTATTTGTGTAAACAGCTTCTGTTAAAAAGGCGGGGCATTTCTACAAACCGCCTGGGACGAGGTAATAAACCAGTCCGCACACTTAGAATTGAAACTGCTCTTAAATTTGCTTCTTTTACCATGGCAGCGGTGCAGATCATCAGTCTGCTGGTGGTAAAAGAAGCTTACCTTCTTCTTGCGCAGCATATCATACGCTGCGCAGGTATTGGTTTTTCAATGGTGGGGGCGGCGGTATTTATTACGGCTATGGCATGCATGAAAACCAGCTGGCGTGCCGGTGTGGATTCCGGCCAGCACACAGAGCTTATAAGAAGCGGAATTTACCGAATCAGCCGAAACCCTGCCTTTCTGGGATTTGATTTGTTTTACATAGGATTTGCGATGGCATTTTCCAATCCTCTGCAATTGGTGTTCACCCTGTTATGCGTTATACTTTTCCACCTTCAGATTCTGGAAGAGGAGCAGTATCTTCCCATTGTTTTCGGTTCGGCTTACGAGGAATATAAACGTGTAACTGCCCGGTATTTATGTTTTTTTAGAGAGGGGTGTGTTCAGCCCCTCTTAAACTTTACTGTGAACCATACTTTATAAATATTTTTCCCATTCTCCCATCTCACCTAATTTCTTTCCAATGGAAAAATAATTATATGGTGCATAAATAGCTGGCTTCAATTCAGTCAGATCAATTTTTTCCATATTCATAGTTTTAAATTTTTCATCAATTTGAATATTTTTTATTTCAGCCAAAAAAAGATGAGAACCTTCCAGTTCCAATACTCTTGTCACTTCGCATTCATATACCCAGGGACATTCATCTATGATTGGAACATCTACGGAGTTCCCCCACTTGCAGGTATAAGATATTTGGTTTTTCACTTTATTCTCACCCCGGGTATTACCAAAATAATCAGCAAGCCAAAGATTATCCTCCGTAATCATATTTGCAGAGAACTTTTTATCTCGCAGTATGTTTGTCTTGGTCTGCTTGCTTCCACCTATAGTCATCATAATGTGCGGCGTCTGATCATACGTAAAACCTAACCAGGTAATAATGCAAAAATCAGGTGTTCCATTCTCGTTTTTAGTGCCAATTATATACATTGGCTGCGGGCTAAACACCATATCAGGTTTCATATTAACCTTCTCCATATTAACCTCCGTTTCCCTTCTTTCATACATTGACTCATTTTTTACTATTGAACAAAATCGCTATCGCGATGGCTGTTCAAAATTCCTTTTATTCTCCACCCACCTCAAAAATAAATATGGCAGATTTTGAATTTTTCGTGTATTGTTAAGCTACCACACCTAAACAGCCACA